>SLJB01000253.1 GCA_007135335.1 Balneolaceae bacterium
TCGGTGATGCGAAGAAGTCTTTACAAGAGCTCGCAACAGCTATAAAAGAATTGGATTAGATTTGCAATACAGGGTTCAATCATAAAAAAAAGCCCTGTATAAATAATGCAGGGCTTTCACATTTCTTGTATTGAAAACAGCTTCAAATTATCCGCTGCTATACCAAACTAATCTACAGGTATAATTCTGCTAATAGTTCCGTTGGATTCATTACTGAAATAGATAAACCCATCGGGTGCCTCTCTTACATCTCTTATTCGGCCAATTCCTTCCAGAATCCGTTCTTCATGCACATACTCTTCACCATCCAGTACAATTCTTGAAATCAATTGAAAAGCAAGCGCTCCATTCAGAACGTCTCCTCTCCAGGCAGGATATTTATCACTCGTAACAAATGCCATTCCTGATGGAGCTATGGATGGTGTCCAGTGCATAACCGGCTGTTCCATTCCTTCTTTTTCAGTGTCTTCGGTTATAATACTTCCGTTATAATTGATTCCATAAGTAATTTCCGGCCATCCGTAATTTGCCCCGGGCTTGTTGTGAACATTAAGCTCATCGCCACCGCGCGGCCCGTGGAGATTGCTCCATACCATTCCGGTTTCAGGATGTACAGCCATGCCCTGAATGTTTCTTAATCCGTAAGCATAAATCTCATCAAGTCCATCTGTTCCTACAAAAGGGTTATCTGCAGGCACTGTGCCGTCATCATACAATCTGAAAAGATTGCCATGTGAGTTTGAGATATCCTGAGCAGTATTCATATCGCCGCGATCACCAATGGAGAAAAACATATAACCGTCATGGTCAAACACAATTCGGCTTCCAAAATGGTGCCGCGCATCGGTGAAGGGCCGCCCAACGTATACATCTTCCACATCAGTAAGCGAGTGGGCGTCAGCATCAAACTTTGCTCTCATAATAGCGGTAATTCCTCCACCGGAGCCCGGCTTGGAGTAACTCATGTAAATCCACCCGTTCTCTTCATAATCGGGGTGAAGAACGATATCAAGCAGACCGCCCTGCCCTCGCGCATAAACATCAGGTACTCCGGCGACAGGGGCATCAACCAAAGCACCTTCGCGAACAAGTCTCAGGTTTCCATCACGCTCAGTTACAAGCATCTTTCCATCAGGCAGAAATGCCATTCCCCAGGCTACATCAAGATCGCTTACTACAGTTTGTACCTGAAATGTTAACTCTTCAGATTCATGAATTTCACCCACTTCGTCTGGCACTGGAAAATAGAAGTCAGTACTGTATTCAAAATTCTCATCAGAATTATTATTAACCTGTGGCTCTATTTCAACATTCTCGGAACATGCCAGTAACGGCAATATCAACAGAAGTGGGAGTATTCGGAAGATCAAATTGGATTTATGACGATTCATTTTATTTTTTTTTAATTTTATTCTTGGGCTATCAATAAAGTTTAAATTATTGCATAACTCAATCAATTGAACATATTCTTCATCTTTTTTCATTTTTTTAACAATCGACCTCCTTTAATAAAAAGTTGAATTAGTTGTAACATATTGACATTGTAAATGTTACAACTATCCATCTTAGCTATGATGAAAGTTTTGAGATACGTAGAAGCGGGATTAAGCGGTATACTTTCGAAGATTAATAATTAATCATCACCAGATTACTAGACCCTGTGCCTGTCCAAATTCTATCCTGACTCTCTGCAGTAACAATCGAAAATGGGTTCAACTCCGGCTCCGGTTATAATAACTCCCTCAGTTCCGAAAGGTACCACTCATATCGAATGGAATATTATCAGAAAAATTAAAGCCCTCAATCTCTGCGCCCACATCTGCTGAACCCCTAAACCGGTATTCGAAATTTGTTGAGCCCCGCATCATTTCAAGCAGTACATTCCCCATTTGCGAAGCATTCAGGCTGATTGGAATAACGAGTTGTGAACTGTCTGATTCAGCCAGCCGAAGGGGTTCACTCATGGATGTATCCAGCCAATCGCGTCCATTAACTTCAAGCTGATAGTTAGCTCTTGTCAGGGATATCGGGAATGAGTTCGTGTTTGTAATATTGAGCCGAATTTCCATCTCAGCGCCCGACATGGAGAGATTTTTCACATCAAAACCGCCAAACTCAAAACGCGGCACTTTGGGTATGGGAAGATTTCCAGAGGCATTCACAGGCAGACGCTGTACACCCAATCCGGGAATATCGAACTGAACTTCCGTGTTAATTCTGTATGCAAATGAATCGTCTCTGAAGAGAGTGCTAAACGTGTTAAACATTTCTGAAAATTGCAATGTAACAGGAACACTTAATGTACTTACAGATTCCCTGCTTATTCTGAGATTCTGATCCTGGCTGCCCGAAAGAAAAGAGTTATCGTTAATAAAAAATTCATATGTGTACCGATCTGCTGTGAGGCCAACAGGGTTAGGATTATTCACATCAAAGTTAAATTGCAGGGTAGCCCCGTTAAAATTGATACTCTGAACGGACATGTTACTATACTGAATAGTAGGACGCTGAGTGTCTGCAAGATCTCTCAGCATCGCACAGCCGGTCGTAAGAACTGCAATTAAAACGATGAGTACTATTTTATTTCGCATCGGGAGTTTGATTTGGTGTGGTTTAAAAATGATTGAATAGATTATTGTATTCTCTTAAGATAAGAAATGGATGCAAGTTTTATCATGCTATAATATTAAATTTCATGTGTGGTAAAGTCCGGAAAGCTGCGACCTGAACTTTGGCGCGCCTCCATTTGCCGGATGCCGCACTCCAATATGCTCAACTCCAAGCTCTGCCATACTCTGCTCGCATTTTCTACCTACTGCTACAACCTTTGCGCCGGCAAAAAGTGCCAGAATATTTTTTAAATGTTTCAGTCCTGCTTCCATTTCTCCGGACAGTGGTGTTCTGTTACTCAGCATCCCTTTTTTTGAGTTATACGGATGCCAGGGTACCGAATTCCATAAAACCACATCATATGGATCAATTCCCTGATCAATCAATGCCCCCCACATTATGGTTGCGGTAGGCTCACTCATACCCTGATCAATCAGTTCGGGTTTACTTGTTCTCTGCGGTACTAAAGTTTTAAAAACATGAATCGGGTCTACTCCGTACTTCTCCCGCTGGTGTCCCAAGAGAATACGTTCGGATGTCATAGCAATACCTGTAAAGTGTCCGCCCTGATAACCCAGAGCCTCGGCTATGAACAAAAATTTAGCACGGTTCAGACGTTCTGACAGGTACGTTTCAAGCTGTCGGCGGCGAACAGCAGGTGCCTCGGGAAAAAGATCGTTTTCTCTATCCTGATGATACCATGGATTGAAAAGGCCTGCAGGTGTTTTTTTGAGAGAGTGGATGAATTGATTGATCATAAATCAGATATGCTCTAATCTCGATAGTAAACTTTGTTTAGTAACAGCTAGTAAAACCATTGATTTTATCGATATCGTTAGAATATAAATCGACATCGAAAAATACAAAGCCTTGTGGATGAATCAATAAGCATCTACAATAATTAACGTACCCATTTTAACATGTAAATGTAAGCTCCAAATCAGAACCATAAAAAAAGCCGAAGAAGTGGAACTCCTTCGGCTGGCACAAAATGTATCCTAATTGCAGTTAAAGCATTATAGGACTGAAATAGAAGAGCCTTAGTAGGAAGACTTCGGCTGTGGGATGATAACTGTATCAATTACGTGAACTACGCCATTGCTTGCTTCTACATCTGCTTGTACTACAGATGCGCCATCTACAGTTACACCATAATTATTTACATTAATAGTAACACTTGAACCTTCTGCTGTTTCAGCAGTCATTCCGTCACTCAAATCAGTTGACATTACTTTACCCGGTACTACGTGGTAGGTAAGTATTTGAATGAGCTGATCTCTGTTTTCTTCCAGAAGCAATGACTCAAGAGTGCCATCAGGAAGTGCAGCGAATGCTTCATTCGTTGGTGCAAATACAGTGAATGGTCCATCAGACTGCAGTGTTTCAACTAATCCTGCTGCTTCAACTGCTGCAACAAGTGTTGAGAGCGCTTCAGTTTCAGCGGCAATTGCCACGATTGTTTCGTGGTGCCCTTCTTTCTCTTTCTCTGTTTTTTCATTAAATGGTGCCATTGCAAATATAACTGCTGCAACTGCAAGCATTCCTAAAGTTTTTACTGTTTTCATTGTTTTTAGTGATTGAATTGGGGTTAAGGATTCGATAAGAATCAAATCATGTTCGTTGTGAACAGTTGATCAACATTGAACTTCCAAACCCTGTTCCTTCTTTTGCCTCAAACGGTCACTCCCCCGGCTACCATTTAAACGAATGCACCTGAACAGATTAAAGGAACTTATACTGCGAAGTTGATTGTAAAATTTTGTTAATTACCTCTCATCTTCCAGGTACTCAGTAATTAAACCTTGCTGATCGGGTTCTAAAAAATTCTTCACCAATGGCTCAAATGCATTAAGCATCACAAATCGGTTTATCTATATGATTATTTCTCATTTCTTCTAAAAATTTTCAACAAGAATAGGTATACATCGTTTTTCATGTGTATATGATGTAGAATGGATTCATGAATCAGGAAAGCGAACTTATAAATGTATTAGCAGAGAAGATCAGCCAATCGGACAGACAGGCATTTGATGAGCTGTTTCGGTTGATGTATCCCGGACTAGTGCGGTATGCCGTACTGTACCTGAAAGAAAAACAGATTGCCTGTGATATTGCGCAGGATACTTTTATCACACTCTGGAAACAGAGAACAAATATTGATCTGGATAAGTCTCTGAAGTCTTTCTTATTCCGAATGGTAAAAAACCAATGCCTGAATTTTCTACGCGACAATGAAAGGCTAATTGTGGACACTGATTTGATGAACATTACACCCGCCGATAGACAAGGTGCAGATTTAAGTGAATATCACACCCATGAAAACAGGCTTGCAAACTTGTTTCGGGAATGGATAGACTCCTTGCCGGAACGCCAGAAAGAGGCCTTTGAACTGAGCCGGTTCGAAGGATTGAATCACCACGAAATAGCCGACGTTATGGAGATATCAGCCAAAACCGTAAACAATCATATTGTAACAGCGCTTCAGCAGCTTCGCGCTTGTTATGAAGCTTATCAAAACAATGAGTAATACCATCGCGTAAAGGATCAAAGCAATGGACAAGAACAAGCATAAGGAAACTTTACCAAATTATCTGCTCGAAGAGTTCGGTCAGAATCTTCAGCCGGAAATGAATCTGATCTGGGGAAAATCCGGTTTGGCTGAAGATACCGATACGTATATCTCTCCCGAAGAAATTGACCATGCTCTGAGCCTTGTGCATGGCAGAATAAATGAAGATGAACTAATGCCTGATAAACCGGGTACGGGCACTGAAATTACCGGCTGGATCAACACATATGTCCGTTTTGCCGTGGCAGCAGTTGCGCTAATTGTTGCAGGCACTCTTTTTTTCCTTGTACCCATAACAGCCACTGTTCCATACGGTGAAATAGCAATTATCGAGCTGCGTGACGGCTCAACAATTGAAGCGAACAGCGGCACAACTCTCCGTTACAGCCGGCTATACCCCTTTTTGAACCGGCATATAGAGTTCAACGGAGAGGCCTATTTTAATGTAGAAGCACACAAAAATCCCTTTATTGTGAACACGAATGGCGCTACTGTGGAGGTAACCGGAACGCAATTCAACATCCGCTCCTGGCGCGATGAACCGGACGCGCAGGTTTCGGTAACTGTTACAGGTGGCGAGGTACGTTTATTTCCGGCTCATAATCAGGTTGATCCGGTAATCATTACACCCGGCAACGAAAGCAGATGGAGCCCGCAACTAAGCGAACCTACCCGGCCTGAACCTGTAGCTATTGACGATGTGCTTGCATGGCGTGAGCAGCGCTTTGTATTCCGGGAGCAGCCATTGATCTCCATCTTGATGGAGCTGGAGCGTCGCTATAATGTTACTATTGAGATGGCAGCACCTGAAGCAGAACAGAGTGCCCTTACCGCTTACTATTCGCAGCCAACTTCGGTTGAATCTGTTCTGGATGATATTTGCACCGTTAAAGGCCTGCGATACACTCAAACCACAACCGGTTTCAGAATTTTCAACTAAACCAATGGCAGGTTTTCGCAAATTTATTTGGCTGTTGATCCCGATCTGTATCTTTGCAGGTGGTGAGCTTGCTGCACAGGACAGCCTTGGGGAAACCTACTCTTTTGAATTTCGCGGTGAAAGTCTTAGCGAGGCACTGGACCGAATAACCCGTGTTGCCGGAATTGACCTTGTTTACGACCCCCAGCTTGTAGGCGACCATCACGTTTACAAACGGCTTAATGATCAGCCGGTACACCTGGTATTAAAACAATTGCTTTCACCCTTCCGGCTTGACTATCTCACCCTCTCTTCGGGTACTATTGTAATTATCCGGGCTGTGGCTGAAGGGCCCTATTTTGGAACACTCTCAGGAAGAATCATTGACAGCCAAACGGGTAATCCCCTACCTGGTGCAACCGTACTTTTAGCGGATGCCTCCGGCGGAACAAGTACAAACCGCACAGGCAACTTTTCCCTGAACCGGCTGCTCACAGGAACCCATACAATCATCTTCAGCTATGTTGGCTACGAGCCGGTCATCAAAACGTTTAATATTGGTGCGAATGAACAAATTCGCGAACAGATCTCCTTACAATCGAAACCGGTTCATATAACCCCGATTGTTGTAGAATCGCACCGTCAGATGCTGCCATTCCGAACAAACCCATCTTTCCCCAACAACCCGGAATGGCAGCCTGCCGGTGTAATGACAGATGCTATTCGCAGCCTGAACCTGGCCCTCGGTGTGCAGCACGGCCTGCCCATGACCGACCTCTCCCTGCAGGGCAGCCAGCATGGCGAGCACCGGTTACTGCTGGACGGTGTACCGATCTACAACCCATACAGTTTCGGGCGGCTTTTCAGCTCTTTTAGTCCTTATGCAATCGGCAGCATCAACCTGAAAAAAGCGGGATATGGTGCAGAGTATGGCAGCCAGATAGCCGGACTGATCGGCCTATCGCATGAAAAACCCCAACGCGGAAATAAAGGCATCTCTGTACAGGCAGATCCGTTAAGTGTAAACATCCGTGGTGATCTCACGTTTGACATACCCGGTGAATCAAACCTCTACATAATGACGGCCCTGCGAACAAATTTTTGGGATATCTACAGGGACCCCAATCTGGAGCAGACTCTGGAAAGCTGGAACCGCCTTGACCCTTTAATCACAAATATTATTTCCGATCTTGATCATGATGCCTCTTTATATACACCGTTCTATCAGAACTCAGAAGTGAAATTTTTTGACTATCACTTTGCAGGAGGATACGAATTCAATCCGTTCAATAAGATTTCCGGTTCAGTATATCTCGCCGAAAATTCAGTATCAACCCAACTATTAAACCACAGAGAGGTACCGGGGGATAATGATCCGTTTTTGTACGCCGGCGACAATTACGACTGGAGAAACGCCATGGGGCAACTTACCTGGAGCCGGGTACTTACCCCGCGCCTCGACCTTTCATTGCAGGCAAGTTACAGTACCAACCGGTTTCAGCATCAGAACAAAATTGGAACTACCATGTCTGATACGTTTTTCGAGAGTGTGGGTAACTTTCATGTACTGTCCGCCACCTCAATGGATCGTGCACTGATCAACCTGCCTTCACAGTTTGAAGGAAACCACATCAGGCACTTCATATTCAGAGGAGACGGCTCCTACAGTTTTACTCCACATTGGCAGCTTGACGGCGGTCTTCAGGTTGATCGTATATCATCCGGAGTTGACATATCCGATTTAACCTACCGTGAAGTGCAGACATCACAAACCTCATCACTCATCAGCGGGCACCTGAGCAGCAACCATCGGTTTGGAAATCACTGGAAGCTGAACCTCGGTTCAAGGCTAACCTACTCCACGTTTGCACGAAATGTTTTTGCCGAACCGCGCGCCTCCATCCAGTTCGACAAAACTGATTCAAAAATAGGTTATTGGAGTGCCAGGGTTGCCGGAGGTTTGTATCGTCAGTTTATAAATGAATACCAGGTAACCAACTCGGGGCCCACATCGATTGTGCCCTCCATATCGCTCTGGTCTCATGCCGATGGCTCTGAAATTCCAAAAGCGTGGCACCTCACCGGCTCATTCCTGGTTGAGCCGGATGAGCAGACCGGGATTAAATTAGAGGGCTTCTACAAATGGCAGCCGGTTGCCAATATCACATCGTATGCTGCCCTTGGGCAACATGAAAATCCATTCAACTCATCAGTGGCACCTGATCGTTTTAATGTTTTTGGTGAATCAACAGAAATCACGGCACTTGGCGGCGGTATCCGGGTGAACCGCTCTTTTGCCAATTCGAAACTTAACCTGCTTGCCGGATACGATTACAGCTATACCCGGGTTAATTATTCCACTCAGTTTGGCCGCACTCTGCCTGCTCCGTGGAATGAGCCTCACCGCACACAGTTTCGGGCAATGTGGAGGGCATTGCCGGGCTTCACCGTGGTTTCAAAATGGCAGGGGATCTGGGGCCGCACATGGGCATACAGGCAGGCCTACTACAACTTTTTGCCGTTTCGTGAGCCGGAGATGTCATTCCCGGTTACCCACAACTCACCCGAAACCGATGTTCTTCCTGCATTTCACCAGGTAGACCTCTCCTTTATCTACCAAACCGGGCTTGGGGCTGCCGATCTCGAAATCCGGTTCGATTTGATTAACCTGTTTAATCATACCAACATACTTGATAAACGTCTCCAGCCGATATTCGATGGCAATGAAAATGTTCAATATGAAATCTATAACAGAACCCTGCCCGGCTTTTATCCCTCCGCCAGTGTGATGTTGAAATTCTGAAGATTAGTATAGGTATACCGCAGGTTTCATGTGTATATAGAGAAACCATGAACCAAAAATTCAACGACTTATGTATCGTCAATACTCTTTTTTGCTGATTTTCCCCCTTCTTATCACCTTCGCAGTTTTGTATCAAATGAGCGATGGAGATCAGGAGAATTCATCAATTAACGCTGTGATTGGGGATGAGAGTTATATCCATCTTTTTGGCCACCCACCTGAAAAAGATGTGCCGGATGCTCAACGCATCAAAATCCACCTCGACTATGTGGAATCGATTTTAAGAAACCGTCCGGTTGAGCACCTTTCAGCACTCCAAAAAAAGAACCGAACGCGATATCTCGATCTTCTTGCATCCTATTCAGCAGCCGGAGAATTTCCGTATAACGACGGTCACCCTGATAACCGGCGGCCGGCATTTATCAGTGATGACGGGAATATTTGTGCCGTTGGGTTTCTCGTTGAGCAATCTTTAGGGCGTGATGTTGCCGAAAAAGTAAATGATTCATTTAAATATTCATTCATACCGGAAATCGACCATACTGCTTTTCATGAGTGGGTTGATCGCTCGGGATTTACGCTGGAAGAACTGGCCATGATTCAGCCGATGTATGGCACCATAATTCATGAGGTAGTAAAAGAGAACAGGAACAATATTTCGCTCTCTTATGGCCTGGGATCATCACTTGCAGCCGGCGCAAATATACTTTATCTGACCAATAATGCCGCAGAACCCTGGTTGTTTCATAGTCCTGCATCAAGCCACTGGTATGGCCTTGCTGCAGGAACCGGGTCTCTTCTGCTCGGGGTTATTAACATGAGCAACAACAAATCGTTTATTGAGCCGTATCCTGCGGGTTTTTTGTGTATGAATGGCTGTACATTACGTGAAGTTACCGTTACTAATCACGCCCGAACAACACTTTCTGCCACAAATATCGGATTGGGACTATTCAGCATTGTGCGGGCCGGATACCACCTGCTGAATAACACCGGCGAGGATCATTCCCCCTCAGGTATTGGAATTACCCGGGTTCAAACAGATCCACTCGACCCCGGAAGCCTGACACCGGCACTTACCTATTCTATTCAATTTTAAATTATGACCCATCACTTGTTTACATACTCATTTGCTACTCTACTGATCATCACTTTCTTCATATTAAACGGGTGCACCGGGCTGTTGGATACCTCATCCGAAACAGACTCCATAGTAGGAGAAATTACCCGGATTGAAACCAGGGAGGACTTTGGCCTGCGAATACTTGTTGAAGAGAACACGAGTGTACATGAACCCCTGGAAGACGGGGGTAAAAAAACATGGTATGCCATTTCCGAGGAATCAGAGCTATTCCAAATTGGCATGAATAATGGGTTTTTACATGAAATAGATGCAGGTCACCTGGAAACAGGGCAAATTGTTAAGGCATGGTCAACCGGGGGCCATATGCTCTCTTACCCATCACAAACCGGCGCAAAGCGTGTGGTTGTGTTGGAGTAGATGTTGGTAGAGGCGCAGGAACTTATTACACGACCGGTACAATGCGCAATCGAACTAAAGCATCATGGATCACAAACGGGACGATTGCGCAATTTTTTTTGTATGTACGGAATCCTGAAATCTCTTAAGACAATGAAAATTTCACAAATTATACTTTTTATTCTTTTTCCGTTGATTTACGGCTGCAGCCTGCAAACCGAAACCAGCCATGATCTTACCGGAGAATGGATCTGGATTCAAACCTACGGCGGATTTGCCGGAATTACTATGACACCGGAATCAGAAGGGTATTCCCAGAAGCTTATTTTCAAAAGAACCAATTCATATTCTATTGTCCGGGAGGGTGAGGTTACCCGTCAGGGAAAATATCGATTCAATACAATTGAAATTGGCGGCTCAAGTCGTGATGTAATTGTATTTGAGCCCAATTCCTGGGAAACATTTATCACACTTTCAAAGGATACTTTATTTCTGGATCCAAACTGTATGGATTGCTTTCATGACATATACATCAAAAAACCATAAAATTTGAGTTCGATTGTTCTAAAGTTCATGAAACGGAGAGTTTTGCTATTTTTAAAAAAGAACATCGTGATATTTATATGATAAAATCATACATCATGTTTAATAAATGTAATAAGCTATCTTTAATGCTTTTCCTTGTAATCATCTCTATTGGTTGTGAGTATGTTACAACAGGTCCCGGCAGCTATAACCCCATCAATTGGGAAAACGGTCAATTGATTATCCCTGCAGATGAAGCCAACCTATCCTCTGAAACTAAATCACAATATCAAACGAGTGCAAAAAAACTGGCTCTTCGGCATATTCAAGAGCATCATCCTGAAATGCTCGAAATTCCCAAACCCCTTGTCAATTTGTTTTACAATGGATTAGTTCATGTTGCAAAATCATCTGATCCCAGGGCTAAAATCGTAACCCGTGAACAAAATATCCAAGCTTCACAACCGGCCAGCCCGTACGAAATAATGATTGTTGCCGATACCGTTGATGCATCAGGCTGGCTCAATTCCTGGAGAAACGGCATTTCAATGACCGAACATACTGACCTTGATCAATGGATGGTTCTATTTGCCTATGAACTGAAAACATTCCACGAATTGTCCGGTATGGAATTTTCCATAGCTATACTTCGTACAGACAAACTGCTGAACGGGTACGCAACCGGTAGTCTGCTGCAAAGTGTTGAAGGAATTAACAGTGCAACACCTGAGCCGGTTTTTTATGCGGGCTTCAGAAAAGATATTGAAGCTGAAATTTTTGATGAGTATCTGCTTCTCCACTTTATTGGCGGCAATTCAAAATTCAGGGTTTATAGTAACGGACATGTCGAATTTGCCGGCAAGTCTTGATTGCCCAAAAATGTACATATGAGTTATTTTCAATTCTATAAAAAAGTTAAAACTCAATCCCATCCCTTTTCCCCTATCAGCGGTACAAATTTGAATTGCTGTAGCTGCTCTTCTTCGTAGCTGTCTTCCGATATGCGTCGGATTCGCACCATCATCTGGCTCTCTTTGCTGCCAACCGGTACAACCAGCCTGCCGCCAATGTTAAGCTGCTTAATCAACTCATTCGGTACAACCGGGGCACCGGCTGTTACTACTATACCATCATAAGGAGCGTATGCGCTCCA
>SLJB01000124.1 GCA_007135335.1 Balneolaceae bacterium
AGCCATTCCATGAGTCCTTTCGGCACCTTCTCTTTCAGAGATTCGAGTACAGGCATGGTACCGGTTTCCTGGTAGGCTCTGATATCCTCGGCAATCGATTTACCGATTCCCTTAATATCGGTGAGAGTGCCCTCATCAATATGTTTGGTGATCTCCTGATTTAAACCCTCTATGGTTTGTGCTGCGCGATCGAACGCGATGGCGCGAAAACGATTCTCTCCGGCAAGCTGCATGAGATTGTACACTTCGCGAAGTTTTTCGGCTACTTCCTGGTTAGTCATGGTTCTGGTTTTGTGATTTGATAGTGTATTGCCGCTAAAACATAAACTACAAAAAACCAATTCACGGGATGAGGAAAAATCCTGAAAAATTCAGCAAAGAGGCTTTCCATTTAAAAAAGAAAACTCCTATCTTTACAGGCTCAACAAGTTATTATTAACTTGTTAACCACCTGCCCCGGTGGCGGAATTGGTAGACGCGCACGCTTGAGGGGCGTGTGACCTAACGGTCGTGCTGGTTCGACTCCAGTCCAGGGCACATCAAAGAAGCCTAAGTAATTTGTAATCCATTGCGATTCAAATGCTTAGGTTTTTTTATTTCTAAAAGGGTAAAAATATAGTAAAACAAACCCGGAGTATTCTCTCCTCTTTCAGAGTCCTAAGCTAAAAAAAGAGAGGCCGGGCTTCTCTTTAATCCTCTTTGCGCGGAATGTCCAGAATTTCAGCAATAATTGGCAGGTGAATCCAAAATAGCTGATCGCAATGATCGACCGCTATATTACCACACTGTTGCGTCCCGATACTTCGGGATGTCAGTGTTGGCGGGAGACGTGTGTGGGCAGTAGGCATAGGTATATTCACGGTGCGGGGGATTCTTTTCATGGTAAGTCCCCGGCAAAAAGAGGTGCTTCGGCTTCATTCGTCATGCCTACGCGAAAGCTGGCATTTCCGCTCCTTACCAAAGGTCTGTCTTTATCCATACAAAAAAATACAACGAGCTTCCCAAAAATCGTGTCAATCTAAATCCAATGATTTTGGACAGTTTTACTACTATGAACCAGACGCGAAACGCAAATAAATAGGGTAATCCTGCAATCTGTTTCTAATGAAAGGTTACCGGTATGAGCCTGATCATGATTCAATAGTATTCTGCTTCAATCATCAGGGGGCATCCACAATCACGGGGTTTTCCATCACCTGGAAGAAATCGTTCATAATTCCGTAAATATCAAACCACTCCCAGAGTATAAGATCGCGCCCGTTGTCGGGCCGTTCAATCCATTTGTCGGCTTCAATGTCCATAATAGGAGCGGGGATGACTCTGCGTACAGCCCATTCTGGATTTTTGAGAATGGCAACGGCAGCCATATCGAATAGTGCGCGTGAGGGAGGGCTGCCATACATAGAGTACATTTCAAAAAGGTTGGCAGAATAATCACCCCAGTTTCTAAATTCCCCGCCGTGACGACCGGTTACCGGTTCTGAAATTTCTGGGCCTAGTCCGGGCATACGATGCAGTATTTGAGCCTGTGTAACTTTTACGGCATCTGTTCCTGAGGGATCCCCGTATCGAACCGTAACAAATTCAAACGGCACATCAAGATCCAGGATGTAGTTCATTGACTCCTTATCCCACACCTTATTGTGCTCTCCGGTTCGCGGGTAGTTGGAGCCAAGCCACACGATTCGCACATTTTCTGCAATGGCAGGCTCTTTTTTCAGAGCCAGTGCTATATTGGTCAGCTTTCCGACCGGCAGCAGTACCAGTTTGTGATCTCTTTCTTTCAAAGCCTGTTCAATGATAAAACTAACAGCTTCATGCCCATCAAACAGATCATCATGAACAAATTCACGTATTTTCTCAAATGAATCTTGCGCTCCGGTTAATAGGGGGATTTTTCCATACAATTCTCCGCAAAGCTGCATAACCCGGCGGGCTTCATCATAATGATCCTGCACATCAGAAGCATCGCTAAAACCGTCCGGGCTGCTGGTTGCATTTACGGTGACTCCCTCTACATTCAAATAGTTGCCGCTGAAAAGCAGATAGGCGAGGGCATGCTGATCATCCACTTCATTGTTGGCATCGGTGTCGAAAATCAGATCTATCTTTTGTGGCGCTTCATTTTCGTCTGCTGTTTCATCAGGAATTGCAGTGCAAAAATTCATAACCATCAGTGAACTGCCTGCAACCGCAAAAAGTACCAGTTTTGAAAATTTCATAGAGCTATTATAATTGTTTCACATTATCCATTCGGATAGTTATCATTTCGATAAGTGCAGAATTAATCGTCATTTTTCAGCTTAAATTCGATCGAATCTCCAACAGATATTATACAGTTTTTGCCTGATACCAACGTGGTATTTTGCCCGAAATAAGCACCATGAAGCCCCGGAACGGTTTTCATTTGAGTGAGTGTACGAAGCGGTTCTTTGGGTTCTGCAATGGTTCCCGAGGCTTGGTCAACAGTTGTGACTTTGCATCTTTTGCACGGCTTTCTCAATCCCAGCCGGTAACGGCCATCAGAAGAGAAGATCTCATCCACACGGTTTTCAAGAAATGCATCTATACCTGCCAGCACAATATTGGGACGAAACCGGTCCATCGGTACGGGTTCTGAGTCGCTTTCAATCAATCGCTCATTCAGCCGGTTCAGTGAGCTTTCTGATGTGACCAGAAATGGATATCCGTCAGCAAATGCTGTATGTGATTTTTCATTTTTCAGATAATTGGGATCAACCTCTCTTTCAAAGTCCTTATTGAAGCGGACCAGCCTTAAATTTTTCCCCTTATATTTCCCGAGATTTTCCGTTAACCAGGCTGATATTTCATCACCTTCATCAAATGCTTCGCAGCGGTCGCCCCAAACGGCTACACGGATCTCTTTCTGTCGGCTATCCTTAAATGGTACTATAAAATCATCTCCTGAAGGAGAGCTAAGACTCATTCCATCATCATGTAAACCGACCTTTACAGCAGCCATTTCAGGCAAGTTTCTTTGTGTTAAAAAAAGACCGTTCTCATCCATAATCATCCAGTTTCTGTCATATGTTAAGCCGCGGATATTCAATTTCGTCTCTTTAACAGGTATACCGTGCATTGATTTTACGGGATATGTATAAAGTTGCGTGATGACCGGCATTCGTTTGTTTTATGTTTTTTGGTATTTGATTATGAATAGTAGAATATTAAAAAACAGAAGCTATTTTTTGAAGGTCTGAAAAATGCTGACAGATAATGCTTCAAATAAAAAAATTAACTTATGATCAATAAACTACCTTTTCTACTCAGTATAATAGCCATTTTATTCATAACTCTGCATCTGTGTTCATGTGATTCAGCCCATCAGCTCACATATAATGAACAGCAAAACGGGCTCCGGCCTTACACCGAAAACCCATACTACTGGCAAATTAACGGCGAACCAAAATTACTGATTGGAGCATCGGATTATCACAACATTTTCCAGCGTCCCGATTTGGCAGAGCATCTGGACCTGCTGCAGTCTGTTGGTGGTAATTATGTTCGCAATACGATGGCTTCTAGGGAGTTACTGCCCGATCACCGAGATTTGTGGCCGTATAAAATTGTGAAAGAAACTGAAGATTCTCTCATTTTCATTTTTGATCTGGACCAATGGAATGACGAATACTGGAGACGGTTTAATACTATGCTTGAAGAAACAGCAAAAAGGGATATGATTGTAGAAGTGACCATCTGGGAGCGTCATGATTTTTATCGGACCCGCGATCAGGCTGGATGGGTTCGTCAGCCATATAATCCTGATAATAACATCAATTATGATCGCGTTGATGTGGGGCTGCCAGTTGGTGAATATCCCGGCCCGGGCGAAGATATTTACAACCCGCCATCCCACCCGTTTTTCCGGGCTATACCTGAGATGGAAAACAATCTCACTCTGCTGCCCTATCAGCAGGCATTTGTCGACAAAATTCTATCCTATACATTTCAGTACAACCATGTGATTTATAACATGAATAATGAAACGCAGGAGTCGAATTTATGGGGAGAGTTTTGGGGAGCCCGGATTCAGGAAAAAGCCGATAAACGTGGTCTTGAGATTTATATGACTGATATGCAAGATGCCCACGATGTAACGGATGAAACAGTAACGAGGATGATGGATTCTGAGCTGTTTACCTTCGTGGATATATCTCAGAATAATTTTCAAAAGGGTGATTTGCATTGGGAGCGCCTTCAATATATCCGTGATTATATTGCTGAAAATCCCAAACCAATCACAAATATTAAAGTTTATGGTACGGATGATGAGAACCTGGATGCGGTATATTGGGGTTCGGCGCAGGACGGAAAAGAACGTTTCTGGCGAAATATCATCGGCGGTTCGTCAGCCTCCCGTTTCCACCGGCCGCCTTGGGGAATTGGCCTGAATGATGATGCCCTGGCCCATGTGCGAAGCATGGGGATGTTTATCGGGAAAATGGATGTTTTTAAAGCAGAACCGAGACTGGATTTGCTCAAGAACAGGGTGCCAAATTCTGCCTGGTTGCTGGCCAATCCGGGAGTTCAGTATGCCGTTTACTTTCCAAAAGAGGGTTTGGTAAGATTGATAGCAGATAGTTCAGCGCAGATGTCTCTTCAGTGGCTGGAGATAGAACGTAGTACCTGGCATTCCGGAGAGATTACAATTGCGGGCGATAACATTTTACTTGAAACTCCCGGCGCTGGTCATTGGATTGCATTAGTAGAGTTGATTCAATGATTCAGAATATTTAAAGGGCGTAAATTTCTCGATGGATTTGTTGAAGTCAATAGATCACTTTCAGCACGTATTAATCTTAATAAAAGAAAATGGATTATTTACGCATGTAATAAACTCGAACTAACATTCAAAAGCATGCACAGAAATCCAAAAGCGGAGTCTGTATTACAACTATTGTTGTAATAAAATAATTTTCCGGGTGGGTAAAAAATTCAAAAAAAATACAATATATTCGATCTTTAAATGAAGTTTAACATCAACCTAATCTGTGAGACCTATGAGTCTAAAAAATGACTTCAAAGCATTTATCATGCGCGGAAACGTGCTGGACCTGGCTGTTGCCGTTGTAATTGGCGCGGCATTCGGGCGTATTGTTACATCATTCGTAAACGATGTGCTGATGCCGCCCATCGGTCTGTTGCTTGGCGGAGTAGATTTTTCTGATCTGGTGATTACCATACAAGATGCAGTGGGAGAAGCTGCCGCGGTAACCATCAATTACGGTGTTTTTATCCAGACTCTGATCGACTTTCTGATCATTGCTTTTGCCATTTTTATGGTAATCAAGGCATTTGAAAGAACGAGGAAGAAAGAAGAAGTGAAACCGCCTGTAAAAGCTGAACTGCCTGCACAGGAAGTGCTTCTCGCCGAAATCAGAGATCTTTTGAAAGCTAAGAAGTAGAATCTGAGCGGAACCTGAGTATCTAATTTGCCACGGTCACGAAATACTCCGTGCATTTCCGTGTCCGTGGCAATATTTTAGGACTTATCCTTTGCTGAAATCCACATTTTAAGATTCAACTTGTTCAAATCTAAACTTTCATTTCTTTTAGCCACGGAGCAGAGTATGGAGACGCCTGCATTCGCTGAGGCATGACAGTTAAGCATTTAATAATGGATCAAAAAAAAGCTCCCGCCATTTTTTAATGTGACGGGAGCTTTTTTACTCTGGCTTGATATGTCAGAATGTATTAACGGCTATCTTTGCCGGTATTTACAAACTGAATACATTGTCCCTGGTTACGGAATCCAAAGTCCTGCCAGCCGCCATTCCGGCACTCTTCTATCGTGTTTGGATCTTCGTTTTGATCTGCCGATTCCTCTTCATCGGAGTCATCACTATCGTCGCCATCGCCATTATCCTCATTATCTCCGTTATCATTTTCATCACCGTTTTCCTCATTGTCTTCGTTATCTCCGTTCTCATTTTCACCACCGTTGTCTGAGTCGTCTTCTTCGCCATTATCTGATTCATTGTCTCCGTTATCGTCAGAGCTGTTTTCATCATCATTGGCGGAATCATTACGGCTGTCTTTCCCGGTATTTACGTATTGGATGCAAAGGCCCTGGTTTCTGAAGCCATAAACTTCCCAGCCGCCATTCTTACAATCTTCTTTTACAGAAGGATTGTCTGGGTCGTCAACGGTCTCTTCTTCCTCATCATCACCATTGTCTCCGTTCTCTTCATCTTCTCCGTTTTCTCCGCTATCATCGCCATTTTCATCTTCCTCTCCATTGTCGCCGTTCTCTTCTTCATCACCATTGTCTCCGTTCTCTTCATCTTCTCCATCTTCTCCGTTATCATCGCCATTTTCATCTTCTTCTCCATTGTCGCCATTCCCTTCGTCATCGCCATTTTCTCCGCTGTCATCGCCGTTCTCTTCTTCATCACCATTGTCTCCGTTCTCTCCGTCTTCTCCATCTTCTCCGTTATCATCACCATTTTCATCTTCTTCTCCATTGTCGCCATTCTCGTCATCTGCTTGTTCGGCTTCAAAACTATATGTGAATAATTCACCTGCGATTTCAAGCTCAAACCCGTCAACATATCCGAGAAATTCACCCCAGTTACTTCCGGCTTTAAAAATGATGAATCCGACGTTATCAAGTGCTTCTTCAGCACGTACCACAGCATTTGGGAATTCATCAAGTATCTCATTCCAGGTACATAATTCATCCTGTGTACAAAGTTCTGCACCGGCAGCGCCTGTGGCCCACCAGCCCCGTTGCTCAAGCGGATTCCAGGTTTGCCACAGGCTTTGCTCAACGGTACCATCGTGGTAGGGTTCAAAGACGAGGCGTCCCTGCCAGTCATTATTCCCATCATAATTCACATGAAACTGAAGTGCGACAGCCTGCACAGATCCAGCGGATCCCTGAAAGGTGTTATAGCCTATTCTGCTGAAAGTTGAGAGCGGTGTGCTGCCTTCGAAGATAGCTCCAAAGAGTGCCAGACCATCCTCATTATCGTTGAGTGAAAAGGAAGCACTACCGGAGCCGATAACAGGAGTGCCGGGGCCTTCAACAAAATTACCCGACCCGCTTTCTCCTGATTCCGGTACAAACGACCAGTCACTATCAAGATTCTTCTCATCAATAACAATGATGTTACCGGTTTCGCCCTCATTTCCGGTGCCGTTCTCAGCTGAATTGTAAAATCCGGAACTGTCGTTATTACTGTTTGTGTGGGGTGAGGTAGTGTTATCGCAACCAAAAAGTGTAAATGTGAGTGCGATTACAAGAGCAATCGTTTTGTTGAAATAGTTCATAATGTATGCAAATTGATATGTTTGAGTCTTTATTACTACCAAACTGATGCACGAGAAGCCGAAATGTTACAAAATTTTAATAAATAATTTGAAAAGAATTAAAAACCAATGATTTAGCTAATTAAAATAGAAGTATTACGCATAATTTGAGGACATTTCTCGCAAACCTCCAGGAGTACTGTCGTATCTCAAAAGGCTTATCCGCAATGCCCGGTGGTTCTTCAGGCGCTACAGGGTTGTTATGTCGTGCTTATTTACTCCACGGTTTATTTACATAGGAAGCTCATGTATAAACAAACTCTTATCCAATCTCCTGATAATAAAAAGGGCGATACAACCGTGAAGTTATATCGCCCTTGAAAATTCATCTTAAAACAGGTGGGTTTATTCAGGAATACTCACGTTGGTTTCAACGGTGTGGGTAACCAGGCGCATGGTCATACCGCCCTCTTCGAGCATCGTTTCAAGTCTCTCGATGGTTCCGCGTAAAGTTCGCTCAAGAATACGGCGCTGCATGCCCGATGAGTTATCAATCTGCTGGCGAGCTTCCTGTAATCCCTGCCGCGCCTGAGCCAGATCTTCAGCGGAGAATTGGTCAGAAATTCCATCCACTACCATCTCAGAAAGAAATGAATAAGGCATTCCATTTACATTCCGGTAATCTTTGAAATTGATATCATAAGTACCTGTATATTCCTCACTGAACTGCATATCAAAACTGATTTTGCGAAGTACATAATTGTTTGTGTCGATATAGAGGCGGCCTCGCATAGCTTCTCCTTCCTGGCTTACCGGAGACTCTTCAAGGCCTGTTGTTGCTCCACTGTAAAGAGCTGAAATGTCCTCAATCAGCAGAACATGCGTATTAGCTCCGTCCACGGTTTCGGTTCCTTCGTAGGTGGCATTCTCAACGAGGGTATCAAAGTTGGTGTTGAAGTCATTGACGGTGGTGCTTGGAACATCACCTGCCGATGTTACGGGCTGCATAGAGAGCATGCCATTGTCCATGGTTACCTTGCGGTAATAGGTAGTGTCAGGTTCATCCGTTTCGATGAAACCCTCCATGGTGGTTACTACCATCATGGTTTCAATGCCGGATAGCGAGTTGCTGTGCTCACTGATCATCCGGTTCAGGATATCAGCCGGGCTTTGAGCAAAACAGGCAGCGGCTGTCAGTGAGAATAGCACAGTAGAGATTAAAGAGAGTGTAAACTTTTTCATAGCGATAGAATTGTTGTTTTATGATTTCGATGAAATGGTATTTATTTGTTTACTGAATATCAATAGGGCAGACGTAAAGCAACTGTTTATCAAATATCTTCATATGGATAAACGAAATAAACACCTGAAACAGCTCATTACACTTTTGCAGATGAGCTGTTTTGAGGTGATACTAAACTTTGCCGAATACCACAATTCCGTTGTGTCCGCCAAATCCAAAGTTATTGCTCATGGCAGCATTCAATTTCTTTTCTCTTGCTTCACCGAGTACATAATCCACATCGCCAGGAATTTTTGGATCAATTTGTTCAGTGTTGATTGTTGGCGGGATGATGCCGTGTTTAATGGCAAGCACGCAAAGCACCGCTTCAATGGCTCCTGCAGCACCTAAAAGATGCCCGGTCATTGATTTTGTGGCACTGACAGTTGGTTTCACGCCTGAGCCTTCATATAGCTTATTCACTGCAATAATTTCACTGATATCACCAACCGGTGTTGATGTTGAATGAGTATTTACATAATCCAAATCCTCGGGATTCAGCCCTGCCTCTTCAAGTGCTAGCCTCATTCCGCGAAGTGCACCGAGCCCTTCAGGGTGAGTGGCTGTGAGGTGATAGGCATCAGCTGTCATAGCGGCACCGGTTACTTCTCCGTATATTTTTGCTCCGCGGGCTTTAGCATGTTCGTACTCTTCAAGAATCAGTGCGCAAGACCCTTCACCCATCACAAAACCGTCGCGCTCTGGATCGAATGGCCTGGAAGCGGTTTCGGGTGATTCATTCCGGGTGCTCATCGCCTTCATTGCAGTAAAACCGCCAATGGTTGCTTCTGTTACGGGTGCTTCAGATCCCCCGGTGATGAATGCTTTTGCCTTACCCATTCTGATGTAGTTGAAGGCATCCATAATAGCCGTGTTTGAACTTGCACAAGCCGAAATGGTACTATAATTGATTCCCATCAGCCCGAATTTCATGGAGATCATGCCTGAGGCCATATTGGGGATAAGACGGGGCACAAAAAACGGGTTAAATCTCGGCTCGTAGTTATTAAGTGTGTACTCTTTAACTTCCTCTTCGAAGGTTCCCATGCCGCCCTGGCCGGTTCCCCAGATTACGCCAACATCAAACGGAGAGACCTTCTCGAGATCCAGTCCGGAGTCTTCCATGGCTTCGGAAGCAGCATAAAGTCCATATTGGGTAAAGAGATCAGAGCGTTTTATTTCGTTTCTGTCGAGATACTTCTTGGGATCAAAATCTTTTACCTCGCAGGCAAAATGTGTTTTGAATTTTTTTTTTTTTATTTTGGTGATATTTGCTGCCCCGCTTTTTCCGGCAACGGCATTTTCCCAGGTTTCT
Source organism: Balneolaceae bacterium (assembly GCA_007135335.1). Lineage (GTDB taxonomy): Bacteria > Bacteroidota > Rhodothermia > Balneolales > Balneolaceae > Rhodohalobacter. The sequence goes on from SLJB01000124.1 coordinate 9,870, forward strand.
TTAACAGTATTGCCGAGTGGTGTGAGTGCACCCAGGCCGGTTATAACTACTCTGATATTGTTGGTCATGATTTGTATTTAACATTCATCTTTAAAATTGTCAGATGTAAAATAGGAAATTTTACACCCTATTTAGAAAACTTTACGCAGTTGAATTTATTTATTCTGCAGATTAAAAGACCGGCCATCAGCCAGCATGCTGTCGAGCTTTTCGCCACCCCGAATGCCAAAATCGAGTGTGCGAATGGGGAAAGGTATCATAATATCGTTTTCGTCAAATGCTTTTTTAATGGCCATGATCGCTTCACTTCTAGCCTCCCAAAAATCCGGATTTGTTCTGAACTTCACCCAAAAGCGAATTTTAAAATTAATGGAGCTGTTACCAAATTCATCGTAATAAAACTCAATACCTTTCTCTGATAGAACATTTTCAACCATATTTACAGCGCTTGTAGTAACTTTTCGTACGTTTTCAAGATCATCCCCGTATGAAATGCCGCATGCCAGATCGATCCTTCGCAGGCCGGTGAGGGTGTAATTTTGCAGCGGATTTTCAAAAACCCGCTTATTGGGTATATAAACAATCTGACCTGTCACGGTTTTAATTATAGTATTTCTCAGGTTTAGTTTTATAACTGTTCCGTAAAACTCATTGGTCTCAATAATATCCCCAATACCAAAAGGGTGACGTATCGAAAGAATAACCCCTGATATGAAGTTGGAAGCGATGTCCTGGAAGGCGAAACCGAGTGCCAGGCCAATAATACCGGCACCGGCAAGCAGGGAGGTTACAGCTCCGTCAAGCTGAAGTACACTTAAGGCGATAAAAACGCCAATACCCAAAATAGAAATGCCAATAATGGTTTCCAATAGACTGGTAATTGTTCTATTGGCTGTTACCTTAGATAGAAGATTGTTAATCACTTTCCGGGCAACTTTCCCCAGCACATAAAAGAGGATGAGCACAAAAAGTGCTACCACAAAGTTAGGCAGCATTTCAAAGAAGGTTTGTACCCAATCTTCAACTTTGCCTATTACAATATCATAGGCGTCATTAAACTCAGACGTTTCCATGCAATACAAATAGTTAGTTTGGTATGTGGTTATTGCTCAATTCTTTAACGGGTATTATGGCAGCTGCATTCCGATTGGCATTTCTTTACTCATTCCGGCAGCTCTTCAGGAACCTGTAAAATGTAACTTTATGTGTATAAAGAATATGGGGCTGATTGTTTCTTCACGATACTTATTTAAGAGGTTGAGGTGCAATTATTTGCTGCCTCAGAACAGGTTACGCGCACAATAAAGACCATGCTGCCCGAATATTTTTTCTCGGGATGAAAGGAATAAAGAAAGAATCAGTAAAGATTGAATGAGTTAAAAGCGCTTTTCTGTTTTGTATAAAATATTTATGTAAAAAAGATGAATTAATTAAAAAAATATTGACAAATCATATTTATACGTACAAATTTAAGGCAACTCAAATATTAATTAATATTATATCCATGAATAAAGTTGTCAAAACAATTATTCTTTTTGCTGTACTAGGCGTGTTTGCCACTGTTGTGGCCATTAATGCCTATTCAGAAACTGTTCCGTTGCAGGATGCTGCAGCAGATACAGTAGCTGTTACAGAAGTTACTGAGGAGAATGAAGCCATTGCCGGTGATGCTGAAGGATACGCATCACTTGCTGAATTTATGGCCTCACCTGATTATGTGAAGTTCATGATCGATAATCTCTGGATTCTCATCGCTGCCTTTCTTGTACTGCTTATGCATCTGGGTTTTGCATCCGTCGAGAGCGGACTCACTCAGTCTAAAAACTCAGTTAATGTGATCTACAAGAATGTGTTCATACTTTGCACGGGCATTTTACTCTATGCATTCATTGGTTTTCAGCTGATGTACCCCGGAGATTTTAACGGCATACTCGGTTTTGGAGGGTTTGGCATCGGCTTTGATTCTTCCGATCCTGTTGGCATGCTCACACCCGCTTATGGGGAAGAGATGACCATATGGAGTGATTTTATTTTCCAGGCGATGTTTGCCGCTACAGCTGCCACAATTGTTTCGGGATGTGTTACCGGGCGAATAAAACTCTCCTCTTTTATGATATTCGGAGCGCTTCTTCTGGCAATTAGCTACCCCATTACGGGCAGCTGGGTATGGGGCGGAGGCTGGTTAGC
>SLJB01000042.1 GCA_007135335.1 Balneolaceae bacterium
GTATCGGAACCATTATTGCTATGATGTTGCCATACAGTATTTTCTTCCTCATCGGATGGATTATTCTTTTCTATGTATGGGTATTTGGCCTTGGTATGCCTGTGGGACCGGAGGCGCCTACATATTACATTATAGGCCAGTAATGACACGGGAGTATCGAGTGGTGAGTATTGGGGTGATCACAGATAGTGCAAACTTTCACGTTTTTACCTTTTCTTTAGCGCAACAGAAACATCCGTAATCTTCAGTGTTTCTGGGGTAAATAAAAAAGGCCCATTTATGATGTTCTGCCCAGATTTACAGTAGAAAACCGGAATCAATTGCCCGTTTCCGCAATGGAGATTCTTTTCGGGTATGCCTCCCGAATTTCACGGTACCTCTCAGAGTTCTCATCAATAGATGAAAACGGCACACCAAAACGTTCTCTTGCAGCTTCTTCCCGAAGCTCATTGTAAGCAGTCATGATCTCATCCAGTATTTCAATATACCTTTCATAATCAAGCCTTGTATCCCGTTTGATAGCAAGAATGGCTTCGCCTGGGCTTGATGATAAAGCAGGATTGGCTCCGTGATTGTTCACAAATTCTTTCACACGTCCTTTTATTTCCGTAACCGTTTCAGGCTCTTCGTTTACCAGCATCATACCCTGTGCATTTATAAGAATGGTTAGCAGGTTGTTTGTATTTGGAGGAACCGGTGGTGCGGGCGTGGTTTTGATTTGAGAGCTCTCAGTAGAAATCCGGGATTTTGATTCTTGAGATGGGGGTGTAGGAGGCGGGGGCAGGGTTAAGGTCTGACCTGAATAAACATTGCCTTCCGTTTCGTTAGTCTCAGTATTCACAGAATAATTGATTCTTCTGGAACCCTGTGTTCGCAAAATATTCTGAACATCAAGTATTGTTCCAAATTCAGCATCACGGCTGACACGCAGAGAGATGACTCGCGAGGAATCTGATCCCCTTTCATCAAGCAGAGTATGCAGCTCGTCAAGAGTAAGGGTTTCTCCATCCACAATAATTTCGCTCTTACTGTTTATGCTGATCTTAATGAGTGATGGATCCAGACTTTGTTCATCAACTGCAATATTGGTTGTGCTCTCATCATCAGCGTTTTCAGCATCAGCCGGGGTTGATTCACAACCCAGAAGGAGAGAAAGTGCAAGAAAAAGGGGGATTAAGGATGCAATTTTCATGATGGATCGGGTTTTGTTGGTGGATTGGGTCATCATTTGAAGACGTTTCCTGGTCAGTCCGAAATTCAGGCTGCTTGCAAGCGTATGCGATGGTTTGTGAAGCAGAGTTTTCAGCAGGGTTTGCTGATAATCTGAAACCTGAATGCCGGTTTTTAGTACTGCTTCATCTGCTAAAAATTCATGATTCAGGTGAATTGCTCTTTTGTAGAGGTAAAGCATCGGGTTGAACCAGAAAAAGATTTTGAGCAACTCAATAAATAGAATATCGATGGAGTGCTTCTGTTTTGCATGGGCCAATTCATGCAGTAAAATCTCGCGCCTGATGTTTCCCTTCTCAAACTGCTTATTATTCACAAATAGGGTATTCAAAAATGTGTGTGGCACCACATTTTGGGGTAGTAGAACCACTTCGCAGTCTTTATAAAGTGTGCGGGGATTGCGGCTTGATTTCATCTGAATCATGTGAATGATCCGGAGCAGTCGCACAAACAGAATCAGTGCCACGGCAAAGTAAATAGTGATGAGTATCGGAATAAAAAGATCCATTGAGGCCAACCCGGGTTTGGCTGCCGGGGCTATCATTTCACCTTCATAACCGGTGGCTGTATTATATGCATCAGAATAGATTACCGATTCTGAAAGTTCATCAGATACGGAAGGAACGGGCTGCTCAAAAGGCAGCAACGGACCCATAATACCAACAGGAACGAGGGGGATAGATAACGAGAAAATGATGCTGAAGAGCAGATATCCGCGGTTGATGTGGTGCATCTTCTCTTTGATCAACACTGCATGATAGAAGAGAAGCAGGATGGCCAGGCTAAGGGCAGAGTAGATCAGGTAAGTAATCATTGCTGCCTCTTTTTTAGTTCCTCTTCAACGATCTGCTGTAACTCTTTCAGTTGATCTTCGCTAAGGTCGGTTTCTGTGGTAAAAAACGAAGCGAAATTTGCGGGGGAATTATCGAAATATTTTTGAATAAGCCCGTTGATGTGCCGCGAGAAATAGTCCGACTTGTTTACCAGAGGGAAATAGCGGCGTGAACGGCCAAGCTGTTCGTAATCGATGTACCCTTTATCGGCCATCCGTTTTAACAAAGTGGCCACGGTTGTACTGGCCGGCTTGGGTTCAGGATACATCGCAAGAAGTTCGTTCATGAACGCTTTGCCTTGCTTCCAGATGTACTGCATCAACTGCTCTTCAGATTTGGATAGTTTCATTATTCTACAAGTTTAGATCAATTTCTACAAATGTAGAATAACGGGATTAAATCTCCAAATATTTTTTTGAAGAACTATCAATTCAACCTGAACTGTCTGATCTCATTTGTGCCACTTTTTTTTGCCACAGAAACACAGAAAACTCCGTGAACCTCTGTGCTTCCGTGGCAAATCAAAACTCATCAGTTTGTATCCATTCCCGCCAGCGTCTATATTCAGCTTAAACAAACTCATCATCCTGAAATCGGTAATTTTAATATCACTATGACAAAATTAAAACCGATTGGTTTTCTGCTGTGTACACTGCTTTTTTTCGGGTGTTCAGTTCAAACCGAATCCGACTCAAACATATTTCGTGTAGTCATCACCGATCAAAACGGAGACCCGCTTCCTCAATATGCCGTTCAGATTATTGATGTAAACAGTGAATGGCTCAGTAAGCCGGAAACTACCCTTGAGGGGTTTTATGATGAGCAAATTCAATCTAACCTGCCGGGTGACAAGGCGGTTTTCCTGAAATTTGCTGCACCGGGATATTTGCCTAAATACACATTTCTTATGCCCGGTTTTGGCTCGGTTCAGTTTGCCGTCTCGCTCAGGTCGCTCCCTCTTAGCCATGAACCCCATCCACAGGTTTTTGGAAACTTTAATGATTTTGATGGAAGAGCAGCA
>SLJB01000212.1 GCA_007135335.1 Balneolaceae bacterium
ACAGATTGGTTATCACCCTGCTACTCTTAATTACTACTGCTGCTATTCTGTTTTTTACAATGATGCCATCTGAAAGTCTTGGATCATCAAGTTTGTATCAATATGATAAAATGGGTCATTTCTTCATGTTTTTTATATGGACCTTCCTTTTAGGGCTTTATCTGATATCCATTAAAAAATATAATGTGAGTTTAATTGCCATCTTTATTGCAGGCACACTTTTTGGAATTTCAATCGAAATAGCGCAGGAAATGTTGCCATATGGGCGCAATGGCAACTTGTATGATGCTATTGCTGATGCACTTGGAAGCCTTTCCGCTGTACTTCTGCTCGCGTTTCTAAAAAAGAATTACCGCATTGAGGACAGTATAAGGACAGTAAAAAAATAGAATTATAATATCTAATTACATTTATTCGTTGGACAAATAGAAGAAAATGATTTATACTTCATCCTGATTTCACATTAGCCAAAACACATATTCCACATGATTGAAAGAAAAAAACCAGATGCTGACTTAAGAAACTACCATACAGTTTTTCTTGAGCTGGGCTTACTGATAACATTAGTGGTTTTCATCGTAGCGGTGAGAATTGATATTACAAGCCTTGGTCCGGAAGATATTGTATTAGAGGAGCAGGAAATTGTTGAGATGGAAGAAATTATTCAGACACGACAAATTGAAACTCCCCCACCCCCTCCAAGACAGCCTGTACCTGTTGAAGTACCTAACGATGAAATTATTGAAGACGTAGATATCGACATTGGCGGTGATCTTGATTTAGGCGGTTCGCTTAGCATGCCACCTCCACCCCCTCCGGCTGAAGATGAGCCTGAAGAAGACTTCTTTGTTGTTGTAGAGGAGATGCCCGAGTTAATTGGTGGCCTCGGTGAACTTCAGCGCCAAATCCGATATCCTGAAATGGCACGTCGTGCAGGAATTGAAGGAAGAGTTTACATTCAGTTTATTGTAAACGAGCGCGGAGATGTTGAAAATCCGCAGGTAATTCGTGGAATTGGCGGTGGAGCTGATGAAGAAGCCCTTCGTGTTGTGAGCCAGGCTCAATTCAGACCGGGAATGCAGAGAGGACGTCCGGTTAGAGTTCAGTACAGTTTGCCGATCTTTTTCAGACTACAAAACTAAATCTGATATTTTACTAAATTCTTTAAAGGCGTGATTTAAAACATCATGCCTTTTTTATTTGTAAAGTACTTTGTTGGCTTTGCCTATTACTTCCTTAAGATTGTCGAAGTGGGCAATTGTAAATGCCTTTTTTAAGTGCACCCAATCTGTTTTTGTAATGCCCTCATCCTGCTGAGGTGAAGTTTCACCTCTGAAATTATCCGTATCTATGAGATACCAATATGTTGTTTTTCCAAATTTCTCACCATCCTGAGAATACTCATGGTACGTTTCGCACAGGTAAGAGCGAATTGAAACAGGTTCTACACCTGTTTCTTCAACTACTTCACGTAGTGCAGCTTCTTCTATAGACTCACCGTTTTCAACCTTTCCCTTAGGAAGGTCCCAAAAACCGTTTCGCTGGATAAGCAGAATTTCAGCAAGTGAATTATTAAATCTGAATAGTACGCCGCCCGCTGCCTTAATTTTCTGCACTTTCATCGTCTTTATTACCTGCAGTTGATGAACTATCTTTTTTCTTCTCGTCCGCGTAGTTCAGCCGCAGTGTCGTGAGGGTTTGCTTTAGAAACCCGGCCAACTCTTTGGGAAGGTTTCCCTCGGTAAATTCCTCAAGCATTACCAGTGTATCGATTGCATATTTTGCAGATTTCAGATCCCGGTCAATTTTATCAATTGCGGGATTTTTAATTTTCCCAAGGCCCATCATCGCGATCTGTTCATGCTGCTGAATAAGCATCATAAATAAAAGCTGCTGTTGCTGGCCCGGATTCAGTTTATCTGTGTTAAAAGAAGAATTATCGCTCATGAATGTAATTATTCCTGTTTATTTACGATTTCTATACGCTGAAAAGGTAAAGAGTTTGTATAATAAAGATTGATATAAAAATAAGAAAAGATGATGATTTAATGGCAACTATTCACCCTTTTAGAGGCTGGCTTCCAAAAACAGATAAAGTTGATGAAGTAGCCTGCGTCCCTTACGATGTAATCAATACAGATGAAGCAGCGGAAATGGCTATCGGTAAACCCGACAGTTTCCTCCATGTAATCCGCCCCGAAATTGACCTGCCACCCGGCACACCCTTTAATGACAACTCAGTATACAGAAAAGGTGCTGAAAATCTAAAGAAACTGTTAGGATCTGATGTGTATCATCAGGATGAGAAACATGCAATTTACATCTATCAGCTCCAAACGGAGAACCACACCCAAACCGGTGTGTTTACCTGTGCATCCGTTCAGGATTACGACGAGGATGTAATCCTAAAACATGAACTTACACGCCCGGATAAGGAAGATGACCGAACCCGGCACATACTCACACAACAGGCACACGCCGAACCGGTAATGCTCACATTCCGGGATACCTCCGATATTACTTTCCATATCGAAAAACTGACTCTCACTCAGGAACCTCTTATTGAGCATGATGGGGAGCACGGCGTGAAGCACCGAATTTGGAAAACGTTCAACACAGCCGATTTTGTTGAAGGCTTTGCGGCCATTGAAAAGTTGTATGTTGCCGACGGCCACCATCGCTGTAAAAGTGCCTCAAGAGTAGCTGAACAGCTTAGAGATGAACAGAAATCGTTTCCCGGAGAAGCTGAGTTTGAGTATTTCCCCGTTGTGCTTTTTCCCATGGATCAAATGCGGATTTTGCCATACAACCGGGTCATCAAAAAAGTAACAACTGAACAGTTTGAAACACTTGCCGGTGAGTTCAACCTGAAGAAAACAACAGAGAAATCGCCCTCTGAAAAGGGAGCTGTTTCTATATACTATGCCGGCGACTGGTGGAAATTAACGCTCCCAAAACCCGCTTCGTCTAACGTTGTAGATGCGCTGGATGTGGCAAGGCTTCAAAACGGAATTCTTGAGCCGCTGTTCGGTATAAAAAACCCTCGTACAGATGGAAACATCAGTTTTGTTGGCGGTATACG
>SLJB01000321.1 GCA_007135335.1 Balneolaceae bacterium
ATTCCAGTACGTATACCATTTGAGGCTCAAGTTCACCGGGACGTTCATGATCGCGCTGGGCTGTTTTCTGCACAAAAAGATGCAGAATTTTGTCGCGCTGCCAAAGTTCCGTATCAAAGGTGGGTTCCCAGGCTAGAACACTGAAATAGGTTAGATCAAAAAAATGCCAACCGTCCTTTTGAAGATCATCGTTTATGGCTACCGATACCTTTCCACCCCTTTCTTCCGCACGGAAAATCAGGAACGCGCGATCGCGGTCACCTGAGGTATCCACCGCGATCTGCGGGCGTGAAATGGGTGGCGCCATGGTTCCGCCGCCGGCAAGTTCAAACTCCTTTGTAAGATTTCCAACCTGGTTTACTTTCCAGCTGTCCCCGTCATGAAATACCAGGTGGTATTGCGGCACGGAGCTGCCGGCCGGCCGCCAATAGTTTGCAATATAGGGCCTCCCTTGTGAATCGGCAGCCATTGAGGTCTGGTTCATCAGGGATGAATTTTCCGGAATTCGCAGCGCATATTCTGCGGATTCGGGAGTAATTGGCAGCGCATAAACTTCTCCTGTTGTTTTCTCCCACGTTTTTCCGCCATCCTTTGACCGGGCATAGGCAATATCGTGATTGGATTCCACGCCGGGATGGCGCCGCCAGGTCCAGGAGATATGCAGGATTCCCCGGTCATCAATGGTTGTCTGCCAGTACGGATTTACCTCACCGAGCCCGTCAATCAGCTGTTCATGAAGCAACGTCCATGTTTGTAAACTCAGATCATAATGATGAAGCACCTGGAAACCATCTCCTGACGAACCATGACGATACATAAAAAGAAGGCTGCCATCCGGCATCCGGTAAAATTCGGGATAGGTTACCCGGTGACCGGCATCTAATGAGCCGGGCCGGAATGGCTCTGTCATGCTCAGAGAACCGGGGTCTGTGCTCCGGGCATAATTCAATGGCCGGTTGTGATGATTCCAGGCCATATGCAAAAACCCGTCACCATCAACAGCTATACTGATTGAATTATGGGCATTCAGAACCTCACCAGTAAATTGTGTGTGATGCAGTTCCCATTCGCCGCTGCCAATTTCTCTTTTCCCGAGAACCACCCTCCCTTCCGGATCATAGAATGCGATGTACTGGAAATGATCGTGTGTGAAAATCGAATTTTTCCGGAAAATTACTGCGTTAACAGATGTTGCGGAATATCCCTCTGTTACCGGGATTAACCTGGGTTCATTAATTGATATATTGAGATCATCATCCCTGTCATTATTCGCGCATGATATCAATAGTCCGAAAAATAAAAAGCAGGAAAAAAAAGTTTGTAAATAAAAGTTTTTCATTGTTCTTCCATGATTCTGGTATCAGTGTCACAAATTTAATTCGGTTTATTTTACCATCTGAATACTTAAATCCCAAATTTAACAATTGCCAAAAATCTGGCATTGCGCCCGGAAAGACATTACTCTTTTCTATCCTGTATTTTTGTCTCACATTGTAAACCCATTTTTTCCATGTCTTTCATAAGAATGATCGGTTTAACCATGTGTCCCATCAGCCACAACCCGGGTGGCTTTCGATGGCCTTTATCCATGTATTGAAGCAAGGCTGCAACCACCGAGGCAGCGGTAAGAACGTATCCATCGGGATGCGAAACACTCGCCTGTACTGTTACCGGCTGTCCATCTTTCAGGCCGGTTGCCTGAACCTGAAGTTCGACTCGATAAGGTGGTTTATGAAAGGTGCCCATACCCCACCATAAAAGTTTGCCGATTGGACGAACAGCTCGGGGAAAGATTTTGAGCCATATCCACATCATTGGCATGATAACCCAGTCTGTCATCCAATGGCTCTCTGAGATATAAAAGCCGGTATTTTTGAGAGATGGATGCATCTTTGGCAGAGCACGCAACTCCTCGAAAAACATTGAATAGCACCTTTTGATGCCAATATCGTGTCCAAAGTCAATTTTGCGCATCACAAATGAGTTTGGCCTGGTCCAATTGCCGTTTTGATATACCTGTCCCTGATAATCTTTAAAAATCTCGATCAATTCATCAACAGCTTCGGTATATGGCAGGTTTTTACCCATATTCAAAAAACCGGCTACATCTGCGCTTTCAATAAAATCCAGATGAGCGGCAGCGAAACGTACAAGAGCAGAAGGTAATCCGGGATGAAATCCAGCCTCGGTGATAAAACAGCGTCCGGCCTGTGCGATTTCACTTTCAAGTGATTTCAGAAAGGAATACTTGTGTGTGTCAAGTTGCACATCAAGATAATCCACTCCTTCAGAAAGTGCGACCCGTACAACATTTTCAATGTAAGCAACAGTCGGTGCAGCAACTACAACCATGTTCTGGCCTTGAAAAGCGGCCTGTAAAGATTCTGAATTCGATGCATCGGCATATACAGCCTCAATGGTACGGCCGATAAAGCGCTGTTTTAATTCATCCGCAAATGCTTGTGCCTTATCCGGGTTACGTGTTGCAATCGTGACATCTGCCGTGGATTGCTCCAGCAAAAGCTCTGCAATCAATCTTCCGGTATAACCGGTACCTCCAAGAATCAGGATTCTTGTCATCGGTAATTCCCTATTAGTTTTTTACATTTTGCAACTCAAGAATTGCCTGCATGCAGGTGGGAGGATATTTACTTCCGTTAGGCCTGTATTTTTTATAAACCGGCGTTTGGTAATCATCGCAGGAAAAATCAATTCACTATCACTTTAAAATAATCGATTAATCTTGATAATTAAAGATAATGGTCAATTTGTTTGGGAATGGATAACAGAAAGTTTTGTCACGGCAGTTACCGGACGAAACATGATACCAGTATATTTATTACCTGCATTATCACACAAAAAAAAGGCTCCCCACTATCCATGGAGAGCCTTTAGTGTGATGATTGGGAATCTACATCTTAATTTTTCTCTTTTGGAAATAGGTCTTTATTTATGATGAAGATAAATGGAATCACATAGATCCAGTGCCGAATTAGCGAACCTATTGCCATATCAAACCCTACATTCAGCCCCATAACTCCGGCCCCCACAAGCGGGAACATAAAGAACCAGACAAGTGCTA
>SLJB01000033.1 GCA_007135335.1 Balneolaceae bacterium
ATGAGTATGGTAACAATGGTTTTATTACCCAAATTCTGTCGAAGCAAAATGGGGTGCGGTCATATCATATTTACATCAACAGATTTATTAGTGAAGATGAAGAGTATCTGGTAAGTACCGGTGTAGATATCACTGAATTTTTAACATCAGAACTTGAGCGGGAGCGAAATTTTGCGCTGATGACGCAGCTCTTTGAAAACTCGCCGCTGGCTATGGTGATGATTGACCAAAACAGCTGTATTCAGAAAGTTAATAATGGTTTTTCCACTCTTTTTGGATTCGAACCAAAAGAAATAATGGGCAAAAATGTGAACAAGCTCATTACATCTCAGAATAATATTCGGGAGGCTGAGCATGTGAGCAAAAGTGCATTTTCCGGGCAGGCTCATCAGCAGGAAACGATACGACTCACCAAAGAAAAGAAATCCGTGCCTGTTTTGATGAGTACAGTTCCCATCTGGAGCCATGGTGAGGTTATTGCTGCCTACGGCATATATGTGGATTTGACAGAGCAAAAAGCACTTGAAAACGATCTTCAGACTTCACTGAACGAAAAAAATATTCTCTTGCAGGAACTGCATCATCGGGTTAAAAATAATCTGGCCATTATTGCCGGATTACTTGAACTCCAGGTGATTTATGAGGAAAGTTCTACCGTCAGGAGAAAACTGGAGGAAGCTCACAGCAGGATCTTTTCAATTGCAAAAATTCATGAAACACTCTATCAACAGAAAGATGTGGTTCAGATTGAATTTAATGAATACCTCGATTCAATTATCGGGTCGATGGCATTCGTGGAAGGGAAAAAGAAATTTGTTATCAACAGAGATGAAAACAATCAGCCATTTATGCTGAATCTGAATCAGGCTGTTCCGCTCGGCTTGGTGATAAACGAACTGATACATATGAAATCTTCGGATTCCGGAGATCAGAATAACTTTATTAACATCCATCTGAATTGCAACGGGAATGACGTTCGTCTTGAAATGGAGGGCTTTGAACGGAATATAGAAGACCATGAAGAGACCGATAACTCATTTACATTCCATAAACTATTGGTGGATACCTTCATCAAACAGATTGATGCTTCTGTAAGCTACTCGCGTAATGGAACAAATAGCGTAATTATAGACTTCAAAAGAACAGAAGACTTGAGAGGATCAAGCAGTGCGATAACTGCCAGAGATGATCTGTTTAATAAATAATAAGAGAACAAAGAATAATGCGCATTTTAATAATTGAAGATAACGCTATACAAGCTTTATATCTTGAAACAGTAATGAACAATATGGGTTTTCAAGAAACGGCAAAAGCAAACTCCTATGATCAGGCGATTAAGTTAATTGAAGATTTTAAACCGGAGCTCTTGCTTGTGGATATCAATCTTGATGATGAGTTAACAGGTATAGATGTGGTTAAGAGCTTAAACGGAAACAGTGAGTCTCAGGTAATCTATATCTCCGGTAATTCAGACAGGTTTTATAAAAATCAGATAGAGGGAACCAAGCATCTTGGATACCTTGTTAAGCCTATCAGCCAGCGTGAACTGCGACATATGCTGGAAAGTGTAAATATTCTGCAATAACATAGAGTACTTAGGGGTGTATACGCGAATATGAATCAAAAAAGTGAAGCTCAGCGGCTGGAGGCATTAAATGCCTATCAGGTTATGAATTCTGACTCTGAAAAAGAGTACGATGAACTGACAAAACTCGCTTCATCAATTTGTGAAACGCCCATTTCCATGATTAATCTGATAGATAAAGACGAGCAGTGGTCAAAATCTATTTTTGGAACTGCTTCAAGCGTTAGAAGAATTCCCAGAAGTAAAACGATTTGTCAATATGCCCTCCAAAAGAACGAGCTTTTTGAAGTTTCTGATCTTTCTGCTGATGATAGGTTTAAAGATTTCCCCTACGTAAAAAATGAGCCGGGTCTCAAATACTACCTTGGTGCACCTCTTGAGAATCCGGAAGGCCATATTATTGGCACTCTTTGCATTTTGGATTATGTGCCCAGGAAACTAAACGAAGAAAAAAAGAATCAGCTGCGAATTTTGGCAAATCAGGTAATGGCACACCTGGAACTTCGTAAACAAAATGTTGAGCTGAGAAGACTAAACAGCTTTCATGTGGATCTTATGAAAATGCTCAGCCACGATCTTCGGGCACCATTAAATGGAATTATCGGGCTTGCAGATTTAATGGTTGAAGCCCCGGAAATGGATCAAAAGGAATCGGAAATAATGATTAGAGGGATTGGGCAGAGTGCACAGCAGCTCAATCAAATGATTGGAGACATTTTAAACTACACGATTCTCGATTCTACCGGGTTTGAGCTGAACCGCGAAAATGCCGATCTGAAAAAAACGGTAGAAAAGATGAAGAGTATTTATCAGCCGCTCGCGAAGTTCAAAAATATTACGGTTACATTTTCCGGCTCAGCCCTCGATGAAGTTGTAAATACTGATATCGAAAAATTTGAGCAGATCTTTGGTAATCTTCTGTCCAATGCAATAAAATTTACTGAGAAAGGTGGCTCGGTAAATATCAGTCTCGATTCGATCGCTCAAAATGGTTCCTCAACACTTATTCTCAGTGTAAAAGATACCGGAATAGGAATTCCTGAAGAGGTGATAGCAAAACTTTTAAAAGGCGAGACTGTTGGGAAAACCACCGGCACATCAGGAGAAATAAGTTCGGGCCTGGGTTCAAAAATTGTCAGACATTTTACAGGAATGCTTAACGGCACACTCGAGATTGTGAGTGAAGTAGGTACCGGTTCGGAATTCATCATTACAATTCCGCAAAACAAGATGGAATAACCGATATTTTTAAAAGCTTTTTTCTACACTCTGAATTCCCTTACCTTTAGTTGTAAACCCGCTACAAACTAATTCTACCCTCAGATTATGGTACAATCAAAAGCTAGTCTATTTTCAGACGTGGAAAAAGATCTGACAGCTAAAGGCTTGCAGATTCATTCCAGAGATATTACTAGACCCTGGGGCGGATATTTCGTAATTGACGATTCATCTCTTACCGAGTTTAAAAATCTTTTTTTTGCTGATGCAGCTATAGATACAACCAACTCCGATTACGCACTAAGCCCGAAAGTACTTCTTGTTGAGCCGGGGAAACGTCTCTCATGGCAGTATCATAACCGGCGATCTGAATTATGGACCATCTTGGAAGGAGAGGTTGATGTTGTAATCAGTGAGACAGATCAGCCTCAGCCACCCAAAACGCTCAGGAAAGGTGATACCATTTATCTGGAAAAAGGGATCCGTCATCGTTTGGCTGGGCTTGATGATTGGTGTATAGTGGCAGAAATTTGGCAGCATACCCACCCGAACCATCCATCAGATGAAGAGGATATTATTCGGGTTGCTGACGATTTTGGCAGGTAAAATCAAATAAACACATTGCATATTTATTACGAATGGCATCTTCTTTTTTTCAACTAATTTCTACAATACTGCTAAGTACTTTTTTGCTCTTTTCAGCATGTTCTGAATCTGAATCTGATTTCTCAGCAGGCGATTTACCATTGGATCTAAAAATCGGCCAAATGATTATGGTGGGATTCAAAGGCTTTGAAGTGAGCGATACATCTCATGTGATCCGGGATATCAGGGAGTACCACACGGGCGGAATTATTCTGTTTGATTACGATATGCCAACCCGCACTCCCAACAGAAACATCGAGAGTCCTGGCCAGGTTCGGACTCTGATTTCAGATCTGCAGGAGCTCTCTGATACTCCGCTTTTTATTGCAGTGGACCAGGAAGGGGGGCGAGTGGCAAGGCTGAAAACGGATCGGGGTTTTGCAAGTCATGTTTCAGCAGAGTATCTGGGCAACCTCAACAATCCCGATTCAACGCGGTTTTATGCTGCATCCATGGCTGCTCAGTTATCTGATCTTGGATTTAATGTGAATTTTGCTCCGGTAGTAGATCTCAATACCAATCCTGAAAATCCGGTTATTGGGCGGCTTGCCCGCAGTTTTGGTGAAGATACAGAACTGGTAACTCAACAGGCTTCGATTTTTCTTGAGGAATTTACATCCCGGAATATATTGGGAGTTTTAAAACATTTCCCCGGCCATGGGAGTGCGTGGAACGATTCGCACGTGGGTATGGCCGATGTAACCGAAACCTGGGAAGAAATTGAACTGTATCCTTACAAAAAGCTTGTACAGGGAGACCAGCCGTTTGCTGTAATGACCGCTCACGTTTTTAATGAAAACCTCGACCCTGATGTACCGGCCACACTTTCTGAACCCGTACAAACCGGCTTACTCAGAGATGAAATTGGTTTTCAGGGTGTGCTATTTTCAGATGATATGCAGATGGATGCGATCCGATCGTACTACGGACTTGAAATGGCTGTGGAAAATGCCATTCTTGCAGGTGTTGATGTGCTGGTTTTTGCAAATAATTCGGTGTACGATCCGGAAATTGTACCGAGGGTTATTGGTATCATTAAAAATCTGGTGGATGAGGGTGTTATTACGGAAGAGCGAATTTCGCAATCGTATCAACGTATCATGGAGGCTAAAAAGCCATGGCTTCAGAACTGAAAAGCTATTACTCATACCGGGAGCTTGCACAGCTTTTTGAAGAGGGGATAGAAAAAGCCGAAGAGCTCAAAAGAAATTCTGAAGAACTGCTAACAGTTAAGCCTGATGAATCATCATGGAGTGTTTGCGAAATTATTCAGCACCTGGTCAAATTCAATCACCTCTACCTTAGCTTTATTGATAAGGCCATTGCACGCAGCGACTCACCTGTTACCGGGAAGAAGTTGTTCAGAGCCCGACTTTTTTTTCGATGGTATATTCGTCTGTTAATGCCTCCCTACAAGATGAAGGTGAAGACTCTTTCTCCGCTGAAACCTTCCGGCACAGAAAACTTAGATTGTTATGCCGAATTGGATAGGCTCATTCAGACGAACCGGGAAATGATCGAAAGGATTAAAATAGCAGAAGCCGAAAAGCTTGATCTCAATCGGATTAAAGGGAAAAATTCAGTTCTGAAAATCTCGATGACACTATCCGATTTTATTCTCATCTGGGATGCCCATCAAAAACGCCACTTCTGGCAGGCAGAAAAAACGCTTGAAACTACAGCCAGACTGGCTTACAACTGAGGATATTCTGAAAACTATCATCAAATAATATGAGTGAAACCATCTGAAGTTTCCGTAAAAAACCGGCAAAGAATTTCACTGCTCCTGAACCGTTTTTTATCTTTATGCTAAATGAACTGAACAAGAACCACATCATGAATAATTTTCTGGCCGTAATTAGCTTCTTTTTACTCTTCTCTTCTTCAGCTTTTTCACAATCAACAGAAATTTTGCTCCGGCATGCTGTGTCATTTGAAGATCGTTCGGAACTGACTGCTTTAACAGACGCCATTACCACGGAACGACTGGTTTTAATGGGTGAAGCTTCACACGGAACTTCGGAGTTCTACACCAAAAGGGCAGCAATGAGTAAGCATCTTGCATCAGAGCGGGGGTTTAATTTTATAGCTGTAGAAGGCGACTGGTCGGCACTTTCAAAAATTAATGAATACGTAAAACATAAGCCCGGTGGACCTGCAAGTCTGGATGATGCAATGGGCTCCATTCAGCGCTGGCCGTTATGGATGTGGAGAAACCAGGAATTTAAAAACCTTGTGGAGTGGCTGCATCAGTATAATTTAAATTTACCCTCTGATGAAAGGGTAGGTCTGTATGGAATTGATGTGTATGATCATGAGGCATCTATGCAGGATGTTGTGGAATGGCTTACTGAAATGGATAGTAGTCTTGGCAGAAATGCGCAACGCGCATATTCATGCATGACCCGCCACGCAGATCCCGGAAGTTATGTTCAGATGGTGGCCCGCACCGGGCAGCACTGCGGTGATGATATTGAACGGGTACTTGAAATGGTACAATCTCTTCACGGGGCTGACGGTGCAACCGACTGGGGGTATTTCAGGGCAGAACAGGGGGCAAAAGTTGCCGTTAATGCCGAGTTGCACTACCGCTCAAATCTGGATGGCGGAGCAGCTTCATGGAATCACAGGGCGTCTCACTTCTTTCTCACAGCAGAACGATTACTTGAACATTATGGAGAGAATAGCAGGGGAATCATTTGGGCGCATAACACACATATTGGCGATGCCCGTGCCACAGATATGGGGAGGATGGGAGTTCTGAATATTGGCCAAATGAGTCGTGAAGCTATGGGTGATGAACATATTTTTGCTGTCGGGTTTGGTACCTATACCGGACAGGTGCTTGCGGCAAGCAGATGGGAAGGAGATATGCAACGTATGGAAATACCCGATGCACAGCCGGGAAGCTGGGAGCACACACTCATGGAAACCGGCCTTGAGAAACTATACCTGATCTTTAATGAGGCCGCTCTACTCACAGAGCTTCAAAACCCGGTCTCGCACAGGGCCATCGGGGTTACCTATAATCCGGCCGCTGATCAGGGAAATTATGTACCCTCCCTTATTACTGACCGATATGATGCATTTATTTTTATTCACACAACAGGAGTCTTAACTCCGCTTGATTAACCTGTTAAGCAATTTTCTACTATCACTATTTTATGATCTCTCTGCGAAAAACGCTCTCTCTTTTCATTTTCATCTTGGTTGGTTACTCATCGGTTCAGGCTCAGCTGCTCAATGTTGAACGAATCAGGACTGTGGCTGATACAACCGGCTGGCACGGGGATCTTGGTTTTGATCTCACTCTAAATAAATATAACGACAGGATACTTAAACTCGGGAATCAGGCAAATGCAGCATACTATTCAAACCTGCACAATTATATTTTTCTCACGAACCTTGAAATAATAAATGTTGATGGTAACTCACTCGTAAGCAGTGGATATCTCCATTTAAGAGGGGTATTTCTTCGGGAAAACATTCTCTCACCCGAGATGTTTTTACAGTACCAATACAACAATAATCTTGGTTTGAGAGGAAGGGCACTTGCAGGAGCAGGGGTTAGATATACATTCATATCCACGGATTCTTTTACAGGAAGATTCAGCACTGCAGTGATGCATGAGTACGAAAACTGGAGGCTCTCAGGCGAAGAAACCATCGAAAATAATTTTCTGAAAAGTACCAACAACCTATCCCTTCGGGGGCAGCTTTCTGAACAGACCTCATTGCAGGTAATTGGCTATTATCAGGCGAGGATAAACAAACTTTTTATGCCTCGTGTTACACTTGAAAGTCAGCTTAATATTCGAATGAGCAGTTGGGCTCTGTTTTCTGTCAGTTTTGTACTCACACACGATGCCGATCCCGTTGTTGAGATTCCAAAACTTACCTACGAATTAAAAAACGGTCTGCTGATATCATTTTAGTCCTGTTTGGCTGTACCCGAACAACTGAAACCCGGGTTGCAAAGCTGGGTGCAAATGATTTACTGTATGGGGGTTTCGTACAATAAAAAATACTTCTGATGGCAAAAAAAATATCTCTGCTTATTTCGCTTCTTGCTGCTCTCATTATCTATGTTCTCTATTCGAATGCTGTTGGACCATTACCGGCTGCAGGTCACTTTTTCCATCCTTCCGGTGGGTTTTGGGCAAATGCTGAAACAAAAATGATTAAAGGTGAGCTCAGATTACCTGCAGACGGATTACAGGAACCGGTTGATGTTTACTTTGATGGCCGTGGAGTACCGCATATTTTTGCTCAAAACGACCATGATCTCTATTTCGCTCAGGGGTATATAACCGCTCGTGACCGGCTTTTTCAAATGGAACTGCAGATACGGGCAGCAGGTGGTTTTTTATCTGAATGGCTGGGTGATGATCTGATAGCGTACGACCGCCACCAGCGCAGGCTTGGTATGCTGTACGGAGCGGAAAGGGCTATGGAAGCGATCGGAACGGATGAAACCATTTCGGGAATCCTGGATGCCTATGCGGCAGGGGTGAATGCCTACATTGCCACACTGAGCTACGAAAAGTTTCCGCTTGAGTATAAGGTTTTAGGTGTTGAACCACAGGAGTGGAAACCGCTGCATACTGCGCTTCTGCTGAAATATATGACACAAATGCTTGCCGGCCGTAATGCAGCCGTTGAAACAAGTAACACCATAGCATTTCTTGGAGAAGATTTTGTAAACAGCTATCTGAGCAAGCGCCCGGAATTGATGGATCCGATTATTCCGCCCGGTACCGAATGGAATTTTGAACCCATTCAGACCGATCGTCCTGATTCGATCTACATGGCCGGATTTACAAATCAAATAGAACCCTGGAAACCCCATCCGTTTAACGGCAGTAATAACTGGGTTGTGGACGGTTCAAAAACAGCAAATGGCCATCCCATACTTGCGAACGACATGCATCTCAATATGTCGGCACCCTCGATCTGGTATGAGGTACAACTCCACACGCCCGATCATAATGTCTATGGCGTAACATTGCAAGGTACGCCAACTGTTATTGTTGGTTTTAATGAATATATCGCGTGGGGTTCAACAAATACAGGTGCAGATGTGATGGACTGGCTCGAAATCACCTTTCAGGATGATGAAAAGTCCCATTATCTCTTTGATGGAGAATGGCTTCCTGTTGATAAACGAATTGAAACCATCCCCACAAAAAGCGGAGAAGCTGTAACAGATACGATTTTGTTTACGCATCATGGGCCGGTTTACGAGAGTGTGGCAGAGACTCCGGTTACTGAAGGTATTCAGCAAAACCTTGCTTTGCGATGGATTGCACACGATCCATCAAATGAGCTTTTAACATTTTATAAGCTGAACCGGGCTCAAAACTACGATGATTTCAAAGATGCATTTCGTTCTTACAAGGCCCCTGCTCAAAACATGAATTATGCAGGTATTGACGGCAACATAGCCATCCAGACGGGTGGTCAATTTCCGGTTAAATGGGAATTTCAGGGGAGAACTGTTGGCGATGGATCCGATCCGCGATACGATTGGAGCGAATTTATTCCATATGAACAGAACCCATATTCGCTGAATCCGGAAAGAGGATTTCTGAGTGCAGCAAATCAGTTTCCTACGGATGAAACCTATCCATACTATCTGGGGGATGATTTTGCACCGTATGAGCGCGGCCGCAGAATCAATGATCTTCTTGCAGGTATGGATAACATCACAACGGATGATTTTGCAGGCATGCTGATGGATACTTTCAGTTATCACGCATACAAACTGTTGCCGGTTTTACTGGAACATATGCAGCCCGAACGGCCGAAGCTGGAATCCCGGGAGCGCGGTTTCCTGGATCTGCTTGCCGACTGGGATTATATGAATGAAGGGAATCTTATTGAACCTTCCATCTTTAGCCGATGGTGGATAGAGCTAAACAGGGCAATCTGGAACAATAAACTCGGTGTTAATTTTCCAACAAGACGCCCGTGGAGAGATATTACGGTTGATATGATTCTCAACGATCCGGATTCCCCGCTTTTCAATAATGAACAGACAGAGGAGACAGAAACACTTGGTGATCTTATTTTTTCCTCATTTCAGAATGCTATTACGTATCTGAACGAACGCTATGGCGAAGCACCTGAAGAATGGCTTTGGGGCTATGTTAACAATACCAATCTCAATCATATCGGGCAGATTCCGGGAATGGGAATTATGGATGTGTTTACAGGTGGCGGCCCTGAATCTGTGAATGCCATTTACGGCAGCCACGGTCCATCCTGGAGGATGATTGTAGAGCTCGACCCCGCAGGTATTCGCGCTTATGGTGTGTATCCGGGCGGGCAGAGTGGCAACCCAACGTCCACAACCTATGATGAGTTTGTGGAGACCTGGAGAACGGGCGGGTTATACGAGTTACTCTTTTTGAAAAACAAACCAATACCGGGCAGTGAGTTTCCGTTAACCATCCACTTTGAGTAATCATACCCATCAAAAAAGGAAACAGACACCAATCAGCTGATTATGCAGAAAGCCGGCGCTTTTAAATCACCCCCGAAAACAACGAACAGTTCGGGAAAGGAAAGAACAGCCGGCTATGAGTTTGAGTTTACGGGACTGCCCATGGGTGAAGCTGCCGGTATTATTGCGTCTCTATATGGGGGTAGGATTGAACAGAAATCATCCTACGAGGTTAAAATAAGTGAAACAGAGTTCGGTGACTTTTCAGTTGAACTGGATGCGCAGTTAATTCGGGATAAAGAGTACGAATCTATTTTAAAAAAAATAGGTTTTGACTTTAGCAGACTCAACTCTAAAAGCTCTTTTGAAAATTCACTCATGGAACTGGCCTCATCTGTGGTTCCATTTGAGATCATCACACCGCCTGTACGGCTCTCAGATATGGTTCGCCTTGAAGAGCTGATTTCCGAACTCCGGCGAAAAAAAGCCAGGGGAACAAAAGACTCGTTTTTTTACGCCTTTGGTCTTCACATCAATCCGGAAGTTTCAAGTTTTGAGATATCGGATATTGCAGATCATTTACGGGCGTATGTACTGCTCGATTCCTGGATCCGGGATGATGCGGAGATTGATATCAGCCGAAGAATTACGCCTTACATCAATGAATATGATCGTAAATATATCAAACATCTGATTGATCCGAAGTATCAGCCGGATCTGCAGACCTTCATAAGAGATTATTTTATTTTCGATAACTCACGAAACAGACCTCTTGATCTGCTTCCGCTTTTCATGCATCTGGATGAGGAGTTTACAGAAAGTTTACGTGACGAGTCATTAACTTCTGCCCGGCCCACGTGGCACTACAGGTTGCCAAACTGCTCTCTTGAAGATGTTAACTGGAGTCTCTCTGCCGAGTGGAACCGGTGGGTTTTGGTTGAACAGCTTGCTCATGATAAGGAATCGTTACAAAAGCTTTGCCGGTACTATTTGAAGCTGGAATCCAGTTCCATTATGGGGTTTGAAAGTAAATGGATAGATGTGATTAACGTTTGGTTGAAAGAGAATGAGTAGAAGAAAACCGATAATTGGTGTTACCGGGCCTGTTGAAGGCGGAGGTGCCGCATGGTTTTTTACAGCGCTGTCAGTTAGGCTTGCAGGTGGGAAACCAAGAAGAATCACACCGGTAAATCCGGCCGAAACGGCTGATCTTGAAGGACTTATTTTAGGGGGCGGAGCGGATGTTTCCCCGGAAAAATATGGCGAAGAGCGCATTGAGAAAGCCGTTTTAATAAAAGACAAGAGAACTATTTTTGAATGGGTACTTTCAATTTTATTATTCCCGATTTACTGGATAACGCGATATTTTCGTTCAACCAAAAGTGCCCCAATCGATCTGGAACGCGATAAACTTGAGCTCTCTCTGCTGGATGGTTCCATCAATGCAGGTAAGCCGGTACTGGGTATTTGCCGTGGCATGCAACTTATAAACGTGCACTTCACCGGTAACCTGCATCAGGATATTAGTGGTTTCTATACAGAAGAGCCTCAGGTGGCTACAATATTCCCGAAGAAGCGCATTTCATTGAAAAAGGGTTCGAGGCTTCAGGAAATTCTGGGTACAGATATCTGCAACGTAAATGCATTGCATAATCAGGCTATTAACAGTCCCGGTGAGCATATAAAGCCGGTTGCACATGAACTTTACACCGAAATTATACAAGGTATTGAACATGAAAAACATGATTTTGTGATTGGTGTTCAGTGGCACCCCGAATACCTTATTCAGATCTCCCGGCAGAGAAAAATCTTTAAAGAACTCATCAAAACTGCAAAACAACTCTCCAATCACCGCTAATCACAGATACTGATACACCCGTACATAATCCACAATCATCGTTTGAGGGAATTGTGTGGTTTCATCCGGGTTGCCGGGCCAGTTGCCGCCAACGGCAAGATTCAGCAGCAGATGAAATCGGGCATTA
>SLJB01000155.1 GCA_007135335.1 Balneolaceae bacterium
ATGCTGGAGGAGGTATTATCATGAACGGTCTGGATACATTCAGTGAATATTTTAAAGATTTCACTGACTGTTACATCGTGATTGGCGGAGCAGCCTGTGATGATTATTTCGAACGAGAAGGAATACCATTTCGGGTAACTAAGGATATCGACATGATTCTGGTGGTAGAGGCAGTGGATGACAAGTTCATAGCTCATTTCTGGGACTTCATAATAGCAGGAAAGTATGAGCGGAATGAACAGTCGGAAAAACGTCAATATTATCGGTTCATAGATCCGGAAAAGGAAGGTTTCCCTCTGCAAATAGAGTTATTCAGTCGTACGCCGGATATTATCAAACCGATTGAGGATGCCCGATTTACAGTAATTCCTACCGATGAAGACCTCTCAAGTCTATCGGCCATTCTGATGAATGACGACTATTACCAATTTACACTTAATAATTGCACCACGAAGGGCGTACTGAACCGTGCAAATGAGTTAGCCCTGATATGTCTGAAGGCCAAAGCATTCCTGGATTTAAGCCAGCGAAAAGAAGATGGACAACGCATTGATTCCAAAGAAATTAAAAAGCACTGATCTGATGTATTTCGATTGACAGCTACTTTAACCCGTGAAGATCAAATTGAACTGCCGGAAACTATTCAGAAAGATTTGATAACATTTGTAAGTCTTATGGAAGCCAATCCGCCACAGACAAAAGATTTTTTGAAAGCGATGGGTATTACAATGGTGAGCACGGATCAGTTAATTGACCAATTGAAGCATAGTTTTAAGTTGGATTAATCCTTTCGTCCCGATTTCTAACCAATAATGGGACAAAGGTTCTCAGGGTTCAAACCGTTAAAAGTTCGCTTTCTGCCCTGCGTCCGGCAGCATCAACAGCTGCGATGCGGAATTGATTACCGGGACCATCTATTTCACAAACAAACGGCTGATCGAGTAATACCTGAGGCCGGTGTGAAATTGTATCAACTACCGTCCCGTCTTTGATCACTTCATAATATGAGATCGGTTCATCACCGGCGTAGGATGTATCCCACATGATCTGAATCTTATCATCTGCCAATATTCGCGGGTTTCTTGGAGGCGTGAGCCCTTCATCGCCCATCTGAAAATAATTGGCTTTGCCATCGTATGCATTCAGGCCAAGCTGTTCAAGCTCACGGCGTTCCCGCTCAGAAAGAGCATTTTCTTCAATTTGCGAGGCATAAAAATTCTGCACCAGCTGGCACTTCAACGGGTCTTCATCAATATGGCCAATACCTACAATCAGTGTGTCGAGCCCTTTTGTAGTCAATGCATACTCAATGAGCGGTTTGCTCGGCATAGATTGATTGCCTACCGTTCGGACCACATGCTCGGGCTGATTGCTCCATCCTGCATGTTTGCCATACATGGCACCATCGGCAAAAACCTTCATGCCTACAATTCCGATATCTTTCTCTTCCGCAACCGGTATCACATTGTATTGCATATTCTGATATCTTCGGTCGTTCACGTTGATGGCAACAAGCATACCGTCCATCAGGTCCCATTTGTCACGCTGAATCATCTCCATCATTACCGGCGCTGAGTAGTGGCCTGAAAACCCAAGATGGCGAACCAGTTTTTCGTGATCCGGATTGAGTCCGGTAACATTGGTTCCATCACGGAAATCTCGCAAGGCGATCAGTGCCCCAAAATTTCCTTTCGGGTCAAAATCTCCTTCCAACCCGCTGTAAACCACGTCAATTTCCTCGTAAGTGTTCAGGTTGTGAATCATGATCATATCCACATAGGCGCCTTTAGGGTAATTGCCACTGCCATCGCCAAACATTTGCGATAGAGACCGTTTCAAATCGGCTATGGCACCTCCTCCGTGATCAGCATTGGTGCTGTTACGGACATTATCCATCTGCGGATACCCACCTTTCGCCCATCGTATCATCGATTTTGTGGTGAGAAAAATATTGGAGCGGAGGTTTTCATTGAAATTGCTCCGTCCCGGGATCAAATTTAATTTCTCGAAGGCTTTCCCGAAGTTTACCTGGCTTGGACCATATACATTGGATGTGTCAAAATAATTAACTTTCATATCGAAAGCTTTCAGGATAATATCAACGGGGTTAACATCCTCCGGGGTCCATTGAATAGAAGATTGCCCACCCAGCCCGAAAGTTGTAACATCAAAATTTGTCCGCCCGAAACGTCGCTTTAACGGCTCGGGGAACGCGTTTCTTTCATAAGTGAAGCCCGGCAAAACAGTGATCCCTGCGGCTGCTGCGGCAGACAGCTTCATAAATTCGAGACGTGTGAGTGGCCTTGGCTTTGTCATTATCAACTCCCGTAGTTGAAAAATTAATATTAGATATACATGTCTAATTAATATAATAAAAAACGGAGATTACAACAGTAAGCAGGTGACACTTTCTGCCCACTTTATAACCGTTGATGTATGATTTAAGCTCTTTCAGCATTATATAAGCGGGAAGTATCTGCAATGATGAGGTAGTTGTTAAGTAACCGGGCGGCCAATTTCGATGTTCAGCGAGTAGTTTTCTTACCATATTTAATACAAATTCAGACTTAATGGTATCTGCTGAAATTCGAAAATTTTTAGATTAATATGAATTATAACACTCCGCAATTGAATTTCCTTAAAATTATAATAATCGATAAGGTTTCAAGAAGAGTTAATTCATGATACCACTTTCCATTTTAGATCTCGCAGTTGTAACTGAAGGCAGTTCTGCCCGGCAAGCGATTAAGAATAGCAGAAATATGGCTCAAATGGCCGAATCTATGAGGTATCACCGCTTTTGGTTGGCGGAGCATCAATAAATGGAGAAAACAAACGTATTATTTGCCATAAACATTGAATATTCATATGAATAAAAGAGATCGTGAATTAGCTGAACGTATCAGAAAAAAGTGCATTGAGTCTGCCAGAATCGGTTTTTTAGATGCCTCAATGAGCGGACTCTGTACGGAGGGAGCGATGGAAGCCGCAATCAGTGCCATGCAATCGCTTGATTTGGATCCACTTATCAAGGAAGAAGAGTCTGATAAAGGTTCAGACAAAT
>SLJB01000303.1 GCA_007135335.1 Balneolaceae bacterium
ATTCGATATTCGATATTTTAACCTGCCCTGTTAGGGCGCAATATTGTAGCCCGGGGCAGAGTGAGCCTGGCGAACGCTCAACTACGCCAAGATTACAAAACGAATTTTAAGGTAGTGGATGCTTCGATGAGCAGGCCGCCCCGGGTTGAGGGCCAGTCAAATCCGTCATCGGCCGGGAACCAACAAGGGGGATAGATGGCTTTTCCGATGATACGAAGTATGATCCCTGTCAACGTCCTCAAAGGCACCATGATATGTCGCTGCTGGCTGCACTCGATGAAGAACCATACATCGTTCGGATTACGCCCACGTTGGGGCTTACGGCAGGTTCTGCTTATTCTATCATTGCGCGTTGCACCATGCTGTTGATGGCCGCTCTTTCAGAGCTCAGGGTCTGCCTCATATGAACGATAATACCATAACGGACTCGCTTAATGTGAGGATCATACGAATACAACCCTTAAACATAGGCCGTGAATTGCACGGTGGCGCAAGGTGCAGCGCGATACGTTGGATACTGTAGAGTCGGCCTCCCAGGTGCGCTCGGGTCACCCCCAAATGGGGATGCCGCGACATCTATTATGCGGTGCGTGAGAAGATGCCACGAGGCCGCGACTGGAGCGAATAATTGCTGTTGGGATGCGGCTATCGGGCCAAAACCCCGCAACGCTATACATGTTAATTAAAACGTCAATCTTATTCAGGCATAAACAACTTCAAAACTCAAAACTAAAAACTCAAAACTAAAAACCCTCCCCATTTCCTATCAAATTCCCTATATTAAAAAATTGAAAAGCCACCCAATTATGCACACTGAACTTTGATTTTTAAATGAGCAACGAAGAATCACCCACGCCCTCACCCGGCATACCGGAAAAACAGGTTCCGGAGTTACGTTATGTGCCCCTTGAGTATCTTCAGAGCCTTCAACAGGAAGAAGATGAATTTGACCTGGTTGGAATCATAAAAAATGTATGGAAAAGTCGAAAATTGATCCTCATTTCTGTAATCATTTTTATCATCATAGGGTTGATGTTTGCCCTCTTAAGCGAAGAAGTATATACATCTGAGGTAAGCCTGATGCCGCAAAGTGAACAGTCAATGCCATCTCTTGGTGGCCTTGGTGGTTTGGCGAGCAGGTTTGGTATTGGCGCGTTTGGCCAATTGCAATCTGAAGGTATTCCTGCCAATATTTACCCTCGTATTGCCAATAGCTCTGTTTTTTTACTGCAGGTACTTGATTATGAAATTTTATTACCCGATGGCTCAGGGCGAATAAAATTAATGGATTATATAAAGAAGGATGATGATGGCTCTTCTGCAGCTGCAGGAAATAAACTGAGCCTGAGAAGTTTTTTCAGGAGTGAAAGCACCCAATTAGATGAAGTTGACAGAGCATTTGCCGGTGATGAAAAAATGGAGCGTTTGATACGGATGAGCAAACAAGACTGGCAGATACTGAGGTATCTGCGGGAGCAGATTTCAATCAATCAGGATCGTGATACAGGAGTGGTTACGGTACAGGTTAGATTTTCAAACCCATTAATTGCTGCTGATTTGGCAGACCAGATTGTTATTTTCTTATCTGAATATATTACAGATTACAGAACTGAAAAAGCACGCAGGGATGTGCAATTTATTGAAGAACGCTTCGCAGAAGCGAAAACAAGATTTGTTCAGGCACAAGAAGAACTGGCCCGGTTTAATGATGAAAACAGAGGACAGTTAACGGCACTTACACGAACACAGGAACAGATTTTGCAGAGTAACTACAATCTTACTTTTAATCTTTACAATTCAATGGCAGAAAGGCTTGAAGAAGCAAGGATCAAGCTTCAGGAGGAAACACCTGTATTGAAAGTACTGGAGCCTGCTGCTATACCCGATATGAGAACCAGCCCAAAACGAGCTCAGCTAATGGTCATTTTTACCATTTTGGGAGGCATCATTGGAACCGGCCTTGTAATCATACTTCCTTTTTTAAAAGAACTGAAATCGAAACTTCAGGATGAAACTTAAATCTATGGATCAATTGTGGCCATCCAATCCATCTGGCCATGAATGATTAGAATAGGCATTCGAAACCGTTTTAAAAAACAAACTCAAAACAGATGAGCCGAATATTGATTACAGGCGGTGCGGGATTCATTGGTTCAGCATTGATCAGGCAGATCATACTGAACACAACACATCATGTTGTGAATGTTGACAAATTAACCTATGCTGGCCATTTGGAATCACTTGAGAACGTACAGTCATCGAATCGGTATACGTTTGAAAAGGTGGATATCTGTGATGCGAAAAATATGAACCGCATTTTTCATGAATACCAGCCGGATTCGGTTATGCACCTTGCAGCAGAGTCTCATGTGGACCGGTCTATCGATGGTTCAGCGGAATTTATAAAAACAAATATAAATGGCACTCATACACTTTTAGAAGAAGCCAGATCTTACTGGAACAGTATGGGTAAGAGTAAGAAAGATGCTTTCCGGTTTTTACACATTTCAACAGATGAGGTTTATGGGTCATTGGGTGCCGATGGTTACTTTACCGAAAAAACACCCTATGACCCCCGTTCTCCATATTCATCAAGTAAAGCCGCATCCGATCACCTTGTGAGGGCTTGGTATCATAGCTATGGGCTGCCGGTGCTCATCACCAACTGTTCCAATAACTATGGCCCTTATCAATTTCCCGAAAAACTAATCCCCGTGGTGATTTTAAAAGCCATGCAGGGCGAGAAAATTCCGGTTTACGGTTCGGGTGAAAATGTGCGGGACTGGCTCTACGTAGATGATCATGCCAAAGCTTTGTTACGGGTTATCAGTGATGGGAAGATAGGTGAAACCTATAACATCGGCGGGCATAACGAAAAGAAGAATATCGAAGTGGTTCACAACATTTGCGATACCTTAGATGAATTGGTGCCAAAACATTCGAATTACAGAGATCAGATTCATTTTGTTACCGACCGCCCCGGACACGATTTCCGCTACGCAATCGATGCGTCAAAAATTCAGCATGAGCTTGGATGGACGCCAGAAGAAACATTTGAAACC
>SLJB01000173.1 GCA_007135335.1 Balneolaceae bacterium
TATACCATTTTTTGCAAAAAGAACAACTCGATGGCTGAAGGCAACTCTCCCCCAAGGATGATTATCATGAGATAAGAATCGTGATCACCCGGAAGTCATCAAATGAGCAGATACAGACAGTTTTCCGGCTAATGGATGGTTCCGGAAAATCTCATCTGATGACTTTTTTAAGAGTTGGGCAAATCAATGTGCATCCAGCCAGTTTCCGGCAAGCCCCATCTCCACATCAAGGGGTACGGCCAGCTCAAACGCAGTCTCCATCAGCTCTTTGATTTTGATTGGCACCTCTTTGGTTTCCGATTCATGGATTTCAAATATCAGTTCATCATGAACCTGCAACAGCATGCGCGACTTCAGGTTTTCATTCTGCAGAAAATCGTGAATATGAATCATCGCCAGTTTGATGATATCTGCTGCGGTACCCTGTATGGGCATGTTAATAGCTGTTCGCTCTGCAAACCCGCGGATATTCCAGTTGCCTGAGTTGATATCCGGAATGTATCGACGGCGGCCCAATAACGTGGATACATATCCATTCTCTTTCGCAAACGCTACCGTTTCTTCAATATAGGTTTTAATACCGGGAAACCGCTCAAAGTATTGATCAATCATCTCCTTTCCATCGGTATTACTGATCCCCAGTCTCGAAGCGAGACCGTACGCACTCACTCCATAGGGAATCCCGAAATTCACCTCTTTAGCCTTCCGGCGATGGGAAGGCTCAACATCGCCTATCGACTTCAGGCCAAAAATTTCTTTCGCAGTACGGGCATGGATATCCTCCCCATTCCTGAAGGCTTCAATCATCTGCTCATCCCCCGAGATAGACGCAATAACCCGCAACTCTACCTGTGAATAGTCGGCCGCCAGCATTTTATACCCATCAGCCGGCACAAACGCTTTGCGAATTTCTCGCCCGCGAGCTGTTCGGATCGGGATATTCTGAAGGTTTGGGTTTGACGATGAGAGCCTGCCGGTTGCAGTTACAGTCTGATTGAAATCGGTGTGTATTCGCCCCGATTCGGGATTCACAAGTTTTGGAAGTGCATCCACATAGGTGGATCGAAGTTTGCTGAGACTCCGATAATCGAGAATAAGCGAGGGAACTTCGTATTCCCCGGCAAGTTTCGACAAAACATCTTCTGAGGTAGAATACTGTCCGGTTTTGGTTTTTTTACCCGCCGGCAGTTTCATCTTTTCAAACAGAATTTGGCCCAGCTGCTGCGGAGAATTGAGATTAAATTCCTCCTCTGTAATTTCGAAAATTTGCTTCTCCAGAGCGATGAGATCTTCTGTAAGCTCTTTGGAGAACTGTTCCAGCATTCCGCTGTCGATCTTAACACCGTTCAGTTCTATATCTGCCAGAACATGGATCAGCGGAAAATCCACATCACCCGAGATTTCGAGAAGCTGATCTTCCTCCAGCTTTTTGGACAGAATCTCAAACAGTTGAAAGGTGATGTCGGCATCTTCGCAGGCGTAGTTTGTAATTTCGCTGTACGGTATGTCCGCCATCGTTTTTTTGGATCGCCCTTTACCAATCAGTTCGTCTATCGGAATGGGTTCATAATTCAGGTACTGCTTTGCAAGAGTATCCATTTTCAGCCGCTGAGAGGTGTCGAGCAAATAAGCCGCCACCATGGTGTCAAAAACAGGACCTTTCAATGTAAAGCCGGCCCGTTTTAAAACAAGCAGATCGAACTTATAGTTATGCGCTATTTTCCGCATTTTATCATTTTCGAAAAGCGGTTTAAGCAGCTCAGAAACTCTTTTTTGACCCAGAGCATCTTCAACATTTACAGGTATATAAAATGCTGTTTCAGGTTCAGTACTCAGCGAAATACCCACAAGGTTTGCGGTGATGGGCTCCGGTGAATCGGTTTCTGTATCAAAACAGAGATTTTCTGCATCTTTCAGCCGGTTTACAACATCCGTAATCTGCTCTTCTGTTACGGCAAGCGTATAGTCAACTGCCTCTTCATTGAATGATACAGCGGTTTTTTTCGGCTGTTCAGGCAGATCATTGCCGCCAAAAAGCTGACCTTGTCCGCCCGGTTCCTCACCCAGGTATTTTCGTGTGAGTGTTCTGAATTCCATCCGCTTAAAAAACAGGCCGAGCTCTTTTTCATCAGGGCCGCTCCAGGCAAATTCACTCCACTCCTCCACATTGGGCACATCTGTTTTGATGGTGACCATCTCCTTGGCCTGCAGGGCCTGTGCGCTGTTTTCAGAAAGTCCTACCCGGTTTCGTTTTGATTTCATTCCGGGGGCAGCTTCGATAGCCTTCTCAAGAGTGCCATATTCCTGAATCAGTTTTGGAGCACCCTTTTTCCCGATTCCCGGCACACCCGGGATATTATCTGACGTATCCCCGATAATGGCCAGCACATCAATAACCTGATCGGGATACACTCCGAAATAGTCCATCACCCCTTCTCTGTCAATCAGATTGAATCCGCCATTTTTATTATCCGGTTTCACCATGGTGATGTGCTCATCAACCAGCTGCATAAAATCTTTATCCGGGGTTACGAGAAATACATCCACCTCATCGGCAACGGCGTTAAATGCAATGGTTCCGATGATATCATCTGCCTCAAAACCATCCTGTTCTATATTTGATATCCGGAATTTGCGAAGCATCTCTTTAATCAGCGGGATTCCTGCCCGGAGTTCATCCGGCTGCGGCGGGCGATTGGCTTTGTATTGATCATCAATTTCGTGGCGGAATGTGGGAGCGTGTGTGTCCCAGGCAACGGCAATGTGCGTGGGTTCTTCTTCTTCAAGAAGTTTAACGAGTGTGTTGGCAAACCCAAGAATGGGACCGGTGGCTATTCCTTCGGAGTTTTTGAGGCGGCTTTTGATGAATGCAAAATGTGCCCGGTAGGCAAGTGCCATTCCATCGAGCAGGTAGAGTTTCTTTTTTGGCATAAATAATTCGTATTTCGGGTGAATCTATTTTCCTGAAGATACTAAAAACATCACCGCGATAAGAACCAATCCCAAAACAGATGTGGATAAAATTGTAACTATTCAGAAAATCATCTCTGTTTCTCGCAGA
>SLJB01000139.1 GCA_007135335.1 Balneolaceae bacterium
CAATCTCATCGCTCATGGCGGCGGGCAGTTCCCACTGGTATTCCTCCTGGTTGAGGATATACAGGCTGGCATCCTGCGCTCCGGGGTTGGTTGAGCCGGGTACGCCCTGCACATGAATGGGGTTCAGCAACCCGCCAAAGGTATCGCCTTGTGAGGGGCTGGTTAAGAACCTCCAGCCTTTGCCTTCGGAAAGGGTAACCGAGGTGGCTGCAAGGTCAATGAACATGGTGTACGAATCCTCGCTTTGGGTGCCCTGGCTGTCGAGGATATAAAACCCGAAAGAGTCGTACCCGTAACCGTGCGAAGAGCTTTGAGCATCATAGGTCAGTGCTCCGTCATTAAGCTGTGCCACGGTTAGTTCATCACCAACGTTTCGGTTGATGGAGCTATTTGCCGGAAGGCTCTCAATTTTTACGGAGTAGGTTGCAATGGCCAATCCAAAATCAGAACCGGTAAATTCGTAGATATTATTATTTGCAGCCAGTACCCGTCGGTCTTCCCCTTCCGGCGCATCCCCACAGGTTTCTGAGAGTGCATCTCCTATTATTTCCCAGTTATGAGGCCCGCCCAACAGAATATCACGGGCATCCGCGCCGGCACAGTAGGTCAGCCCTTCGGCTCCAAGATCCACTTCACTTAGAACGCCGTCACTTTCAGCCAATGCCGCCCAGCCGATCAGGGTGGCATCATAATTCTGAGTTGACATTCCAGAATTATCGAACATGTTTGTCATAGACTCCACGCCGGATATGTCCCAATCACTTAAATCCTGGTCGAATGCTGTTGCATCGAGGAAAACAGACCACATATTTACAACCTTACTCACATCCCATCCGCTGATATCCTGGTTAAATGATGAAGCTCCTCTGAACATATACACCATGCTGGTTAAGGCATCTGTTTCCCACCCGCTGATGTCCTGGTTAAATGAAGCGGCGAATTCAAACATATCTCCCATTTGGCTTACTTTACGAACATCCCAGCTTCCGATATTACTGTTAAAATCAGTTGCCCCGTCAAA
Source organism: Balneolaceae bacterium (assembly GCA_007135335.1). Taxonomy (GTDB): domain Bacteria; phylum Bacteroidota; class Rhodothermia; order Balneolales; family Balneolaceae; genus Rhodohalobacter. Next base: position 1,022 of record SLJB01000139.1, read on the forward strand.
CATCTGGTTCATTGAAGTAACATTTTCTGTATTCCACTGGCTGATGTCGCTGTTAAATTTTTCGGCATCCCGGAACATCTCCCGCATATTTTCAACCTTTCCGGTGTTCCATGTGCTGAGGTCTCCGTTGAAAGAGGATGCATCCCTGAACATAGCCTCCATGGTTGTAACAGAGCCGGTTTCCCAGTTGTCCAGGTTCTGATTGAACGATGTTGCTCCACGGAATATGGCATCCATATTCGTAATCGTTTCAGTATTCCAGTGATTGATATCCCCGTTCATACTGGTTGCTAACCGGAACATGCTTGCCATATTTTCCACATTGGAAAGATCCGGTGCATCCTCTGCAACCACATTCATATTCGATGCACCGTGGAAAGCCCGTTCCATCGAACTCCAGGCAATATCACCCCAATGATCAACGCTCAGAATTTTTTCCCGGTCATCTGCATTTAAAAAATAGATTCGCGGAAAATCGCCGGTAATGCTGACGGTGAATGAACCTTCTGAAGGATACGTGTGCTCAAGGAAATGGGTCTCATCATCAGCGAGGTTGGCTGAATGGTCTTGCGGCGGGGCAGATTCATCGCCCCAATCCACGGTAAAATCGTACCCGCCACCGATCATTGGGATGCGAATTTGGTTATTATCGGACGCACCCTCTTTGTCTGTTTTCCACGTGGTGATGAAAGGTTCCGGGCCTAAAATTAAAAATGGGATGCCTTGTGGTGTCATTGTTCCGCTGGCATTGAGTAAAAGCCAACCTGAGCTTGTGAGTTGCAAAGCGTTGCCGGTTGTTGTTTCATTGGGTATAGTTATAGGCGGCACAAAAGGACCGGAATCAAGAGAGCCATCTATTTGAACATCTAACCAGTAAGTACCGGGATCCAGTGTAAGCCCCTCAGTTAATGCAACCACTTCCATAATTGGGCGATTTGCGTCAACATTACTATCAGTGTACCTATATATGCCCGCCCATTGTGTAGAGTTCAGTATATTTGTGGTTTCATCTCCATAAATAATGGTACTGGCAGGGTCGTCCGGCGACCCATCCCATATTCGCAGATTTACAGATGTAATTGTAGACTCGGTACCTGAATTGGTTTGATAGGCATAGAAAACTATTCTTGCGATTTCCCAGAATTCGTCCACTTCAAAATCGTCAGCTAATCGAAAATAGCTCTGGGCAGCATCCTGGAAAACATTAAAACCAATAGTATTCAATCCAATTGATACATTTTGCAGTACGCTTCCATCACTTCCGTCAGGGCCACCTCCGGGATTTGAAACAAGTGGCCCATTATTATACAGTACAGGACCAAAACCACTGTACGTATCTTCAAGTGTTACATTTACCAGTGAACCCGGAGATTGGTGCAAAACACGTTGCATGACTCTTTCCTGCGACCCGTTAGTTGCAGAATCATTCACATCATCAGCGGACTGGGCATGCACCATGCCAGGATTCCAGACCGAAATAATGCTGAAAAGAATACCCATGATGGCATACGATTTACGAATCATTGATTTTTTATGTAATCCGGGTGCAGAGCCGTAATATATTTTGACTGATGAGATTTGCCCTGCATGGTTTTTGCCAATCATTAAATTATCCATATATTTTGAGTTTTATAACCGCAAATGACTATTAGCCATATTGGGAATGTTATGGTTTTTCTTTTGGCAGCTATTCTTTACTATAAAGGCCGATACATCGATACTCTATTGTTTTAAACCTTCAAATCAGTAACCTTTCAAACTGATTGTGCCATTTGTCGTAGTTCATTAGCTGTAATTTTTAACCTGATAGTGGTACGAACCTCCTTAATAGTGCACCTCCATTAGATCATGCATTTTTTCTTCCTGAGTTAGATCACAGAGTTAGAAATATTTTTTAATACCGAAATATCTATAGGAGTTAGTTTATTATATACTGTTGAAGCCGTTCATCTTATCTGTATTTCAGAGTAGTACTATTGACAATCGACGAGCGGACATCAGCGTCCGCAGCATCTTTGCTTGGCAGTCTAATCTACTTCTTCAGTATTTTTCCCAACACAGATTGTAACGCATCTCTATAGCAGAAGAATTAAGGGCAGTATTAGTTCCATCAGGGAATTTTCAGCACTTTTCAAAGCAAGAGCTTAAGGGTGCCTCTAACACTTTGAATCAGACCTGACAATTACCGCATTTTATTGGGAATAAATCATCGTCGGTGAGTCCGGCATGACGGAATTGATCATGAATCTTCCGAAGCGGGAGCTTCGGGTGACGGTTAGGCGGGGAATACCTAACCGTACATGCATGGTTACCTAAGCTCCTCCTTTTCCACCACCTCTTTAAGAACTTCACCGCTTAACCCAAGCTTCACTTCCATCTCCTCGAGGGTAATGTTCTTGGTTTCGGGCATCATTTTCCAGACAAAAATTAGTTGCAGAAGCATCATGAATGCGAAGAATGCGAAGATGGGTCCGCCACCAAAGAGGCTTTCTATATAGACGAAGTTGCCGGCAATCAGTGCCGCAAATATCCAGTGGGTGCTGCTGCCAAGCGAGTTACCGAAAGAGCGCACGTTGTTCGGGAAAATCTCAGAGATAAACACCCAGATAACTGCACCCTGACCAATGGCATGTGATGCGATAAAAATAAAAATAAGAATCGGTACGGTTAACCCTACGAATGTTTGTGTAAAGAATGCATAGGCAATGGCACTCAATGAAAAGAGATAGCCAAATGAGCAAATGTACATCAAAAATCGTCTTCCGAACCGGTCAATCAAAAGCAGACCGAGCATCGTAAAAATCAGATTGGTCACCCCCACTCCTACCGATGAAAGCAAAGCTGCATCAGCGCCCAGGCCTGTCAGTTCAAAAATTCGGGGAGCAAAATAAATGATGGCATTAATTCCCGAAACCTGGTTGAAAAATGCGAACAGAAACGCGAGTGCAATCGGGAATTTGTATCTCTTGCTGAAAAACTCCTTAATGCTGGTGTTTTTCCCGGGATCAATATCACTGGCCTGAATGGCTTTGAGAGAAGCATCTACCGTATCAGGATTGATTACCCTGAGAATCTCTTTGGCTTCTTCAATTCTGTTTTTGGCAACCACAAGCCATCTCGGGCTTTCGGGAATGGTAAATACCATCACAAGAAATAACACTGCGGGAATCACTTCAACACCGAGCATCCATCGCCATGATTCAATGTGCTCGGTTCCAATCATGAAATTTGAGAAGTAAGCGATGAGAATACCCAGTACGATATTGAACTGAAACAGTGCCGTGAGTTTACCGCGTTTTTCAGCCGGGGCAATTTCAGATATATACATGGGCGCTACCACTGAGGATGCCCCGACACTTAACCCGCCTATGAACCTGAAAAACATCAGGGTGTAAACTTCCGGGGAGAGTGCCGAGCCCAGGGCAGAGACCAAAAAGAGGGCTGCAATCCAGATCAGTGAGAGTCTCCGACCGATTCGCTGCGCCGGGATACCCCCAAATAGCGCACCAATTATGGTTCCATAAAGAGCCATGGCCACCGTTTGGCCAATCATGATGTCGCTCAGGCCCCACATTGTCTGTATGTTCTGCTCACCGCCCGAAATAACGGCCACATCGAACCCAAATAAGAAGCCACCCAGTGCTGAGGTAATTGCCCAAATAAATATTTTATGTTTTTTCATGTTGGTTCGCAGGTTTTTTTATCAGTTTATTCAATTTTTTATGCACATATCGTGAAAACACAGTAGCCGTGAACTCCGTAAATGTACTGTTCTAGAATTGAAAATCAAGAAGATTTTTTTTCAGCAGGGTTTGAAAATGCCAAACACCAAGTTCCCGCTTCACGGAGAAACGCCCTTTGTCATAAACATCCGATCTCAGTCCGGCCTGAACCGCCTCACAAATTTCAATATCCTCCTGCTGAATTTTTGCGCTGTATTCCAGATCATTCTGAATGGTGCCCTGCTCTTCGGCTTTTATGGGATCGGTGTAGAAATAATCAAAAATCACCCTGCACTTATCATGCCCAACCGGTTCAATGATATTCGTTTGAAGGCGGCCCGGAAGAATATTCAGCATGATGTTGGGATAGATGAAGTAGTAGAAAGCCTGCCCATCTTCCGCCTTGTAGGGATTATCAGCCGATGTGTCACTGAATGGGCTGTACTGCAGTGAGTAGTGTTCAGCTGTTTCCGTTACATAATTTTTATAATCCAGCAGTCCGGACAGCTCTGGATGCACAATGGGGATATGATATCCTTCAAGATAATTATCCACATACACTTTCCAGTTGCACTCAATCAGGTCGATCGTTGTGGTATGATATTCCATCTTATCAAGCCGGTTTGGTGATATGCGTTCACTGATTCCTCCAATCACGTCTCTCAATGGTAAACTATTCTCATCCAAAGAGATAAAAATGAGCCCCTGCCATGTTTCTGTTTTTACGGGTTTGAGGCCGAAATCTTTTTTATCGAAAAGTTCCACGCGGTCAAACTGGGGAACTCCCCGCAGTGAGCCATCCATAAGATATGTCCACCCATGATACTTGCACTGCAATACGGTGGTGGTTCCGCTTTTGACGCTGAGCGGCCCGCCCCTGTGCCGGCAAACATTGTAGAAGGCCCTTATTTCATCAGTATGATCGCGTACAATCAGAATGGGATTTCCGGCAACGGTTCGGCAGATGGAATCACCGGGCCTCGGAATTTGTGATTCATGGCAGGCAAGTTGCCAGTTCTTTTTGAATACGGCATTCTCCTCAAGTTCAAGAAATACGGATGTTGTATACCAAGCTGATGGAATGGTATCTGCCCGCTCAATGGGCTTCAATTCAAGATCTTCCGGTTTTATAAGTGAGGAATCAGAACTCATATTTTAAAACAATTCAATAGAGAATTACTTCATTTTGTGAAGTATCAGCCTAAAAAAAGGCTCTCCTGTATTCCAGAAGAGCCTTTTTGTTCAATCAATCCTATCAAGTAGATAAGCTTACGGTGCATATTATTGAACCCAAAGATTATTTAACAGGGTTATAGTCCTTTAAACCAATCCTGGAAATACTCACCCACATAAGGAGTTAGTTTTTTCTCATTATTTATAGCGCCTATTAAACTTAAAACCCATAAAACTAATACTATTATCCACATAAATAGATTCAAAATGGGAATCAAACTTCCTGCGATCGATAAAAGTATCAAGCCGAGCATCTGCCTTATATAGAAAGAAGCCAGCTCAGTCTTATTATCACCCTGGTTTAATACTAAAGCAACGATCCACCCAATTAATGTGATGTGAGCTACAATAGACTTTGTTTTATCATCCATATGATTATTTATTTTAAGTTAAAGTGCTCCTTTCGGATTTGCACCATATTCGTTTGACCCCGGCTGACCATCCTGTACATAGAAGTAGATAAGTACAATAAGACCAATGAGAGGGATAAAGCCAATCAGCAGCCACCAGCCTGTTTTACCGATATCGTGCAGGCGGCGCACACTCACAGCAAGACTAGGCAGAAATATGGCAAGGCTGAAAAGACTTCCTAATGTTGTAGAAATTGTGCTGATTACCACAGAAATCACAATATTCACTAAAACGAAGGTCCAAAACTCTTTACGGCGTGAGCGTCCTTCAAATTCTATAAATTTTTGCCATGGAATGAGATACCACTCTTTAATTTCATTAAAATCCATATGAACCCCGGTTAGATTATTTTGATTAGTTAACAGTCTATCAACTTCGATAATCAGAAAATGAGAGCTTAATTTCAACAAATAAACAAAATCATTTTTTCTTTTTTTGACTTCTGTCCAAAAGCATCAACTGTACGATTCCTTCGCATCATAAAAAAATTGTTTTATTTTAAGTTGAAAGAAAAATTTACTTATGGATTCAAAAAAGAAAGCCGTTCAATTTTTCAAATCTGTTCTCCGAAATGTGAACCCATCTTCATTCCTTCCGGATATTGTGAGGCTTGATAATGAGAAGAATCAGCTTATCATTCAGAATCATACCATTCAGCTTGATGGGAACCGGCCTGTTTACGTAATAGGTACGGGAAAGGCTTCATCCACGATGGCAGCAGCTATGGAACAACTGCTTCGCGATCGTCTCCGCGATGGCATGATCATCGCTCCGCCGGATTCTGAGGACAATCTGAACGTCATCAAGTTGTTGACAGGAGCTCATCCATTGCCGGATGAACGCAGCTTCAGCTCATCACAAAAACTTCTCAAGTTTATAGACTCCATTCCTGAGGGTTCAGTGGTTTTGTATCTGCTGTCTGGCGGAACATCCTCATTATTTTCTCTGCCGATTCGTGAGATCAGTAATGATGATCTGCGAACCGTATTTGAACTTTTACTGCAATCCGGGGCATCCATTCAGGAGGTAAACAGTGTGAGAAGGACTCTCTCGCAAATTAAAGGCGGTCGCCTGTTGCAACACCTTCGCCATACCACACTCACAGATATTATTATTTCGGATGTGCCCGATGATGATCTCAGATATATCGGAAGCGGACCCACCACACCACAACAGATCTCTTACAAAGAGGCGCAGCATATCCTCACTGAGTATGGATTACTTGTAAAAGTACCTAAATCTGTAAAAACATATCTTGCCACTCAGAGCGAACGGGAAAAACTTACCGGTGAGATTTTTTCTACCACAGATTTTGAAAATCATAAACAGCTGATCGTCTCATCTGCATCTCTGGTGGCTGAAAAGTTTGGTGAACTTCTTATGCAAGACGGGTATGCTGCCCATGTTATTAATCCGGCATGGTCGGGTATGATTGATGATTATGAAGATCATATCCTGTTACACCTTGAAAAAGCACTGGAGCAAGATGATTCACCACAGGCACTTATATTCTATGGCGAGTGTACGGTAAAGGTGAGCGGAAACGGTCTTGGTGGCAGAAATCAGGAGCTGGCTTTGCGAATGGCAAAGAAGCTGTACAGATTCAAGAGAAATATCACATTTCTGAGTGCAGGAACTGACGGTATCGACGGGCCAACGGATGCTGCAGGCGCTGTGGTAGATCAACTTACGTATGAACAGGCAGTGAAGAACGATACCGATCCTGACAGCTATCTTGAAAAGAATGACAGTTACCGTTTTTTTGAAAAAGAAGGCGGCCATATAGTAACCGGCCCCACCGGCAACAACGTTATGGATCTGCAGCTTTTACTGATTGATTAATCTTCTTTGCAGACCACTTTAAAGCCTTTTTTGCGAACGGTACGAATATATTCAAATTCGGAGTGGGCTCTCATTTTCTTGCGCAGATAACTCACGTAGACGTTAATGTAGTTCGTCTGTGTATTAAACCCGATTCCCCATACATTTTTGGCAAGCTCTTCCAGGGATACGGCTCTCCCTTCGTTCTTAATGAGATAGGCGAGCAGATTAAACTCACTGTTCGTAAGGTCTACCTCCGCGCCGTTCATGGTCATCGTACGCTCAATTAAATCAATCCTGATTTCACCGCAAACCAGATCACTCTCTTCATTACTTGCGCTTCGCCTGAGGATAGCTTCAATCCGGGCGAGGAGTTCATCAATACTGAACGGTTTCGTAAGATAATCGTCAGCACCGGCACTCAGGTTTTTTACTTTAACATCGGTTTCGTGGTCGGCAGAAAGAATCAGAATAGGCAGATTGTTCCCCTCCCCGCGAATTTTCGCACATACATCATACCCATTTCCGTCCGGCAGACGAAGATCCAGTACCATCATATCATGATCGGAGTTTAGTGCAAGGTCAAGGCCTTTGGTTGCAGTATCTGCTTCTGATACTTTGCCGCCATGATGCTCAAGAGCTTTTTTTACCAGAAGACGAATGGTAGGATCATCTTCAACGATAAGAATATTCAGATTTTCAAGTCGTGCCATTGTAGTATTTGTTTTGTCTTCTCATTTGGTTTTTTTGATGAACAGATTCGGAATTGTACATCACTCTTCTTTCTTGTATACATTTTTTTGAAGCCATGTTTTAATCGCCTGAATGTACGGATCACTCAACGTATGACCTTCGTCCAAGATCATGAACTCTGCTGAAAGTCCATACTTTTTTAGAGTTTGGACCTCTTTTTCCTGATTTTTGAAGCTCACAGTATCATCATTTTTTCCGTGAATTGCTAATACATTCAGATGGCTGAGATTCGCCCAGCTTTCTTTACTAAGCACTTCTGTTTTAATTCTCGCTCCTGCAACCACAATATCTGTAACATGCTTCCAACGGGTCAGGCCGAAATAACCGGCTACATAGCCTCCCATGGAGTACCCAATCACACACATTCTCGATACATTAATAAATTTCACCAGATTATCAACAATCTCCTGGATAAACTCCGATGTAATTTCCAGTGACTTCACAAATTGCTTGCGTTTGCCATCATATAAATACCAAGCTCTTCCCCATTTTGATACGGTTTTAGTACGCGATTTATCGTACAACGGGTACGGACCCTGAATAAACAGATGATACGCTTCCAGTTCAAGCATCGATTCCATTCGTTTCTCAAATCCTTTTAAGTGATCACCAAAACCGTGCAGATAGAGAATCAATGGCTTTTGTGTGCCTTTTTTCCCTGTCTCAATCAGTTTATATGGAACCTCAATCTTAAATGATGTTTTTCCTGAAACCAATACATCCGATGTGTGAGCTTTTTCCTGCATCTGAAATTCTATTCCGATCGCTGCCGTAGTTAACTATTTAGTATGAAAATATTTTAATATTAATCATTCTCCAAACAATAAACCATTTCCTGTAAATTTTTTACGATCTATGGAGTGCGGTACGCAACTCAAAGCGTATGGTTCGCTTTTCTCATAGAGGCGAAAAAATAAATCAGGCAGGTCGAGTTCTCGACAAGCTCACACTGACGAGGTCCAATAAATCGAGTAAGTAATCTAAAAGAGTGAAGTGAGAGAGTGCCAGCGTAAGCGTTCCAAGCCGAAGGCGATTTTTACGATGCGATAACTCTATGTAACAAGATAGCTTCTCGACTGTGTTTTGAAAGAGACAGAACATGCTCGATGTGACGATGTAAATAAACCGTCAGCTCGAGCTTGTCAAGAACCCGGTGTACGTGGTATAACCTTTAAAAAGTGAACCTACTTCAACACCGTAAGTCTTCTCGAAAGCACCGAACTCCCCGCAGTTAGCCTGTACAAATACACACCGCTTGATAGCCCTGAAGCATCGAAGTTAATTTGGTGCGAACCGGCCTGAACGGTTCCGTTCGCCAGTGTGGCCACGAGCCGGCCGGTCATATCAAACACCTCAAGTGTAACATTGCCGCTTTCCGGTAGTTCATAGCTGATTACTGTTGTTGGGTTGAAAGGGTTGGGGTAGTTTTGGTTGAGGGTGATTTGGGTTGGCAATACATCTTCAATTCTGTCAAATGGCTGATCTGTAATTGCAAATCTATGATTTTGTTTACTCTTCACCATCTGAAGATTCGTCTGAATGTGCCTGAGCGGATCCTGAACAGTTTTTGCAGCCTGATTCAGATAGAATTCATACACGAAGTTTCTGTCTATCAATTTTGTGACCTCCGTTTCATAATCCACAAAATAGAGAGGATAGTGTGAAGGCAGCATAGTGATATCTGCTTCGACGGTAAAGCTGCCTTTTCTTGTACTTTCTACATGAATCGGAATGTAAAGATCATCATTTGGAGTAGGATAATGGGCAACTTGATACAGCTTTCCATCTTCTTTTTGAGATGAAATGAGGGTGTAGTTCTCACTAAGGGGCATAAGCTGCAAGGCATCGGAAGATAATTGGCTATTGAACCCTTCATCAGAAAATCGAAGCCAGGTGCTGTTTTTCATGGTGTTGCCTTCAATAGTAAGTTTTACATACTCCATCTGCTTCTCTTTGCCAAAGTAAGTCCCGCCCGGTTTTTTGGAATCATTGGTGAACGTAACTGATGGGGACGAGCCGGAAGTCTGAACAAAGAACCCCTGAAACGGGCGGATTCTCCCATCAAACTCGCCAAGGCCGGCTGCATTCACTTTCCAGGTTCCAACTGCTCCCAGGTCAGGGTCGCTGGGAAGGCCTCCGCCATCATTTACATCCCAAACATAAACTGCATCATGAATGCCTGAGTAATCAACATTGCCCCAGTCAATCGTTAAAGCAAAAGGATTGCCGAGCAATGTCCATCCATCAACATTGGTATTAATAGTTGGTGAAACCGGTCCCTGAATTTCATTTCCTTGAGCAGGCAGATATTTTGGAAAACCGGCTGTTGATGGATCATCAACAACATCCTGATTGTAGACATAGGCAAGAAATCCAGTACCCGGAGTAATGGATTGTGTCAGATCTGTAACCGGCAGCCAATCTTCTACATCTTTACCGCCAATATCATTATTCCAGCGATATATATTTGGAACACCTGCGGCCATATTAGCGCCTGCAGAAGCTCCCTGGGTCCAGATTGGGCTTAAGTAAGATTCATAAGTGGTTTCTACCGGTGCGCTCATAAGCCTCCATCCTTCTTGTCCGGTCAAAACTGCAGTAGCTACTTCAAACGTGTAATCTATCGGCACAAAAACAGAGTATGAATTAGCTTTGGTTTCGATTTGTACCCGGCAATCTCCCTGAACCTGTATAGTATTTGAAATGTTTCCTGTTAAATCAATCAGCTCTTTGCCACACCAATCCGGCTTGTTCAAAACACTTACCCATACATTTATATCGAAAGAGGAGTGCTTGTTCATGGCCATGATTAAACCTGTTTCGTTATTAATTC
>SLJB01000233.1 GCA_007135335.1 Balneolaceae bacterium
GTTTCTGCTAAACATGGACTCCACGAACCCTGTTGAGCAGCTTAGCAAATTCCAGCTTTTTGCACTTTCTCTGGGAGCCGGCCTGTACGAAGAACTTTTTTTCAGAGTTATTCTGGTAGGAGTTCTGTTGTATGGATTCAGCACCATTTTAGAAAATAAAAAAACAGCCGGTCTGCTTGCCATTGTACTTGCCGCATTGCTATTCAGCACTGTTCATTATATTGGAGAATACGGTGATTTTTTTACATTCCAGTCTTTTTTATTCAGGTTTTTGTTTGGCTTAGCACTAAATCTTATTTATGTTTCAAGAGGCTTTGGGGTAGCCGCATGGACACATGCCTTGTATGATCTGTTTGTGATAGCAAGTATGTAACGTCGGGAAACGCTATTGTGAAAATTTTGTTCTTTAGTTTTATTTACAAGAACAATCAATTCTATCAATTAGACTATTGGTGGGATAAGCACTATTTTATATGTAATTAAAATCTTCAAAAGGAGAAAAACCCGCAATTTGCGGACACTCTTTCTGATGCTACTAAAATATAGGGATGGCAGATCTCACACATACAGAAATAAAAAAGCAACAAGATTTCAATGATGAAATTATTCCTCATCTTGATGCTCTTTATAATTTTGGATTACGACTAACCGCGGATCCCAATGATGCAGAAGACCTTGTTCAGGATACTATTGTAAAAGCTTACCGTTTTTTCAGCAGCTATGAAAAAGGAACCAATGCTAAAGCATGGCTCTTCAGAATTCTGAAGAATTCTTACATCAACAACTACCGCAAGAAATCAAAAAAACCGCAGGAAGTTGATTACGATGAGGTTGCCACATTTTATGAAACCATCAGAGATGAACGTACTGAAACATCTGATCTTGAAGACAAAATGTTTCGGGAACTTATTGATGATGATCTCTCTGAAGCGTTAGACAGTATCCCGGAAGATTTTCGCACAGTGGTTCTGCTCTGTGATGTGGAAGATTTCACTTACGAAGAGATTGCCAACATGCTTGATGTTCCTATCGGAACCATACGATCGCGGCTACACAGGGGCCGAAATCTGCTCAAAGCCCAGTTAATGGATTATGCGGCAAAACGCGGATATGCACAGGACTAATTGCCGGTTAAAGCGGCAGTGAAACTCTGAAGATGGTTCCTTTCCCCTGTTCTGAATGAACCACAAATACTTTCCCATCGTGGTACTCTTCGATAATTCGTTTGGTTAGGCTTAATCCAAGCCCCCATCCCCTTTTTTTAGTGCTGAATCCCGGTTTGAAGATCTCTTTCAGATACTTTCGGTCAATCCCCGACCCCGAATCTTCTATATCAATCAGCAACTGATTTCCATCTCTTATTACGGTAATGGACACAAAAGGATCTGCCACGCTCTTATTAATGGCATCCATCGAGTTTTTAATCAGATTTTCAATTGCCCATTGAAACAGCTCAGGGTTAATCATTACCTTTTCATTTGTTTCGATAGCCTTGCGCACCTCAATTTTTTTACCCAGCCGGGGTATGCGATTCTCCATGTAAAGAATCACCTGATTTATAATCGGCTCGGGACAGAGCTCTTTGAGTTCAGGTTGGGAACCAATTTTGTTGAACCGTTCAGCAATCCCTTTGAGCCGGGTTACATCGTTCTCAATCTCATGAGCAATTTTCAGTGTCTCACCATTTTGTTTGTTTTGATCTTTAAGCAGCTGAATCCAACCATAAATACTGGATAAAGGTGTTCCAAGCTGATGAGCTGCTTCCTTGGTCATACCCACCCACAGGTTCGACTGCTCCGACCTTGTGATACTTCGATATGTGGTATAACCAACCCCGATAAGAAGCGCTAAAATTCCGAACTGTACATAAGGAAAAAATCGCAGATACTGAATCATCGGGCTCTCACCGTAATACACATACTGGTTTTGCGCGCGCTGAGCGTCCCCTAAAGTAATGGCAATGGGTTCATGTAGTGAAGCAAACCGGCTAACCAGATCTTCAGGATTCATATTTTCATCTTCAATAAAGCGGTAGGCCGTTACAAACCCCGATTCATCAACTACAATAACAGGAATATTGAAAAGATGTTCAGGTCGTATAATCTCATTGGTTACAAAGTCCTGGGTAAACTTGGCTGATTCAGCCTCAAGAATTATCCTGGAGAGACTATCGGGCACATCCGGATAGGTACGTAATGTGGCTGCAACCATATTCAATTTTGTACTGATCTCCTGGTGGCTTGGGTCTACATTAAACTCAAACGCTTTTGCCCAAAGTTCAACACTGGCTCTCTCCTGCTGCATAATACGGTTAAGCAGTATCTGATTGTAGATAAACGATGCTCCTGCGATGAGAATAAGCAGGGAAACCAGTATGATTTTAATGCGATTTGACGGTAATAACGTATTCATCGAACACCTGTATCGTAGGTTTTATCATTCTTTTTGAGGCATGAATACTTATACAGCAAGAATATACGAGCTTACAAAATACCCGCAACATTATAAACCAAACACTCTGAATAAGCAGCATGCAGCCGTTAAGATAACTTATAGAAAAGAATGTACCCCGATAAATTTTATTGTGACGATGATCAGGCAGAAGCTTTACGCTTTTCGTACACAGGGGGTGCTTTTTTCTCGATGGTTTCGCGAGTAATTACGCATCTCTTCACATTTTTCATGGAAGGAATAATAAACATAATTTCGAGCATGGCATCTTCAAGGATGGATCGCAATCCCCTGGCACCGGTTTTTCTGTCTCTTGCTTTTTCAACAACAGCGGTGAGGGCGTCGTCTTCGAAAACCAGCTCAACATCTTCCATATCAAACAGTTTTTTGTACTGTTTCGTGATCGCATTTTTAGGCTTCAGAAGAATTTCGATCATCGCATCATCAGAAAGCTCCTCGAGGCCGCAGATAATGGGAAGCCGGCCAATAAGCTCAGGGATCAGTCCGAATTTCTGAAGATCTTCCGGCTCTACGTGAGTGAATATCTTGGGATCATTTTTGTCGAACTTATTTTGAGCATCAGAATGAAAACCCATGGAGCTTGTTGACATACGCCGCGAAATAACCTCTTCAAGGCCGCTGAAAGCTCCGCCGCATACAAAGAGGATGTCTGATGTGTCGAGCTGAATAAAGCTCTGCTCAGGGTGCTTTCTTCCTCCTTTAGGGGGAATATTTGCTGTGGTGCCTTCCAGTATTTTCAAAAGAGCTTGCTGCACACCCTCTCCCGACACATCGCGGGTAATGGATGGATTGTCGCTCTTTCGGGATACTTTATCTATCTCATCTATGTACACGATACCACGCTTGGCACGCTCCACATCATAATCAGCCGCCTGCAAAAGGTTGCTCAGAATGCTCTCCACATCTTCGCCAACATATCCGGCTTCTGTAAGAACCGTGGCATCTGCAATGGTGATGGGTACGTCAATGATTTTGGCGAGTGTTCGAGCAAGAAGTGTTTTACCGGAACCCGTTGGCCCCAGCAGAATGATATTACTCTTTTCTATTCTGGTATCATCAATACTGATTTCAGAAGCGTTCGTAATCCGTTTGTAATGATTGTAAACAGCTACGGCGAGAGCTTTTTTTGCATTATCCTGCCCGATAACATACTCATCAAGCTTATTTTTAATTTCAAGCGGCTTGAGCATTGGCTTATACTGCTTCTCTCTGCGGCGTGCCAGTGAAGAAAGATCACTTTGGATAATGCTTGATGCGTCCTCAACACAATGGTTACAAATGTACACATCAGGGCCGGCAACCATAGAATTTACGTCGTGGCTGGAGCGGCCGCAAAAGGAGCAGAATACCGATTCATTATCTTTCTTTTTACTCATAAAAGGTTTTTGTATGCCCGAATACAGGCATTATAAGTTTTTTTTCAGAGAAATGATCATTCCCGGTAGTCATCTATTTTTTATCTCGGCGCATTACGCGATCAATCAGCCCATACTCTTGCGCTTCATCGGAGGTCATCCATTTGTTTCTGTCGGAATCTTTGATGATCTCTTCAACATCTCTACCGGTGTGGCCTGCAAGAATTTCACTCAACTGCTTCTTCAGACGAAGAATTTCCTGAGCTTCAATCTCAATATCACTTGCCTGACCCTGAACACCACCAAGTGGCTGGTGAATCATGATACGTGCGTGTGGCAGTGCATGGCGTTTACCTTTGGCACCGGCTGTAAGAAGAACAGCTCCCATTGAAGCTGCCATACCCACACATGTAGTGGATACATCACACTTTACGTACTGCATGGTATCGTAAATGGCCATCCCGGCTGATACAACTCCGCCCGGGCTGTTGATGTATAGGTTAATATCCTTCTCGGCATCCTGCGATTCAAGAAACAGCAGCTGAGCCACAATTGTACTCGCAACAGCATCATTTACAGGTGTTCCCAGAATTACAATTCTGTCTTTAAGAAGGCGTGAGTAGATATCATATGCTCTTTCACCGCGGCTTGTGGTTTCCACAACCATCGGGATCAGACTATTCTGAACTTGTGTGATTTCGCTCATTTCGGGGAATTCAAAAATTGGCTGTTTGTAGTTCATGGCTCTCGTTATTTGTCGTTACTTTTTTCATTTTCTTCTTCTCTCTTCTTACGAAATTCGTCTTTGGAAAGTTCATTTACAGTCACTTCATCCGCAAGTTTTGCAAACACTTTGCTCTCCCTGATGGTAGTGCGAAGGTTTTCGAGCTGTGAAGGATTCTGTGCATAGTAACTTCTAAGCTGATCAACCGTGGCACCAAAACGTGCAGCCTCAACTCCCAGCTGCTGATCAATGTCTTCAGGTTTAATTTCAATGTCATCAAATTTTTCCTGAAGCTTCTGGCTAATAAACGCCCACTTGGCCTCCCGAAGAGCCTGATCACCCATTTTTTCTTTATACTCCTCCGCGTTGAAATCTTCCGGCAGTTCGCCGCCGCTCTGCTGCTTGGCATAGTCCACATACGAATTCAGAATCTGCTCTTTCATTACTTCAGGAATATCAAACTCATGAGCTTCTGTAAGTGCATCAATCGCTGTTTGCTTAAAAATATCATCAGCTGACTGGTCGTAGTACTCCTGCATTTTGCTCTTTATGTAGCTCTTGAACTCCTCTACATTTTTCGCTTCGCCGTTTGAATTTTTCTTGGCAAATTCATCATTCATTTCGCCGGTCTGCATCCGCTCAATTTTTTTGATGCGCATCTCAAAACGGTCCAGTTCATCGCCATCGCCAAGTTCCATTTTTACAACATCACCGGCTTTTTTGCCTACAAGGTTATCACGAAATTCATCGGCAGCTTCCTGGCGAAGATCCAGTTTCTGATTCTCATCTTTTTCTCCTTCAACCGGGTTGCCGTCATCATCCAGACTAACAGCATCAACGGTAACGCGATGCTCTTTGGTGATTTCACCATCCACCTCTTCCCAGTTTCCCTGCCGCTCAAGGGTTCTTTCTATCTCCTCTTCAACTTCATCATCGCTTACGTCATGTACCATCTTATCAACTTCGATGTCTGCGAGATCTTTGAGGTCAAATTCAGGCTTTGCACCAATCTTGAAGATTACCTCAAGCTGATCATCTTCCCACTTCAGATCTACCATCTGTGTTTCGCCAACCGGCTCATGATCGGGCACAATCTGTTTCTCATACACATCCTGCACGTAATTGTTGATCTCTTCGAGCTCAATCTCTTTGCCAAATCGTTTTTTTACGATTCCCAGGGGTACTCGGCCCGGACGAAAACCGGGGAGCTGAATTTGTGATCTGTATTTTTTAAATGCCTGATCGAATTTAGGAGAGAGATCCTCTCTGCTTGCTTTTATGGTTATCTCTTTGTCTACCGAGGTAACGTCCTGAACAGATATGTCCACTTGTTTTTTCCTTTTTTTATTGTCTGAATATTGTAAGATCGGATTAGTACGAGAGGGGGGACTCGAACCCCCACACCGATAAAAGTACTAGATCCTAAATCTAGCGCGTCTACCAATTCCGCCACTCTCGCGCACATCGCTCTGATTTGCATCAGAGCCTGCTAAAATACGGCATTTTCACCGCTGATTCAACATGTACATTTACATGATATGCTCGTGTAGTAAAATAACAGATAAACATCATCTAAATTATCTCTATTCTGCTTTCTGTTATTTTTGTAGTTTTACCAAAAATAAATCTAAGCCGTTAAATCATCATGTTCAGAAATCTCAGACTTGTTTACGTCACCACAAAAGATCGCGAAGAGGCACGGTCTATCGGTTCTGTAATTATTGAAGAAAAGCTCGCTGCCTGTGTTAATATATTGGATGGTATGGAATCTATCTATCACTGGGAAGGCAACGTTGAAACAAGCACTGAGTGCTTGCTTCTTTTCAAAACTACCTACAGTAATGTTGCAAAACTTTCGAAGAGGGTAAAAGAACTTCACTCCTATAAGGTACCCTGCATTATCAGCATCAACCTGGCTGAACAGGAAGGCAACCCGGCATATCTCAACTGGATTTTGCAATCTGTGCGGAAACCTATATCTGCAGCCGATTATGAAATTGATGACTGATGCCTCTTCAAGTTACCTATGAACCCTTTGTTGTTACGGCTGCCATTAGCAGACCGGAGACGATGAATGCCATAAACTTTGAGGTGATGGATCGCCTTGAGTCTTTGCTCGATGAGCTTGAACAAAAGAGAGAAATCAGGCTCTTTGTCTTAACCGGTTCCGGCAACAGTTTTATTTCAGGAGGCGATCTCAGAGAGTTCCACAGGATTAAAGATGCAGAAGGCGCAAAGAAAATGACCAGGCGAATGCTCTCTATTCTGATGAGAATTGAAGCTTTGCCCTGCTTTACACTTGCTGCCATAAACGGGCAAACGTACGGAGGCGGATGGGAAATTTCACTCGCATTCGATTTTCGAGTGGCATCATCAGATGCTAACATCGGTTTTACTCAGGGAGCGTTTTATCTTCCGCCCGGCTGGGGTGGAATCAGCCGGTTAACCCAAACCGTAGGGCGAAACAGAGCTCTCTTCTGGCTGGCTACACAAGCGGTCATCTCAGCGAAAGAAGCCTCTGAATGCGGACTCATTCAGCAGGTAATTACTGACGATGAGTTTTCCGAAAAACTAAACGTAATAAAAGATTCTCTGATACAAAACGATCGGGTGTTCATTGAATACCTGAAACGAAAAGACCTGCAATCTGCTGAAGACGAAATTGAACCGTTCAGCACCTTCTGGGAGAGTGAAGAGCACATGAAAAGAGTGGACGAGTTTTTGAGCCGAAAAAAGTGATTTTATTTGAACAAATCAGTTTACCTCGATATCAAAATCCTTCCGGAATCGGTTAATCTCTTCATAACTGAGATAAAGAAAATAGACATCCAATTCTTCCGCTGTTCCATCCTTGAATTCCAGATTCAGCCTATTCAATGTAAGGTCAATATGTTTAATTGTATTTCTGTGAAATTCTTTTTTAATATTCTTTGAAACGACCCTTAGCCGATTCTTATCCCAGGCAATGAAATATTTGAGATGGTTCCAGTAAAAAAGAAAATATATCGCTACAAATACCATAGATAATGTAGTCACAAAAACCCGGTCACCCCCCGGAAAAGATGTATCAAAACCGGTCTCCCAGATCTCAATTCCCAAGAACAAAGAAAAAGTCAGCAGAAGAATGAGATAAATCCAAAAAAACGCCTTAAAAATCTTTCCGCCAAATTTCAAGCCACCAATTTTTTTCATCGCAGTCAATATTCTTATTTAATTAACAGGGACACCTCTGATAGCTGCAATTCTTCTTAATACCGGCGGATGAGAATAGTTTAAAAATACATAGAACGGGTGCGGTGTAAGGTTACTTAGATTATCTTTCGACAGTTTTTTCAGCACGTTCACCATCTCTTCACTTTCGCCGATGGTTTTTGCGGCAAACTCATCTGCCTCATACTCATGCTTACGGCTCATCATCTGCATTCCGATTCCAAGCAAGGTTTCAACGGGTGAGTAGAGCATGCCAAAGAATAACAGCCCGGCATAAACACTCATCTGCTCCATAAAAAACGCATCGAACAGTGCCGGTACCTGCAGAAAGATCGACAGCAGTGCGAACATTATTCCGGTATGCAGAATACTGATGGTCATGTTTTTTACGATGTGCTTTTTCTTGTAATGGCCTATTTCGTGAGCCAAAACGGCAACAAGCTCTTCTGTGGTGTGGTTTTCGATGAGTGTATCAAACAGTGCAATTCGTTTATTTTTGCCGAAACCGGTAAAAAATGCGTTTGATTTGGATGAGCGTTTGGATCCGTCCATTACATAAATTCCCTGAAGCGGAAAGTTTACGGTATCGGCGTATGCTTCGATGGCCTGACGCAGCTCACCATCTTCAAGTGGCTCAAATTTATTAAAGAGCGGCATAATCCATGTTGGGGCGATATATTGCATCACCAGGGAAAATGTTGTTACTGCAAGCCAGGCATAGAGCCATGCCCACGTACCGCCATATTCGAAAAATGCGATGATTCCGGCCAGCAGCGGGGCTCCAATCAGAATAGAAAGCAGCAACCCTTTTAGCCGGTCTGCCGTAAATGTTTTAGCGTCGGTCTTGTTGAAGCCAAATCGTTCTTCAATCACAAATGTAGAGTAGATACTGAATGGCAGGGAGATTATAATTTTTGCCAGTACAAGTGCTCCTATAAAAATCAGTCCGGTTCCAATTACGCCAAATTCAAAACCGCGCGCCCACTGGTCCAGCCAGTTGAAGCCCCCGGCAAACCAGAAAACAAGGAGCAGAAGCAGATCGAATGAGCCTGTAATGAACCCAAATTTTGTATTTACACGAGTGTATTTCTGCGATTTGGCATAGGTGTCTTCATCGTATACGCCCTCAAATTCATTCGGGACTTTTTGGGACAAAGCCTGAAGATTCAGCCGGTTGGAGATGATACCCAAAGTAAAATCGATTACGATGGCCGCAAGGATGATGATGGTAAAAATATTCATGTTCAGCTTTAACAGTTTGTCAGGGGTTCAGTGTCAACAGTGTATCAGGGTTATTTTGAATAGTGATTAAAATATGTCAGATTTTTTAAGATAAGCAGTATATCAGTTTATTTGATGAATAGCTGTTCCACAGTTGTTACCCGGAAACTTTAATTGCTGTTATCTGCCCTTCTTCGATGAGATTTTCTGAGCAGTTTTTAGTGTTGCATTCAGAAATGTTACTTTATTTCGGGACGGCGATGATTTTAGCATCAAACTTACAATAGAGAGTAACTGAAGAAAAATTAGATCTATATATAATATTGTTTATAAATTATTTATACATATGAAAGCGCTTCCTGTTATTTTAGACATTTATATCCACTTTTATCAGGTAAATCTATTTCTTTGCAGTAATTTACATATAGAGAGAACAGAGATTCACCTAAGAAACCTAAATATTAAACGAGATGACCATGACAGTAAATGAGATGACAAAGACAGCACCCACCAAAAATAAACAACTGCTCAAATGGGTTGAAGAGACCGCAGAATTAACTAAACCTGATCATGTTGTATGGTGTGACGGATCACAGGAAGAGTACGACAGGCTTTGCCAGGAAATGGTAGATGCCAGAACATTTATACGCCTGAATCCTGAAAAACGGCCTAACAGTTTCGCCGCCTTTTCCGACCCTTCGGATGTGGCCCGTGTAGAGGACAAAACGTTCATCAACAGCTTGCGAAAAAGTGATGCAGGCCCCACAAATAACTGGGAAGAGCCCAAAGTGATGCGAAAAACGCTGCGCAAGCTCTTTGACGGCTGTATGCAGGGCAGAACCATGTATGTTATTCCATTCAGTATGGGCCCTCTTGGATCACCCATATCACAAATTGGCATTGAGATAACAGACTCCGCCTACGTAGTTGTAAACATGCGTATTATGACCCGTATGGGCAAATCGGTACTCGACGTACTTGGCAAAGGCGACTTTGTAAAAGCTCTCCATTCCGTAGGCGCACCGCTGAAACCAGGTCAGGAAGACGTACCATGGCCGTGCAACCCGGAAACCAAATATATCTGCCACTTCCCCGAAGATAAAGAGATTATCTCCTACGGGTCGGGATACGGTGGTAATGCCTTGCTAG
Organism: Balneolaceae bacterium; assembly: GCA_007135335.1. GTDB lineage: Bacteria > Bacteroidota > Rhodothermia > Balneolales > Balneolaceae > Rhodohalobacter. Next base: position 10,132 of record SLJB01000233.1, read on the forward strand.
GTAAAAAATGTTTTGCTCTTAGGATTGCCTCAACCATGGCCCGTGATGAAGGCTGGCTGGCTGAGCATATGCTTATTCTCGGAGTGGAATCCCCGCAAAAAGAGAAAACATATGTAGCAGCTGCATTCCCGAGTGCTTGTGGCAAAACCAACTTCGCTATGATGATTCCGCCCAAAGGAATTGACGGCTGGAAAGTAACAACAGTGGGCGATGATATAGCCTGGATCAAAAAAGATGAAACAGGTCAGCTGAATGCAATCAATCCGGAAGCAGGATATTTTGGTGTGGCACCGGGAACCAATTATGATACAAACCCCAATGCAATGGTGAGTATTGAAGCAGATACGATCTTCACAAATGTGGGTGTAACTCCCGACGGTGATGTGTGGTGGGAAGATATTGGCCACGAGTGCCCGGAAGGTACCATCAACTGGAAAGGTAAAAAACACGATCCTAAATCTGGTGAAAACGTTGCTCACCCGAACGCTCGCTTCACTGCACCTGCCGCAAACTGCCCGTCTATTGATGAGAAGTGGGAAGATCCTGCCGGCGTGCCGATTAAAGCCTTTATCTTCGGCGGACGCAGAAGCACCACCGTTCCTCTGGTTTACCAGAGCTTTAACTGGAACTTTGGAGTATATGCCGCAGCAACCATGGGCTCTGAAATGACAGCCGCCGCTTTCGGAAACATCGGCGCAGTGCGACGAGATCCTTTTGCCATGCTGCCTTTCTCAGGCTACCACATGGCAGACTACTTTAACCACTGGCTGCAGCTTGGCCGAACACTGCCAAACGCACCGAGAATATTCTCCGTAAACTGGTTCCGTAAGGATGAGAACGGGAAATTCATCTGGCCGGGCTTTGGCCAAAACCTGCGGGTTCTGCAGTGGATAGTAGGCCGTGTTCGCGGAAAAGCCTTTGCTGTTGAAAGCCCGCTGGGCTGGATGCCTCAATATGAGGATATTGACTGGACAGGCATGGAAAACTTCACAAGAGAAGATTTCCAGAAATTGATGTCGGTTGACCGAGAAGCCTGGAAGAAAGAAGTGCTGGGCCATGAAGAGCTTTTCAGCAAGCTGTATGACAAACTGCCGAAAGAGTTTCTCTTTATGAGAGAGCTTTTGCACTCAAGCTTATGGAGATCTCCGGAGCATTGGGATCTCGCACCTGAACGACCCGTTTTATAAAGAAACCTTTCATAACAACTCATCTCAAAAGCCTCGTTCCGGTTCGCCGGGGCGGGGTTTTCTTTTGTTAACCGTAGTTCAGAACTTATGCTGAAATAAGTTGACAACGGGCAGCAGGCAGCAGGCAAAGGTATATTCCCGGTACGGGGGGTTCTTTTCATGGGGAGTTCTCAGCGCAATGAATTCGGGATTGAGCATGGTTTTCCGAAGCGGGAGCTTCGGCTGACGGGCAGGCTTTTAGACCTGACAGCATTTCCGCGCTGTTGCGTCCCGACACTTCAGGATGTCAGCGTCGGGTCTTCTACCGGCGCCAGATCGGAAATCGCTACGTCGGCAGATCTTACAAATCGCTACATCAATTTGGCAGTAACCCGGTTCGTTGGCAACCATTTTGATCTGACGATTCTTGAGATTTAGCGATTTAGCGACGTAACGATCTATAAAACTTGATAGTAGAATCTA
>SLJB01000133.1 GCA_007135335.1 Balneolaceae bacterium
CAGAATGATTACGGACGAAAAAAAAGAAGAAATTCGCATGGCTGCCGACATCGTAGAGGTGGTTGGAGACTATGTGAAACTCAAAAAGTCAGGCAGTGGGTTTACAGGGCTTTGTCCGTTTCATAATGAGAAAACTCCTTCATTCCATGTAACACCAAAACTTGGTATCTATAAATGTTTTGGATGTGGTGAGAGCGGCGATGTATTCAGTTTTGTGATGGCACAGGAGGGGATCAGTTTTCCGGAATCGCTGCGAACATTAGCTGATCGGTATGGAATTGATATTCCTGATGAACATGTGGAAGGCGAGGATGAACGTACCAGGCAGCGGGAAGGAATTTTCCACGCCTTAAAATTTGCCGGACTATTTTTCTACCGTCAACTTCTCGAATCAGATGAAGCCGAAGCAGCACGCAGCTATCTTGAAAAACGCGGGTACGACAAAAAAATCTGGAGAACATTCGGGCTTGGTTACTCACCATCAAATAATGCTCTGTTAAAGGCTGCAAAAGCGGAGGGGATAGAAGAGCAGTACCTGTTGGGTGCAGACCTTCTGAAGCCAAGCAACCGCAATGACGGCTATTACGACACCTTTCGTGATAGATTGATGTTCCCGATTTTTAATCCATCGGGGAAAGTAATTGCCTTCGCCGGCCGGATTCTCAGCGATAAAAAGAAGACTGCAAAATATATCAACTCGGCTCAAACTCTGGTATATAATAAAAGTGAAGTGGTGTATGGCGTAAATTTTGCAAAGAATGATATCCGGAAAGATGGAGAAGTGATACTTGTAGAGGGTTACACCGATGTGATCACTATGAATCAGTATGAGGTTAACAACGTGGTGGCTTCAAGCGGTACTTCATTAACCTCCGGCCAGATTAACATTTTGCAAAGGTATGGAAATCGGATTGTGATGATTTATGATGCCGATGCAGCAGGTCAAAATGCAATGGTTCGGGGAATGAACATTGCTCTTAAACAGGGGATGAATGTGAATCTGATGGAATTACCCGATGGGGAAGACCCCGATTCATTTGTGAAACAGTTCGGAAAGGATTCATTTATTGAATTCAAAAAAAAGTATGCTGAAGATTTTGTCTCCTTCAGCATACATAAAGCGGAAAAAGAGGGTAAGATGGAAAACCCGGCCGACCGATCGTCAACTATTAAAGAGATTCTTCAAAGTATTTCCATGATACCGGGTGAATTGGACCGTCAGTTCTATGTTCAGCATCTGCACCAAAAAACTCAGGTTTACCGCAAGGGGAGCGACAGAGAGCTTTTTCAACAGCTCGATTTGATTATCAGCGAGCGCAGCAGGCAGGATGCGTTCAGAAACCGAAGATCTACCCAGCCGCAACAAGTTCCCCCGGCCGGTTCTTTACCCGGCCATGCCTATTTTGATGAAACAGTAAATGATGTAAACAGACCGGCACCACCCAAAAAAGCTCCTCATTATGAAAAAGAGGTGATCAGGCTATTGCTGATCTATGGTGAGAAAATGCAAAGTTTTATCGGTCATAACATCGGTGAGGATCATTTTGAAGATGAAGAGATAAGGATGTTTTACAGTGATATTATGGAGAGACATCAATCCGGCGAAGATGTTTCAAAAGAACATTATATGAACAGAGAACGCCCGTTTCCATCTTTACTCGGAGATATTTTACTGGAACGCCATTCTGTAAGCGAAGATCTTGCAAAACGCCTGGGAGGTGAGTTCAGAAGGGATAAGAATCCGGTTCGAACAGCTAAATCGTGCATGAAATCGCTTCGACTCAAATATTGTGAACGCAAGCGGGGTGATATTTCAGAAAAAATTAAATCAGCTGATAACGACACGAAGATCAAAATGATTGAAATGCTCAGCAAACTTCAGAAGGAGCTATCCCGTATTCAGCGAATGTCAGCAGATGAGCTGTTTGATGATCCAGAATTTGTGAAAAATGAACCGACTTTGGGTACAAAAACATTTGAATACAAAATGAAAGGCGAATAACACCTTTTGTTGAATTAACTATCGCAGATTAAATGATGAACAAAAATTTAGACATTGCCCGCAAGGCCGCTCGTGAAGGAGTTCGGGTTATAAAAGAGTACAAAGAAAAAGGGATAAAAATTAAGGAAAAGGGATTTCATGATCTTGTAACCGATGCAGACATCGCTGCTGAAAAAGCTATTCTCAAACTTATCCGTTCAGAATTTCCTGATGATCACATACTTGCTGAAGAATCGGCAAATCATGACTCACTCTCTGAAAGCAGAACATGGATTATTGATCCAATTGATGGAACCACAAATTTTGCTAATGACTTTCCGGTGTATTGCGTTTCGGTTGCGCTATGGGAAAACAGGCAGCCTAAAGTGGGTGTGGTGATTGAGGTAAACAGAGATGAGGAGTTTACAGCTGTTGCAGGTGAGGGGGCCAGGCTGAATGGTAAAGAGATCTCAGTTTCAGGAACTCAGAATACCAAAAATGGCTTCGTGGCAACAGGTTTCCCTTATAATGATCTCTCTCTGGTTGATCCATATTTAAATCTTTTCCGGGTCTTTATGGAAGAGCTTCAGGGAATCCGGCGTCCGGGTGCTGCATCGTACGATTTGTGTAATGTTGCATGTGGAAGATTTGACGGTTTCTATGAATACTCTCTGCACATCTGGGATGTGGCTGCAGCTGCCCTGATTATCCGGGAAGCAGGTGGAGTTGTGACTGACTGGATGGGAAAGGATGGATGGGCATTCGGCCAGCGCGTGGTTGCCGGTAATGAATATTTCCATCACTATCTGCTGGGAAAAATTCGGGAGCACATTCCTGAAGATTCGCGTAAAAACGTTGGCTGATTGAAAGAGACTCTCGAGAAAACAGAGTTAAGAACTCCACACAAAAGATAGCATCTATGAATAAAATCGGAATTCGGCACGAAGATAAATACAATCTTGAACGCAGATCACCACTTGTTCCTGAGGATGTGAATGAACTCGTACAGCAAAAGGTGGAGATTTCCATTGAATCTTCCGATAAAAGAATTTTCCGGGACGATGAATTTGAAAAAGCAGGTGCAAAATTATCAGATAACCTGGATCACTGTGATGTAATTCTGGGTGTAAAAGAAATGCCCGCAAATTATTTCCTGTCCGGCAAAACGTACGTTTTCTTCTCTCATGTGATTAAAGGTCAGCCCTATAACATGCCGATGCTTAGAAATCTGATGGAAGCCGGAAGTACGTTGATTGATTATGAAAAAATAGAAGATAACCGGGGTAGACGCTTGATATTCTTTGGGCGATTTGCCGGGCTAGCCGGAATGATCAACACATTATGGGCCGTTGGCCGACGATATCAGAAACTGGGTGTTGAGAATCCTTTTTCACAGCTTAAGCAAGCCTATCATTATAACTCTCTGGATGAAGCCGAAGCAGATATTGAAAATGTTGCTAAACAGATCCGGAAAACCGGACTTCCGGATGCAATGAAACCCTTGATCATTGCCATTACCGGGGATGGCAACGTATCTCAGGGAGCACTGGAGATCGTTCAGCTTCTAAATGGAGCCTCAATCACACCGTTACAATTGATAAATAGAGATTATCCATCCGAAAGCCCGATCATAACTGTTAACATATTACCTCAGGATTACCTTAATCATAAAGATGGAGAGAGTTTTGATCTTTTTTATTACATAAACAGACCTGATCAGTATGAATCATCTATTGAGAAACTACTGCCTCAAATCAATGTATTTGTGAACGGTATTTATTGGGATGAGCGCTACCCTAAATTGATAAAAAAAAGATGGCTGCTGGAGCAGGAAAAATCCAATACTCTGAATCTGAAAGTAATTGGAGACATCACCTGTGATGTGCATGGCTCAATAGAGTGCACTGAAAAAGCAACTGAGATTGAAGATCCTGTTTTTATGTATGACCCATCTTCCGATCAGTATCAAATGGGCTTCAGCGGAAAAGGAATTGCTGTAATGGCTGTGGATATATTACCCAGTGAATTGCCGCGGGAGGCCTCAGATCACTTTAGCAAAGCACTAAAACCATTCATTCAATCAATCGCTGAAGCAGATTTTTCCGTTCCGCTCAGTAATCTTGATCTGCCTGATGAAATAAAAAAAGCCATCATTGTTCATAACGGGACTCTAACGGAAGGATATGAATACCTGTCTGATTTCCTTAAGTAAAAAATCTGATTAATAGATATGTATGATTGATTCAGATCATTTCTTTATTTAGATTTATTCTAAATAAAATAGTTTAACTTATTAAGCCTGTCTTATGGATCAAATTCCGGAGGCGGGATTCCGGTAATCTGAATTCAAAACTATCAAACTGACTAAATCAATGTTTAAAAAACTTTTATTGGGCTTTTTTTCACTTCTTTTTTTTGCTTCATGTGCCCAAAAAGATGAAGTTAATATTTACTCATCCCGTCATTACGATACGGATTTACAGCTATATGATCGGTTTACGGAGGTAACAGGTATTCATATTAACCTCATTGAAGGTTCTTCTGATGAATTAATTGAACGCATTCGAAATGAGGGAATCAACAGTCCTGCAGATATCGTAATTACCGTGGATGCGGGCAGGTTGTGGCGTGCAAAAGAAGCCGGAATATTGCAACAGCATCAATCAGAATTCTTACAGGAGGTTATCCCCCAACAAATGTATGACCGGGAAGGGTACTGGGTTGGTTTATCGGAGAGAACCAGAGGAATTATTTACAACAGAAATACAATAAGCACAGACGATTTACAAGGGTATTGGCAGCTTTCTGAAGAAAAATGGGCCGGACGTATTTGTGTTCGATCCTCAAATAATATCTATAATCAATCACTCGTGGCCTCTCTGATTGAAGTGCATGGTGAGGAAGCTACTGAAGAGTGGGCTGAAGGACTTGTTCGGAATTTTGCCAGGCCGCCACAGGGAGGTGATACCGATCAGATAAAAGCTGTTGCAGCGGGTTTATGCGATGTTGCCCTTGCAAATCATTACTACCTGGCACGGCTTATTCAATCAAGCTCTTCGCAAGACCGGGAAGTGGCAGAACAAGTGGGTATCTATTTCCCAGCGGCAGAATTTGGTGGCACACATGTAAATATCAGCGGTGCAGGTATTGCAGCGAATTCCCCAAACAGGGAAAATGCTATTCGGTTTCTTGAATATTTAGCCACCGAAAATGCCCAGTTGTTATTTGCTGTAGGGAATAATGAATTCCCGGTAATCGATGGCCTTCAGCTTCCCGATGCCCTGGATAGTTTTGGCAGTTATGACAGTGATGCTGTAAACGTATCTTTTTACGGGATTAATAATCCTGCAGCCATTCGCCTTATGGATAGAGTGGGCTGGAGGTAACATTTTCAGCATGGTTCTGTATTAGACGGGAGTCACCAGTATGAGTGAAAGTGTATTCAGTGAAAAATCGAAAAAACCGCGGGAGTTCGAGCTGAATAATGCACTTGGGAATGCGTCAATGGTTTTGAAAGAGATTAAGTGCCATTTGCGTGAAGAATTTGGATCTGCTGAATGGGATTGGAAATTTTATAGCAAAAAAGCCGGTTGGACACTCTCCTGTACAGCTCTTAAACGGCGGGTTTTTCATCTGATTCCCAAAAATGAGTACTTTACAATTGTCTTTACGTATGGAGTAAAAGCAACGGAAAACTCTTTGATGAGTCCGCTTCCCGATTATGTAAAGCATTTAATTCGTGAAGCTAAAACATATGCAGAGGGAACGTCTTTCAGGCTTGATATTCAGAACTTTGAAGATGTGAGTACTGTTAAAATGCTGATCCAAATTAAACTGGAATCATAATTATCGAACTTTTACTCTGTAAGCATCACGTAAAATTTAACAGTTTATGAGTTATTCTTACGTGTTTTAGCAATCGACTTGCTTAATATAAACACAGGCACAAGACCCACAAGAATAATCGCAAGGGCGGCACCTGATGATTCTGCCAGCCTCTCATCTGAAGCCAAACGATACACCTGAACAGCTAACGTATCGAAATTAAAAGGGCGCACAATGAGGGTTGCCGGCAGTTCTTTAATCACGTCCACTATCACAAGCATGATGGCCGCAAAAAGGCTTCCTGATATCATTGGGATGTGAACTTTTCCAAGCGTTTTCCCAAAACCATACCCCATGCCTTCGGCAGCTTCATCCATACTGGGTGTTATCTTGCCGAGGCTTGCTTCTACTGTATTGAAGGCAACGGCAAGAAAACGAACCACATAAGCAAAAATGAGCGCAAATATAGTACCGCTCAGTAACAATCCGGAAGATATTCCGAATGTAGCTCTCAGCCATCCATCAATTGTGTTGTCCATCCAGCCGAAAGGAATTAAAATGCCCACAGCAATTACAGAGCCGGGTATGGCATACCCCATTGAACCAATCCGGGTTGATGCTTTCGTGAAAAAGTTAGGGTTCAAGCGAACTCCATAAGCCATAATTAGTGCAACAAGTAGAGCGATAACGCCTGCGATAAGAGCTACAAAAATGGTATTCAGACTGAACTGCAGAAATCTTGAATCAACAGCTGCTTCAAAATTTGCAATCATCATATCCACGAGAATAGCCGTAGGGATTAAAAACCCAACCAGCACGGGAATTGAACAAAAAAGTGTACTGGCCCACGCTTTCCAACCGCTCAGCTGGTAAATCGACAGCCGTTTATACCTTCCTGAAGAACTCTGCTTCATATTCATGTTGTTGCGGCTCCAGCGCTCAAGAAGTATCAGAAATAAGATAAAGATGAGCAAAAATCCGGCAAGCTGAGCAGCAGCAGCACGTTCTCCCAATCCAAACCAGGTTCTGTAAATACCGGTGGTAAACGTCTGCACACCAAAATAATCTACCGTGCCAAAATCATTCAGGGTTTCCATCAACGCGAGTGCCATGCCGGCGGCGATGGATGGCCGGGCTAGCGGCAAGGCAATTTTATAGAAACTCTGAAGCGGGGTTGCACCGAGGCTTCGGCTTGCTTCAAGTAAAGAAGAGGATTGCTCCAAAAAAGCTGCACGTGTAAGCAGATACACATAAGGAAAAAAGACGAACGACATCATCAGTATCGCCCCGCTTATGGAGCGAACATTGGGGAACCAGTAATCACCTAAACCCCATCCGGTAAGATCTCGAATAAGGGATTGAAACGGACCTGTGAATGCAAGAAAATCAGTATAGGTATAAGCCATCAGATAAGCCGGTACAGCCATAGGGAGTATCAGCATCCAGTTGAACCACTTGCTTCCGGGAAACCTGCACATGGTTACAAGCCATGCTGTTCCCACACCAAGAATGAATACTCCGGTTCCCACACCCAGCATCAGCCAGATTGAGTTGATTACATAGTCCGGTAAAACAGTTGAGGCCAGATGCTGCCATACATCTCCACTTGGCACAAATAAATTCGCCGCCACAGTGAATACCGGAATGCCTACCAGCAGTGCAATACTAATGGTTAATACTGTCCACCAGCCAGATCCTGCCCGCCCGGATTTAAAAGATTTTTTTAGCGGTTTCAGCTTTGCTATTTCAAGGATATTCCGAATCATATCACGCCAAAAATAAAGCTTTTGTGTGAAGGTTTAATACCACATTTGGATATGTTGTAAACAGGACTGATTTTATTGGGAGCTGTGTGTATCACTACCTGATTCCAAACTCTTTTTTTAATGCAAGGTTTGCCGCATGATAGCCGCACATACCATGAACTCCGCCGCCTGGTGGGGTTGAGGATGAACAGAAATAGATTCCATCAGCAGGAGTGGCGTACGGATTGATGATATTTACCGGCCGTGAAAAGAGCTGCCTTATATCCTGCCTGCCACCGTTTATATCGCCGCCGATGTAGTTTGCATTATATTCTTCAAAATCGGCACAATTCATGGTTCTTTTTTCGTCAATTACATCCCTAAAACCGGGAGCAAAACGTTCTATTTGATTTTCTATGGCCATAGTCATATCACGCGTTGAGCCATTCGGTACATGGCAGTAGGTCCAAAGAGTGTGTCCATCTTCCTGTACTCTTTTTGGATCAAAAAGGCTCTGTTGCGCTACAAGAACAAATGGTTTTTCGGGGTGATGTCCTTCACTCATCGCTTTTTCAGAAGCAGCAATTTCATCAAATGTTCCGCCAAGATGCACGGTACCTGAGCGCATACACTCGGGATCTTTCCAGGGAACCGGTTCTTTCAAAATATAATCGATTTTAAATACGCCGGAACCGAGACGATAGGCTCGGAGCTTTTTCTTGTACCCGGGAGAAAATGCATCCCCCGCAATTCTTGAAACCTGCCTCGGCGTAAGGTCAAACAACACGGCTTTTGCCTTTGGCAGTTGTGAGAGTTTCTCAACCCTGAACCCGGTTTCAAGTTCACCGCCAAGGGATTTAAAATAGTGAACCATAGCATCCGCGATGGATTGTGATCCGCCGGCAGCTATTGGCCATCCGTTCGTGTGAGCGGCTCCGAAAAAAACCAGCCCGATCGCTGATGTTGCAAATGAATTGAGTGGCAGCAGACTGTGAGCCGCCATTCCCGCAAAGAGTGCTTTTGCTCTCTGCGTTTTGAACCTCTTTTGAAAAAATGAAGCAGGTTGCAAACCCTTCAAACCAAAAGATGCGAGTTTAAACGGGTGAGATGGGAACCGCAACGGACCGAGAAAATCTTGTGTGAGCCCATCCCAGTTTTCAACGATGGGCTCTGTAAGCTCTTTGTATGTTTTTTCATCATCCTGAAGGTGGAATGCTGTTTCATACAAATCATTAAAAAGGATTGCAGCCGGTTCGTTATCGAGAGGATGAGCAGCCGGATGTACGGGATGAATCCATTTCAATCCAAATTTCTCAAGAGGTAACTGCTTTAAGTAGGGAGAAGAAACAGCCATAGGGTGGATAGCTGAACAGATATCGTGTCTGTATCCCGGGCGGATGATTTCCTTTGTTCGCATCCCGCCACCGGCAGTTTCAGCCGCTTCAAACACCTTTACATGGAGTCCTTTATCTGCAAGACGTATTGCTGCAGCAAGGCCGTTTGGCCCTGAACCAACTACAACTGCATCATATGATATTGCGCTTGCTGAGTTCAATCAGATTGGATGAATTTATGCCGTTAAGGTACGCAAAAGGGTGCCAAACATGAAGATGATTTCATATTCAGCCAACTATATCAGGTGTGAAAGCAAATATAGCAGCCGAATCAGATCGGCTGTTTCAATTCGTTTAAATATTGTAAACGATATCTAATCGGGCGTTAAACCTTAATTTTGTCGGCCAAGATGGTTATCTTGGAAACGCTTCCGAAATTATCTACAAGAAAAATATTTATGACAAACGGTACAAAAACCTCAAAAGAGCGAACTCAAAATGTAGCAGTCCAGAGTAATGGGACATCCGGTTCAGAAAAATTTTCTACGAACAATAAGGTACGTTTTGTAACTGCAGCCAGCCTTTTCGACGGACATGATGCAAGTATCAACATCATGCGGAGAATTCTTCAGGCTACCGGGGCAGAAGTGATTCATCTGGGCCATAACAGATCAGTAAATGAAATAGTGAACTGTGCCATCCAGGAGGATGCCCAGGGAATTGCCATCAGCTCGTACCAGGGTGGTCATGTGGAGTATTTTAAATACATGATTGATCTGCTTAAAGAGAATCACTCCTCGCATATAAAAGTTTTTGGCGGCGGCGGCGGAGTCATTGTTGAGAGAGAGATTCAGGAACTTCACGACTATGGAGTTTCAAGAATATTCTCCGTTGAAGATGGCAGTTCCATGGGCCTGCAAGGGATGATTAACTACATGATGAAAGCGTGCGATTACAGTACAATTGAAGTTGCGCATTCTGATCCGTTGAAGATTTTAGATGGGGATTTAAATGCCGTATCCCGTGCCATTACAGCTCTTGAAAACGGCATAAAAGAGATTGCAGAATTTGATGGAGATCATTTGTTGCTCAACGGTGAGCGGATACAGAAAACAAAAAAACAGATTCCGGTTTTGGGCATTACAGGCACGGGAGGTGCGGGCAAAAGCTCACTCACCGATGAAATTATCCGGCGTTTTTTAACTGAATTTAATGAACTCACCATCGGCGTTATTTCTGTAGATCCGTCGAAAGTAAGAACCGGTGGTGCATTGTTGGGTGACCGCATACGCATGAACAGCATCGATACCGAACGCGTTTTTATGCGAAGTATGGCAACGCGCGCATCCAATAAATCCATCAGCGATGCCGCGAAAGGTGCAATTGCTGTGTATGAGGCTGCCGGTTTTGACCTGATTATTGTGGAAACCAGCGGAATAGGGCAGAGCGGAGCTGAAATTACTGAGCTTTGTGATATTCCTGTTTATGTGATGACACATGAGTATGGCGCAGCTACTCAGCTTGAAAAAATTAACATGCTGGATCTGGCCGATCTGGTTGTGCTGAATAAATTCGACAAAAAAGGATCTTTGGATGCCCTGCGGGATATCCGAAAGCAGATGCAGCGTAACAGAGGGGATTGGCATGTTAAGCCGGATAAAATGCCGGTGTACCCTACCATTGCAGCACAGTTCAATGATGAAGGTGTACACAGGTTATTTGCAGCCATTGTGAATCAGATCAATGAAAAATACTCTGTCAGCTGGGAAACAGAGCTGTACACGAACAGCAAGCCGGCTGAGGGCCTTCATGCGCAAGCTATTATACCGGGCAAACGCCAACGATATCTGTCTGAGATCACTGAAACCATCCAGAATTATCACCGATGGGCTGAAGAGCAGGTGGAGATTGCAACGAAACTGGATCAGGTTCGGGGAACCATCAGCCAGATAAAAAACTGGAAACCGGATGATGAAATACTACTACTAACCCGCCTTGATGAGATGGAAGAACACTGGTCTGTAAAACTGGATCCGCTCCCAACGAAAATACTCGATGGATGGGATGAGCTCTACGAAAAATACAGACAAGATCATTTCACCGTTAAGATCAGGGGCAGAGAGATCAAAAATGAGTTGTATAGAGAATCTTTGAGTGGTACGAAAATTCCGCGAATTTCCCTGCCTAAAACCAAAAATATGGGTGACCGGCTCCAATTTGCATTAAAAGAAAATCTGCCCGGTTACTTTCCGTTCACAGCGGGTGTATTTCCATTTAAACGGGAAGGAGAAGATCCCACCCGAATGTTTGCGGGTGAGGGAACACCGGAGAGAACCAATCGCCGGTTTCATTATGTGAGCGAGGGAATGCCTGCGGCAAGACTCTCCACGGCGTTTGATTCGGTAACGCTATACGGCGAAGATCCCGATTACCGGCCTGATATTTACGGGAAAATCGGGAATTCCGGAGTGAGTATCTGCACACTCGATGATATGAAAAAGCTCTACTCTGGATTTGAACTCACAGCACCAACCACGTCTGTTTCGATGACAATCAACGGTCCCGCACCAATGATTTTAGCCATGTTTATGAATACGGCTATTGACCAGGAAGTAGAGCGATATCTTAAAAATGAAGGCTTGTGGGAGAATGCCCTAAAAAATATTGAACAACATTTCAGCAAAAAGGGACTTCCACTGCCGGAATATGCCAATAATCTGCCGGCAACCAACAATGGTTTCGGCCTCGGTTTACTGGGTTTTAGTGGAGATAAACTGGTTGAGAAAGATGTTTACGAAAGAATCAAAGCAGACGCTATCCAGGTGGTTCGCGGAACTGTTCAGGCGGATATTCTTAAAGAAGATCAGGCTCAAAACACCTGTATTTTCTCC
>SLJB01000100.1 GCA_007135335.1 Balneolaceae bacterium
GCCTTTTGGCAACTCAAAGACATCCAAGCCAGTGGTGGGGAAATAACGGGTACATGTATATCAGAAACATACCCGGAAATTCATTCCTTACTGCCATCAACCCACTCCTTAGGCACATTGATATTAAAGCCGGTAACTTCTTTGCTGATTTTGGAGAGCACCAGTACACACGAACTATCAACGCAGATGCACATCGCAATCCGCTTGTTGGTAATCCTGTTCTTGCTCCCCTGGGTTCAGAGCCCGGTATGGAAATTATACTGAATAAAGACTCTTTCGGGCTCATGGTTGGTGCCGGTATTGGCGCACCTGAGCAGGATTTCCAGGAAGCAAGAGGATATTCGTTCCGAACAAAACTATGGCTCGATATGATTGATGGTGTATATTTTTCAGGCTCATACTACACAGTAAATCATGATGACGGTGTTCTCAGAGGTTCCAATCTATTCAGAAGAGAAAGACACGGATCTTCATACGGTGGTGTTTGGAACTTGAATAATGATAATTCAGGCAGCGGCGAAGGCCCCGGCCAGGTACGTCCCGGCAACGGCCGAGAAGTTTCTGCATGGGAGATCAACGGTATCTTTGAACTTTTTGAAGGAAATAAACTCTCTGCCTTTATTGGCCAGGGTAATGGAACCGGCGTAGATCCGAATAACTTCAGCCAGGCAGGTGATGAAGAGTGGACATACTACTCTGTTGAAGGTGTACAGTTCTTAGGCGACAACTTCTATCTCTCTGCACGATACAGCAATGTTGACTACAGTAAGTTTGTAACTACCGATAACGATGGAAATGTATCCCGTATCCAGGCCGGTTTTGGCTCATTCATTACGGATAACATTCTTCTGAAAGCTGAGTATGTATATCAAAAAGCCTCCGGATTCCAGGAAGGAACAACCGGTGTAGTAACCAGCGTGGATGTGGGTATGAACCCTACATTCCAGGGCTTGATGCTTGAAGTTGGCGTAAGCTTCTAAACGATTTGTATTAATGATTAGCAGGCCATCCGGATTGAAAACCGGGTGGCTATTTTTTTTGTTTTGTAGTCAACCTTTATTTAAAAACTCAGTTCTCTCTTTTTTTGTAAGTTTAGCCACAACAAGTTTGTAAGAGTCCAGAATCCACTCTTCAAGCAACTCCGCCGGCAGGTTACTCTGCATGCTCACCGTATTCCAGTGTTTTTTATTCATGTGATAACCGGGCATCACCACACCGGGATAGTTTTCACGAAGTTCCACAGCCTTTGCAGGGTCGCATTTCAGGTTGATGCTTTCAAACTCATCAATATCACAGATCGAAAATATTTTGCCCTTTAGTTTAAAACAGAGTGTGTTTTCATCAAACGGCAGATCTTCAGCAGCGCCGGGCAGGGAGAGACAAAAATTCCTGAACTGTTCAATATTCATAATTTATTTCCCGAGTTTTAGAGGTTGCAATTCGAAACTTGTAAATTTACCTGATAATTAACATCATAAAACTGATAAACCATAAAACTTCAGCTTAGGATCAATACCATGAGAAACTTATCTGTTTTTGTACTTCTACTTCTTTTTGCTGCCGGCTGCACCGCGGGCGATCAGGAGCAAACATTTGAATTTACTGCCAGCCACAACCTTGACAATGCTCTCGTAAATGTAAATCTGCCGCTAGATGATCTTTCCGGAGATTTTTGCATTGAGGCCGATGGCGAACTATTTCCCGCCCAGCCCGAACGGTTAACAGCAACGCGTGCTTTGTTATGGTGGCGAGCCACCCAGGCCGAAGGCACCACTGTTGAATTTACCATTCGCAGAAATATGGACTGCTCAGAGCAAACCTACGCCTGGGAACGGACGGGGGATCAATCTCTTCAGCTTCGTGTAAACGGCAGGCCGCTTGTTCAATATGAGCACCCCGTTTATGATTCCGATAACATCGAAGAGACAAAAAAACCTTATCACCACGTATTCAGTCCGGTATCAGACGAGTTTATAACCAAGGGGCCGGGTGGTTTGTACTCCCATCACCGCGGTATCTTTTTCGGGTATAACCAAATTGAGATCCTGAACAAAACGCTCGATATCTGGCATGCCCAAAACGGTGAGCGTGGTGAACATGAAGAGATTCTTGTTGAGTTTTCGGGTCCGGTTTTAGGGGGGCATATTGCCAAAATTAACTGGAAAGACGAAGAGGGTGATATCATGCTGGAGGAGAGACGAGACATCCGCTCCATGACGCACACCGACAACAGTTATTACATCGATTTTCACTCGCGCGTGTTTGCCATTGCAGCTCCGGCACGGTTGGGCGGCGACCTGCAGCATGCGGGTGTTCAGTTCAGGGCAGCGCAGTACGTTGCCGATAATTCAGATGCAACCCGATTTATTCGCCCTGCAGAACTTGCGCATGTTCCGGCTGATGAAGAGCTTGGAGAGGACGACAGAATCAATCTGCCCTGGAATGCCATGCAATTTACCATTGAAGGTAATACTTACACTGTTGTGTACATGACACACCCATCAAATCCCGGCCGGGGCGAGATGTCAGAGAGAACCTACGGGCGTTTTGGTGAGTTTATTCCGCATCACATGTCGGAAGGTGCCCCGGTTGATTTCAGGTACCGTTTCTGGGTGATTGCAGGTGAGGCGCCGTCAATTGATGAGATAAATGAGCAGTACCAGAGGTATATGAACCAGCCTATCTAAACAGACGATTTCTCTAACCAGTACATATTGGTTGATAGACTAACACCCCGGCAATATTTGTTCGGGGTGTTTTTATCTATATAAGGTCTAAGAATAATCGATTAGGCTAAGTCCATAAATAACTCCACGCAGCAACAACCTATAATTTCGAGGATACTTTGGCCTTGAATTGATTGGCGGGAAAAGGGTGACTGGCGGAGGACGAATTGAAAAATTTCATCAGCCGCTTGTGAATTTTCTATTGCCTTTGAATAATATCGGCCTTGAAATTTTTCCGTGCTTTGCCAGCACCCGCCGCCAAGCAATTCACCGCCTTGATTTTTTCGTTCTTTTATATCAA
>SLJB01000023.1 GCA_007135335.1 Balneolaceae bacterium
AGCCGGATAAGTAAGGAAACACCCCGCCCCGGAGGTGCGGTATCTTCCCTGGCAGTGTTAACAGCTTATAGTAGAAGTGAACGATGTTCGTACCAGTAAACATACTGCCCCTGCCGGGGCAATGGGGGTATGCGTTTTGAGTATTTACAATGACTCTGCTCCACCCGGAGCAAAGATAATGGCACGTCTTGAGTTTTAGACTGACACTGTTCCAAAAGGCGCAAAAACTCTGAATCTTCTAGAACACTATGATATTCTTTCAACCGGAACAACCAGTTACAAACTCAGCCACGGAAACTTTCTGAAGTCCGGTTTTCGTTTTTCGAGGAAAGCATTGCGCCCTTCTTCAGCTTCCTCGGTCATATAGGCAAGCCGAGTTGCCTCCCCTGAAAAAACCTGTTGGCCAACCATGCCATCATCTACGAGGTTGAATGCGAATTTTATCATGCGAATAGCAGTAGGGCTTTTTGCGAGAATCTCCTGTGCCCACTCATAAGCGGTCTCTTCAAGCTCTTCATGGGGAACCACTGCGTTTACCATACCCATTTCGAAGGCTTCCTGTGCGGAGTAATTTCGTCCCAGGAAAAAGATCTCACGTGCCCGTTTTTGCCCAACCTGACGTGCAAGCAGGGCGGAGCCAAAACCCCCGTCGAAACTTGCAACATCCGCATCGGTCTGTTTAAAGATTGCGTTCTCCTTACTGGCAAGAGTCAAATCGCAAACCACATGGAGGCTGTGTCCGCCGCCTACAGCCCAGCCCGGAACAACACAAATCACAATTTTGCTCATGAACCGTATAAGTCGCTGGATGTCGAGCACATTTAATCGCTGAACACCGTCACTGCCCTGGTACCCTTTTGCTCCGCGAACTTTCTGATCTCCGCCTGAACAAAAAGCAAATTTACCATCTTTTGCGGGCCCTTCACCAGAGAGCAGAATCACCCCAATAGAGGTATCCTCGCGGGCATCTATTAATGCTTCTTCTAGTTCGAACAGGGTTTTTGGGCGAAATGCATTCCGAACTTCGGGGCGGTTAAATGCAATTCGAGCCACTCCATCTCTCTTTTTGTAGGTGATATCTTCAAATTCTTTAACGGTTTTCCAGGTGCTCATCAGAATGTCGTTTTAATGTTTGAGTATTCATTTGTTGGCAATGTATCAAAGATCTGACTGAATCTGAACCGGATTCATCGCCTCCTTGATGATTTTAATGAGTTTATCGGGTTGATCGGTATGTATCCGGTGCCCGGCCTTCGAAACAGGATGAAACTGAATGTTTGCCTGTGTATTTGCAAGCTCAGTTTGAAGGGCTGAATATTTTTTGTCTAATGTACCGCTAACCAGGTGAATGGGCATCTCTTTTGGGAGTTTTTTACAGACTGCAGGCATTATACCCGACCCGAATTCACGTAGAGAACGGCTCATTAGTTCAGGTTGCTGCGACCGGATGATCCGTTCATATAATTTTGCGAAAGGTGGTGGTGTGTTATTGAAAAGTGGCAGTTTTAACCAGGTATCTGTGAAGGATGGAAAATCAGAATTTATTTCAGCAGCTCGCTGTAAATCCAACTCTCTGCGTTCTGAACGCTCATTCTCAGATTCAAGTCCGCAATGTGCACTTTCAATAATAGCACCGGTAAACAGTTCCGGAAATGCTGAAATGAGCTGAAAAGCAAGCCGGCCTCCCATGCTGTATCCGTACAGGTACAACGGTGTGAACTGAAGTCGGTCAAGAATGGATCGTAGCTGTTCTACCTGCTGCTCAGTAGTCAGTAAACCATCACGGTTTGGGGTTTCTGTTTGTCCATGGCCGGCCAGATCGATGGTAACAGGATTACAAAACTCTTTCAGGGCCTCAATAATAGGCTCAAAAACCTTTTCAGATCCCATAAATCCATGAAGCATAAACAGGTAAGGAAAGTCAGTATTTGCCTTGTGAATAGTGCAGTTGTAATGAATTGAGCCTGAGAAGAGACGCAGCATATTACAAAAATTCTCTTAATTTCATGCTTTCATCAGCATCTGTTACACACTCAATGATTATTGATTTTTTAAACGATTGAATATCATGTTTGGCTAAGTCGTCTAAACTCTCAATGCGCAAGTAATTGATTCCTGATGCATTGGCAAGGAACTGAATTTCGATATCCTGAGGAGTTTCAAAGTAGGCTCTGAAAAAACCGGATGGTTGCCCGTTATCCATCATTTTATGCACGGGCAGCATTCTGAAAATTGTACCGCCTCCGTTGTTTATCACAACTGTAACAATTGGAACCGCCGATGATTTAATGGAAAAGAGTGCATTGCTATCGTGTAAGAAGGCCAGATCACCCAGCAGGCAACAGGTTGGCTTAGATGTTGACTCCGCAATACCCGCCGCGGTTGATAGTATTCCGTCGATTCCGGCCGCACCACGGTTTACATATTGATTTGCTGATGGCAGTCCAAACTGGGCCATATCCCGAACGGGAAATGAGTTTGATAGCATTACGTTCCAATCCAATGGAATAGAACCGCTTAGATGCTTAAAGACATGACCATCTGTAAGCTGGCCGGATTCTTTAAGTCTCTGTCCAAGAGTGTTTGAAAGTTCTGAATCAAACCGTTTCCAGGTATCAAACCATGTTTTAGAGAATGAAAGCCTGAGTCCGCCTAAATCAAGAGTATCAGCCGGTTCAATAATCAGGCGATGACTGACAAGCAAATAATGATCCTGCCAGGTATTTCTGGAAAGAAACTGAATCACAGGAACTTCTCGCCAGGATTCCATCGCGGTCAGTACCGGCTTTGTAAATGGCTGATCACCAAACAGAAGAATGAGATCAGGTTTAAGTTTTGACCGTCTTTCTGGATTACGAAGCAGCTGATCAAATCGGTTTATGGAATGAGTTCCTGCTGAAATTTTACTGCCGGGTTCTGAAATAACAGGAATCTGAGCTTTTTTAACAATCTGCTGAATGTGTCTTTCCAGTGACTGATAATGGTTTGCAGGGCCTGCAATAATCAGCGGTTTGGAAGATCTATCAAATAAATCCCTGATTTCATCGGTAAACTTTAAGCTTCGGCTGAACGTGTTGCGAGGTACATTAGATTGGTTTACAGCCTGAATATGCGATTCAGCAGTTGCTCTTTCCAGCTGTTCTGCAGTTGGCTCAAGAGGTTTTCTGAATGGCATATTGATATGAACCGCACCGCCTTTCATAATCGATTCTTGAATGGCTTGCTCAGCAAGATATTCAATTCGATTAAGGTCATCCTGATCAATAACAGGTTCACCTGCTTCGTGAAAAAATACAGTCTGATTACCAAATAATTTTACCTGATCAATAGTCTGTGAGCTGCCGATTCCCCTGAGATTCGGAGGACGATCTGCAGTCAATACAATCATTGGGGTTCCTGACTCTTTTGCTTCAATTATTGCTGGCAGGTAATTGGCAGCCGCCGTGCCGGATGTGCATATCAACAGTGCAGGTTTCCCTGAGGCCTTGCCAATCCCAAGTGCAATAAAACCCGCGGAACGCTCATCCAGAACAACCTTTTTTTTGAAACCGGGATGAATGGCTGCAGCAATAGTGAGTGGCGTGGAGCGTGAACCCGGTGAAATCACAGCATGCCGTACTCCGCGGGAGTAAAAGCTTTGAATCAACCTGGTAGTCCAGCGTAACGGGTCATGCATACTCTTCATCAAGCCTGTTTAATGCATCCAGTAAAGGGGTAAATTTCAATAGGGTTTCCTTCCACTCTTTTTCAGGATCAGAGTCTGCTACAATACCGCATCCCGCATAGAGTGTTGCGGTGTTGTCATTAAGTAAGGCGCTCCGTATGGCAACGGCAAATTCGCCAGATCCGGTGAGGTTAAACCATCCGATGGGGGCTGCATACCAGCCGCGATCAATCTGCTCAATTTCGTGAATGTGCGGCATCGCCATCTTTTTCGGATAACCGCCTACAGCAGGTGTGGGATGAAGCTCACGGATCAACTCATGAATATGAACACCCTCTTTGATAGTAGCTTTAATTGGAGTAAATAAGTGCTGAACATTGTGAAGTTTTTTTATTTTTGGTTGTCGTGGATGCTCAACACGATAACTGAACTTCTCAAGACTATCGCCGATGGATTGCACCACAAACTGATGTTCATCCCGATCTTTTTTACTTTTAAGCAACGAATGAGCAAGGGAAGCATCCTCAAGGGCACTTCGTCCACGTGAAATGCTTCCGGCCAGACCTTCGGTTGAAAATTCGCCATCACGAAAGGAAGCAAGCCTTTCAGGAGTTGCGCCTATAAATGAGGTATCGTGATCTTTCTGAATCAGGAAATTGTAGCATTCAGGATATGCCTCACGCAAATGATGGGCAAGTACTGTAGGTTTCAGCTTACATCTGGATTGAAGTGTAAGTGATCTCGCAAGCACGATTTTTTCAAATGTTCCTTTTGCAATCTCACTCTTTGCTATTTCAACTTTTTGAATCCATTTGCGGCGATCTTCGGGTTGTTGAAGTGTGCACAAAATGTTATTCAGAAATATTTTTTCCTTGTCAGAGTGATTAAGCTCGCCTGCAAGATTAAGAAAATCGGTTATCCTGAAGATCACTTCCTGATAAATGTCATCGGCTGTCCGGTTCTTTTTTTCTATGATCAGTGTCAGCAGATGGAAATTTTCGATTTCAATAAGCATCCATTCAGGCAAAACAAAGCGGGCTGCTGCAAATTTTTTCCAAACTGATCCGATGTTATGATCATTGAATGAATATCCACCCAAAAAGAGAGGCCCGGCCATGGAATGATTAAAGGATGTATAGGCTTCAATCTCATTTTTCAGATCTTCGGTTTGATCGGAAATTTCTTTGAACCTGTTTTTACCGGTTGCTTTCAACTCCCTGATTTTTCCTGCTGCCGAAATAGAGATAGAATTATTCGGGTGATTCCAATAAAATTTTTCCTCGTAATTGTGTTTAATTTCGAGTGCAGCAAGCGGATCGATTCCGGCTATCGGCAATGTAATGGAGAGCAACGGTGTTTTGGAAAGAGCCGCTTTTTTCAGAAAACGCGTAAATGCAGGTGATTCAAGTGATTCAACAAACAGCGTAGGAGTAATATCTTCGTCTCTGACAGGTTCCATCGAGTGAGCAATCATTAATTTTCAATACTTTCAATATAAATTGAAAGTTAATCATTCCAAAAACCGAAATCTAATTATCTTTTTGCAGGACAGCGGGTAATTAAAGCAAAATTTGTGCAGATCCGGTGCTTATCCCGGTTCATTGGGCGTCATCTATCATGCCGGTATCAAATGGATTCTTGATTCCATGATCAGAGGGGTTGTAATCGGCAAGTTCAAAAAAGTAGTCCCAGGCCAATTTACTTTGTCCGCTTTTATCAACCCAGTTTGGGTGGCTCTGCTTAATTAGCCCTACTACTCTCTTTGCATAATTCAGGCGTTCCTCGAAATCATCGATTCTGGGAATGGCGGCAATCATCAAATCGAGGTTATACCCGCAATCGTAATCTTTCGGCTTTTTCAGATCTAAAAACATACGTGATTTTGTTAGCTTATTTTGTAAATGTAATGTAAGGAGATTGTATCGGAAAAAGTAGAATATAATGAGTTTGTAATCACACTATTAACGTGCTGAAGATTCCCGGTTCACAACATACAGGATATAAAAATTACTATATTCAATCAAAATAATAGTAATATCATCAGAAGTTAAAAGTATATATGATTCACAATTCAATAATTGATGCTATAGGAAACACACCGCTTGTAAAGCTCAACAGGGTTACTGAGGGCTTGGATGTTCCCATTGCGGCAAAAGTGGAGTACTTGAATCCGGGCCAGAGTATTAAAGACAGAATTGCTCTGAAAATGATCGACGACGCCGAAAAGAAAGGTCTCATTAAGCCGGGCGGTACTATTATTGAGGGCACTTCCGGGAATACGGGAATGGGACTCGCCCTTGTTGCTGCCGTTCGGGGTTATAAGTGTATATTTACCACTACGGATAAGCAGAGCAAAGAAAAAGTTGATCTACTCAGAGCTTTGGGCGCAAGAGTTGAAGTGTGCCCCACCAATGTAGAGCCGGATGACCCGCGGAGTTACTACTCCGTTGCAAAAAGGCTAAGCGAGGAAATTCCGAATTCCTACTACCCGAATCAGTACGATAATCTGAGCAATACACAGGCTCACTACGAAACAACAGGTCCCGAAATTTGGGAGCAAACCGATGGCAGAATTACTCATTATGTTGCCGGAATGGGAACGGGTGGTACGATTTCAGGGGCGGCGAAATATCTGAAAGAGAAGAACCCGGCTATTAAAGTTATTGGAGTAGATAGTGTGGGCTCTGTTTACAAGCATTATTTCGAAACGGGTAAGTTCGATAAGAATGAGATTAAACCCTATGTTACAGAGGGAATAGGTGAAGATATCATCCCCGAAAATGTGGATTTCGATTTGATCGATGCCGTAGTTCAAGTTAACGATAAAAATGCCCTGCTTGCCACGCGGGATCTGGCAAAACAGGAGGGATTATTTGTAGGCGGTTCCTGTGGTGCTGCCGTTTTTGGAGCCTTAGAATATGCCCGTGAAAATAAATTGAGTAAAAATGATCTGATGGTAGTTATTCTGCCCGATAGCGGTACACGTTATATCTCAAAAGTTTATAATGATGACTGGATGAGAGATAAAGGGTTTATTGAATGATAAATTTCAACCATCAATCAATCATCTGAGTATTGAATTAAAAACTGAAAGTAACACAAAAATCATGAGTATAAATCAACCAAACAAGCCCAAGAAAGGCAAACCGATAGAAATTGAACTGAAAGAAGATGAGGCAACCGGAACTTACTCTAACCTGGTGATGATCACACATTCTCCCTCGGAGTTTGTGTTTGATTTTATTGCCATGATGCCGGCTGTTAAAAAAGCAAAAGTGATGAAACGGCTTATTCTCACACCCGATCACGCAAAGCGTCTGGCTAATGCACTGAATGAAAATATCAGGAAGTATGAAGCCGAGCACGGTCCGATAACCATCAAAGAGAAGTTCGATATACCGTTTAACTATCGGGGTCCGAAACCGGAGGCCTAAAACTTCCGATGAAAAACAAGGGGTATTTAGTCAGATCCGGATTTTACCTCAATATCGGGGTCATTCTGTAAATTATTGCGTTTGCTATCATTAGACGAGATTTATCCTTTACGAAATTATTTATAGAAGAAAAGTTCAAAAATATCAGGGAATTGCCATCAGGAAGTTTTGGTCTCTGTATGCAGCCGGTAATTGCCTGACAGCAGCTAATGCATCTGTGCTTGTTTCAAACTGACCCATCGTCACTCTATAAAAGGTTTGATTGTTAACTTCTATCGGGATAACAAATACCATATAACCCTCTCTTCTCAATTCACTTGCAGCAGTATCGGCTGCATTTTTGCTGGATAAAGAGTGCAATACAATAGTAAAACCGGGTAATTCATGTGTGGTATTTGTACCCATTAAACCATATTCAGGCTGGTATGGAATTTCGTGCGGTGCCTCTTGAAATTGCCCGTAGTGTTGAACAGGCCGGGCATTTTCTATCAACCCTGCTGACGGGTTCCAATTTAACTGATGCAAAATTGATGTGATACCTAACTTTTCAGGGGGATCTACCGGTTTGGGTACCGGCCGTGATACCTTTGTGAAAAGATCTTCCAAATTTGTGAGTGCTGGTGCGGTTGTTGACACATACGGTTGTGGAGCAGGGCGTGGTTGTTGAAAATTGCGTATTGGGGCCTTTGTTCTTTTTCTGAGAGTGTACTGAAAACCAAAACGCAATCCGGACCATTTGTTCGTTGTATTGGAGAAATCAGTATTGATTACATCGCTAATCAAAAGTTCATTAATGATGTTGCTGCTTGATATATTAAAATCATATTCGGTGAAAACATCGATAACACCAATTTGAAGGCTTAAGCCTGTTCCAAATGTGTAGACCGAACTAAAACTTCTATCTTCAGAAACTGAAAATCTTTCTGATGGAGTTCCTATTGTCGGTTCGGATTTTGTGTTATTTAAGATCATTCCAAGCCCGAAGCTGCCATAAATATCCAATGGATAAGGGTCTACACCAAGCAGCCTCAACAGGCTGAGTCTGTAAGAGAGTGACGCCTGGTAAAATGAATTCGTAAATGTGATTTCAGGCCAGGCTTGATAATCCGTTAAAACTGAAAACATTCCATTGGACAGGCTCAACTGAATAGATTCAGTAGGATTTGAATAGTAGCGAAGGCTCACACTGAAATTGACGGGTTTCTCTTCCGATAGTATAAAAGGATTAACCGCATCTAAAAAAATAATCGCCTCATTAGATTGTAAAGAGCTGTTTAGAGCGCCTGCGGAAACTCCAAGGGTCCACTTTTTTTCCTCATTACCGGTTTGGGCGAATGCGCAAATAGGTACGAGATGCAGAATGATTACGACTGCCGCCCCAAAGGATTTATAATATTTAATGATAGGATGCTGATGCATGAGAAGATATTCTGCGTTTGAATCTCAAGATAAATAATAAGCATTATATAATATTGCGCAGAAAATAGCATGCTTTATTGATAATTGCATTTGAATTACTTTTTTGTAACCAGCAATAAAAAAATACCTATAATCAGAAAAAAAGCGTGCGGGAATGCAGCAGCAAACAGAGGGGAAATGGTGCCCGCCGCACCAAATGGTTCGATAACTTTTATCATAGCCAGATATATAAAACTGATGCCAAGCCCGGCTGCCAGGTAAAATCCTTTACCGCCTTTTCGGCGTTCGGCGGCCAGCGCAAATCCAATGAGGCAAACTGTGAGAATAGAGATTGGGTACGCAATTCTCCCGAAAAGCTGAACTTTAGGCAGATCAATGCCACCTGCACCGATTCTTTCAATAGAAGCAATATATTCAAAAGCTTCAGGGTAGGTAAGCTGATAAATATCAGATGTTCGCCGGGTAAGATCTCTCGGGAGTATGTTGATATCAAAAAATTCCCGTTCAGTGTCAAACTCCGTAACTGTTCCATTTTTGAATTCGCGAACTTTTGCCCTGTCGGTTATCCAGTTTGAGGTGGAATCCACCCACATCATTCGGTTGGCTTGAACTATTCGTGAGATCTCTTCTCCGCTAAACTCTATGAGATGAACTCGGTAGCCCACATCGGCATTTGCATCATAAAAGTTTATGCTGATGATGGTGCTGTCAGAATCCTGCCGGTAAATTCCGCCACGATCAATTCTGTCGCCTGTTCGGGAGAGATATTGCTGTTCAAATTCGATCCGCTCTGCGTTCGATTCGGGAATAACGTAGGCATCCAGGTAGCTTACGATTACGGCTAAGAATATTCCGATGAAAAGAAAAGGGAGAACAAGCCTGTACAGACTTACCCCTGATGCTTTCAAGGCTACAATTTCGAGGCGTTCAGTCATCTGTCCGGTTAAGAAAAGGCAGGCGGTAAAGACGGCTACAGGCAGTACAAGACGAGTCATTTCAGGTATGTAATTCATGTAATACCTGTTCCAGATTTCGGCGAGTGTTGCACCTTTGTCTGCAAAATCATCACTGTTTTCTGAGAAATCAATCAGAATAAAAATACAGATAAGTACTGCCAGCATAAAAAACGTGATGGTAAGAACCCGGAAGAATATGTAGCGGTCCAGTTTATTCATCTCGCTTCAGTAAATTTGTTACCCGAATGGATGTGCTTACATGCAGAGTTAGAAACAGCCCGATGGTGAGGTAAAAAATGTTGATTCCCCACATCCCCATGAAGGGTGTTATAATCATCCTGTCGGCAAATTTTTCGCCCTGAATGATGGAAATAAAATAGATGGTAAGCAGAACAGAGCTTATTATGGCTGCAAACCCGATGTTGCCTTTTTTGGTAAGCATGCCAATCGGGGCACCCAAAAGCACAAACACAAAGCAAGCAAAGGGAATCGATAATTTTTTATGAACTTCCACCCAAAACTCTGCAACTCTGAACTCCCGCCATGTAAGGCTTGATTTCAGGCTTTCAAGTTCAGGGCGGTACCGATCCACCGCGTTGATAGCACGATTGAGGGATGAGCGCTGAGCTGTTGGGTTATGCAGTAAATTGAGTGTGAAAAAATCCGACTCATGAATTCTGCTGGTATCTCTGATTGAGGCTTCGTTCATTTCAAAAATCGTTGTTGCCTCATAATGAAACGGGGTTTCACCGTCACTGGAAATGGCTTGTCTGAATTTCTCTAATTCGTTCTGCTGTTCCTGCCGGAGTGTATCGATTACGGCAAGCATGGCCTGGCCGCTCATGGTGCGGTCGGTACGGCTGCGCTGCTCCGGGTTCGATCTGGAGAATGCAAGATCCGACAGGTCAAAGCTCATGCGGTATTGGTTAAAGGTACTTTTTTCCAGAGTTTCTCCGCGTCCGTCACGTCCCGGTATATATCTCAGAATGGATCCTTCAAGCAGAAATAGTGAGAGTGTAATATCATCGGGTGATTCAAGCCATCCTCTCTTTGCATTGATGATTGCCCGGTTTCTGCTATCTGAGGGTTCCTGAATAACCCGAATATCGTAGAGGGAATCGCTTTCGGTGTCAATCTCTTTAATCAGAAACGTATAGCCATCAATGTTATCATAAAAAGTAGATGGCTGAAGATCGAAAGCGGGCTTTTGTGTGCGGATATCAATAAAGAGAGAACGCGCTTTATGGTTGGATTCCGGAAGAACGTAATTTGAGAAATAGGCTGTAAAGAGAAAGAGTAAAAATCCGCAAAACAGCACGGGTAAAATCAGTTTTATTGGATTGATACCTGCAGCCCGAACAGCCGTAAGCTCGTTCCATTCAGAAAATTTACCGAATGCAATCAGAGTGGATATGAGCACAGCCATCGGAACAGCCAGTACCACCATATAAGCCAGATTGTTGAGTATCAACTCAATCACAATCATAATGGGCAAACCTTTCCCAACGAGTTTATCTACATGCAGAATGAGAAATTGCATCAGAAGAATAAACATTACGGTAAAAAAGCAGAAGAGAAACGGCCCGATGTGTTTCTTCAGAAGATCCCGCTGAACGTGATTTAGCATATTTAAAAAAAAACGGATTATACTTTATTGAGTTACGCTGTTTGATGAAAAGATAAGTTTTTCATCGCAGTTGAATAACGCAATAAAAACAGATCTATGCGACAGTTAAAAAATATAGTTACGACTACATGTAAGTAAAAGAAATATCAGTATAATACTTTCAACATAGTGGGTAATACTTTATTATCCCACTTAATTAATCATTTGCCAGTTAAAATAACTATTTCCTATCGCAACATTGTTACGGCGTATTATATTTTTTTAAATCCCCGTATGTTATCACTTCGGCTGTTGCCAATTTATCAGCTGTGAAAATGTAAGTGTCTGTGTTAAAACAACGTCGTTTTTATTTGTTGCTGGCATGTTCAGTCATCATTCTGATGAGCTCAGGTAAACTGTATGCTCAAAATGATACTGAATCGGAATTTAATTCTGAAATTGCCGATACAACATACAATCCGCCCGGCAAGGAATTTTTGCAGGCATTTAGGCCTATTCATGCACGGCTTATATCAGAGCCGTTTCTCAGATCCATACCGGGGCTCTATTTTATCACTCTGCCGGCCGAAGAGCTTGAGATTACCAGAAGAGACGATGGCGGTTTCTTCATTGAAAAAAG
>SLJB01000113.1 GCA_007135335.1 Balneolaceae bacterium
TACTGAAAAAAATATGGCAGCCCGGCTATGCGCTGCTGATCACGTGATAACCACATCAAATGCCCCGCTTCCAATAGTGGCGAACCTTTCCAGCTGCCACCATTTCGAATAGCCGATTTTGCTGCCTCAGATATAAACCACTGAAAATCGAGTGCCGGTTCAACTACTATCCGGGTTTCAAGTGGCTCCTCATTGCTTCCGTTTGTAAAGGAGTGGGCCACTCCGGGTGGGATGACAATTTTTTCTCCGGGGACAAGCGTTTTATCTTCCTGTCCTTTTACGCGGGCAATCATAGTGCCGGAGAGAACATAGAATGTTTCTGTCTGTTTTGTGTGAACATGCGGGTCCGGGCCTTTGGCGCCGGGTGCAAGCACATTATGAAAATCCACGGCAGCAGCAGTGTGATCAGGATCTCCATAAAAAGTGAACTTTTCACCCTCTTTTTTCAGATCCAGAATGATTTTATCCTTCTCCATATCCCCTCTTTTTTTGGTTTCTGAAGAGTAATCTGGTTGTTGGCAATACCCCAAATGCCAACATCGGGTGAAAATACTTCAATGATTCCTTTAAAGCAAATAGGCCCAATGTGTTGGCCGAATATTTTGAAAAAGCCTAAGGCTTTCCACCCAATTCATCATAACGTTTTCTGACCGTCTGAACATCTTCCCATGTGGGACGCTTCCACTGTGGATTTCGTAGAAGGGCTGCCGGGTGATAGGTGACAAAAAGTTCAATATCCCGAAAGGGATGGGATTTACCTCTCATATCTTTGAGTGAACGTTCACTGTTCAGCATGGTATTTCCTGAAATTCTCCCAAGGCATAGAATCAGTTTTGGCTTAATAATTTCGATCTGTCTGTAGAGGTAGGGCAGACTTTTTTGACACTCTTCCGGCTTGGGGTTTCGGTTGCCCGGCGGACGATGCTTCAGAATATTCGCGATATAAACATCATCACGGTTAAATTTAATTGCAGACAGGATCTTGTTAAGCAGTCTTCCTGCGGCTCCCACAAACGGTTCACCCTGGAGATCTTCCTGTTCGCCGGGGGCTTCGCCAATAAGCATAAGATCGGCATTGGGATTGCCCACACCAAATACAAGGTTGGTGTTGTCGAGATCGGTTTTTAGCTCTTCAGCCTGCTCGCATAAAGAGTGAAGCTCTTCAAGGGATGCACAGGCTGCCAATTTTTCTTCGAGGGTTAATTCTCTGTTGCTCCCAAACTTTTCTGCAGGTAGCTCTTCGGGTTCTTCTTCTACAGCTAATTCAGATTTGGGTTCTGTATCTTTTGAAGTTACATCTCCCGGTAACGTTATGGAAAACTCACCAAATACATCGCGCTCTGCTTGCAGAAAGTCTTTAATCTCATCATACAATGTTCTGTCTGATTCACTCATCAAATCACCTGTTATTGAGTTCGTTCGTAAAGTACATTACGGTAATAATTGGTTGGATAGGCACCCACCTGAAGTAATCGCGGCCGCAGGGTATATCGAATTTCAACACTGCTAATCTCACCTTCCAGGTTCATGCGGAACTGCAAAAATTCTTCACGCTGTGCCGGATTTCGCCAGTTTATTCTGAACGTATTATGGTGCCAGTGCTCGAGTTCGGCCGTGAGATTTTCATCATCAAAAATGGTGAGTATCAGTGTATCGTTCTCGTATCGTACTTCGGCATATTCGTAGAGGTTGCTGTAAAACCGGCCTGCATATTCGTTAAGTGGATGAGTTGTTGATGTGTCGGAAATTCGTGTGGCTTCAAACTCTTCACGCTCTGCTTTTACATTTTCGTATTGGTTACTGTAAGATGTAAGATAGAGTTCATTCCAGTCGGGGCCGGTCGCATCCAGAACATGGTCGATAATGGTACGGGCAACGGCTTCTCGAAAGGTGTTGAAGACGTTCGTCATCACAATAATTCCCAGATTTTCCTCAGGCAGCAGAACGTATGTTGTGTTCATGCCGTCGGTGGCACCGCCATGTGTAAGCATCCGGTATCCCCGATAATCGGTGATATTGTACCCGTAACCATAACTTCGCTGCGGAGCATCCACACTGACAGTACCAAGTGAGACCTGCGATGTTTGAATAGTCTGAAGGGATCGGAGTGATACATAGCTGTTTTCTTCAAACGATCCGGAATCAAGCTGCATGAGCATCCATTTGGCCATATCATAGGCAGTGGAATTTATCCCGCCGGCGGGGGAGGCCACATCCCAGTTTCGGATTGGAATAGTAACAACCTCGCCATTGATGTATTGATGGGGGTAGGCGGCATTTCCATCGCTGTGAAGGTCGTTTATGGAAGTGTTTGTGCGGGTCATCTCCATCGGGCTGAAAAACCGTTCGGCCATGAACTCATCCCAGGTTTGTCCGCTTACGGCTGTTACAATTTCGCCGGCAAGTGTATACATCACATTACTGTACACATAATCGGTGCGGAAGGGCTGTTCAAAATCGAGATAACGCATGCGGTAAAGCAGTTCATTGCGGGAGCGGTCTGTCATAAACTGGAGGCGGTTTCCGAGCACTCTGCCAACTCCAACCTGATGTGTGAGCAGATCATGGATGGTTACATTGGCTGTAACCCAGGGATCGCTAAGCTCAAACCAGGGGATGTGTTTAATCACCTTATCATTCCAGTTGATTATACCCTCATCCACGAGAATGGCCAGGGAAGAGGCGGTCATGTGTTTGCTTACGGAGGCAATTCCAAATTGTGTATGTCGGTCGACCGGCCTTTCATCACCAAGTTTCAGTACCCCGTAGCCTTCTGTGAGAACAATCTCACCATCTTTAACCACGGCTACCGACATCCCCGGGATGTCCCACTGCTGCATGGAGGAGTGAATCCACTCGTCAAAATCTTCAGGCAGAACAGATTGAGCCTGAGAAATGGGAATTAAATAAAGGAGAAAAATTAAGGGAAAAATGATGTGAGAGATGCGTCTCATAACAAAAATGAAATTGGTTGTTTAATTACGCAGAAGATGCGAAAGTATA
>SLJB01000301.1 GCA_007135335.1 Balneolaceae bacterium
CTCTCTTTTTCTGATGATACCAAAAGCAGATTTGAAGCTTATGGATGGGATGTGCAAATCATTGATGGCCATGATCATGATAAAATAGAAGAAGCCATCAAAAAAGCACAAAAATCGGATAAGCCCTCCCTCATTGAGTGTAAAACTACCATTGGGTTTGGAAGCCCGAACAAAGAAGGAACTGCTGATTCGCATGGTGCGCCACTTGGTGATGATGAAATCAGGCTTACTAAAGAAAATCTTGGAGCAGAACCGGATAAAAAATTCCATATACCTGAAGATGTTAAAGATCACATGTTGAAAGCCATAGAGCTTGGTGCTGAACATGAGAATAACTGGAAGCAGCAGCTTACTGAATATGAAAGAACCTATCCGGTTGATGGGGTTACATTCGGGAAATTTGTAAACAGAACAATGCCGGATGATTGGGAGCAGATCCTTCCTCAGTTTGATGCCGATCCTAAAGGAATGGCTACCAGAAAGTCATCAGGAGTTGTGTTAAATCATATTGCGAAACATATTTATAATCTGGTAGGAGGTTCTGCTGATCTGACAGGAAGCAACAACACAAACCTCGATGGAGAACAGATTTTCAATCATTTGAATCGCACGGGCAGGAATCTTCACTACGGTGTTCGCGAGCATGCAATGGCAGCCGCAATGAATGGAATGGCACTGCATGGCGGAATAATTCCTTACGGTGGAACGTTTCTGGTTTTTTCCGATTACAATAAACCATCAATCCGGATTGCGGCTTTGTCAAAAATCCCATCCCTTTTTGTATTTACACATGATAGTATCGGCTTGGGTGAAGATGGACCAACCCATCAGCCCATTGAGCACTTAGCTGCATTACGTGCAACACCAAATGTGCATGTTTTTCGCCCCGCCGATGCCAATGAAACTGCCTATTGCTGGAAGTCAGCGATTGAGAATTCTGAAGGCCCATCTCTTTTAGTGCTTACACGTCAATCACTTCCAACCTTAGACAGATCTGAATATGGAGCTGCAAACGGTACAGAGCGTGGGGCATACGTCATCAAAAAAGAAAATCGTAAAGATGTTGATTTGATATTCATTGCAACCGGTTCTGAAGTACACATAGCTATTGATACTGCAAAATTAATAGAAGAGAAAGGATATTCCGTACGGGTTGTAAGCATGCCGTGTGTAGAACTTTTTGAAGAACAGACAGCAGATTATAAAGAATCTGTGCTGCCTGATTCTGTTCAGTTCAGAGTATCTATTGAGGCAGCCTCTACGTTTGGATGGCACAAATGGGTTGGGAGTAAAGGTTTGACCATTGGAATAGATCAGTTTGGAATTTCGGCACCCTACGAGCAAGCGTACGACTATTTTGAAATTACACCGGAGAAAATCAGCAAAAAAGCTTTAACACTTCTCAGCTAAGTTGTTTTGGCGGTGAAGTTTTATGAATAGTGGTAAATGTGATGTCATCCGCAGGATTCTCATCACCAATAAAAAGTTCAATGGACGATTGAATTTTTTGAGTTATACTTTTTGCATGTAAGGATCCGTAGATTGAAAGTATTCCATCGAGTCTCTCTTCACCATACTCTTCATTTTGGCTGTTTCTGGCTTCAATGAGGCCGTCAGTGTAGAGAAGAAGACTGTCTCCCGGCTCAAATTTGAATTTTTTCTCTTCTAAATTTTTTTGAAGAATTTTGGTTGTTGTCATTCCGAGGGCAAATCCATCGGTATTAAGTTTAAAAGTTGCATCCTTCAATTGGTTATAAACGATGGGGATATTGTGCCCCGCTCTTGAAAAACAAAAATAATCTTCTCCGTCAGGAAAAAAAGCGGCACATGCGGTTACAAAAGTCTTATCCTGTTTATTTGATTTTACATAATTATTCAGCTCAAGAAAGAGCTCTTTAGGACTGGGTTCTAGTTTTTTTATAAGGAGGTGTACCAAAGCCTGCATTCTTACCATATATAATGCGGCACTCATTCCTTTTCCGGAAACATCAGCAATTACAATATAGGTGCCTTTTTCCGTTCTAATGACATCTACATAATCGCCACCTACTTCCAGTGCTGTTGCAGCAAAAGAGTGAACTTCAAGCTGATTGATTTTCATGCTGGATGGGGGCAGCAGACTCAGCTGAATATCGCGTGCAAAATCCAGCTCTTTCTGTACATCTGATTTTTCGAGGAGTTCTATCAAGAGAATAATGAGCATGCCTGCAAATGAGACCGGCAAAAGCAGAGGGTGAATAATAAAACCAGAAAGCCCTATGATTTGGAAAAAATAGTGAGCAAAGAACCCTACAAGAGAAATTCCGAACACCAGGCGCCTGACAGGATTCAGACGTTTTGTTAATGCAGAGAGCAGGCTCAACGTTCTCTGATAGATTGGAATTTGTTCAGCGGGTGTACCCGGATTTACCTCTTTTACTGCATCAAAATAGAGTTGTTTTAACCGTTCTGAGTCAGACTGAAACTCTCTGCCTAATTGCCTTGAGTTCATGCCGGTAACGTACTCTTCGTAGAATGATTTCGTATTGTATGATGATTTTGTTTCGTTCTTCAGAGCCATTGTATTTATGCTTGGTTACTTTTGAACAATACGCAAAATCCGATCGAAAGTTTAAAATAAATGAGAGGATAAAAAAGAACTGGAGCGGATCTTTGGTCTATGGTTTGTGGATATCTTCACTTTTTTTGTAAACCGTACCCTTTGAAAACGAGATTAAATTACCCGATCTGTCAGTCAGTTTTACAGTACCGGTTGCAATCTTGAATGATTGATGTATAATTTCTGATTCGGCATATATCTCTTCACTTTTTGAAACACTCTTTGTAAACGAAATTGAATGTTCTGTTACCAGTGAAGTTCTGCCGCTCGTAGCTGCTGCAAATGCAAGTGCAGTATCCGCTATTGAAAAGATAACTCCGCCATGAGTTACATTATATCCATTTAACATGTTCTCCCTTATTTTACATACCAATTTGCAATAATCCTTATCAACAGCCTCAATCTTAATTCCCATCCATTGGCTAAAGGCATCATTCATTAACATTTGTGCAGTAATTTTTGCAAATGGATTATTTTGATGCTCAGTCATGAAAGTTTTTCCCGTTTCGTACTTTTTGTTTCAGAAGAGGATTAGGCCGGTACCTGTCCTCTCGGTATTCTACCTGTAGTGCGCTCATGCTATCAAGTACATGACTGAGGCCAATTTCATCACCCCATGCAAGTAACCCCTTTGGATAATTTACTCCATTCACCATAGCTAAATCCACATCTTTAACAGAAGCAATATTCATAAAAACAGCATCGGCTGCTTCATTAATGAGCATTGATAGAATTCGGCTAAAGATTTTTTCACCAAGCACATTGTCGTTATTTGGTTCGGGATTTTTAGATCCGTTGCGATAATCATAGAAACCCAGACCGGTTTTTTTTCCTAATCTTCCGGCCTCAACCATTCTTTTCTGCGTAAATGAGGGCTTAAATCTTGGATCATAGTAAAACTCTTTAAATACAGATTCGGTCACTTTATAGTTAACATCATGCCCGATTAGATCCATTAGTTCGAAAGGGCCCATTCTGAATCCGCCTAGCTCTTTCATGGCCCAGTCTATGGTGGCGGCATCTGCGATTCCCTCTTCATAGATCCGCAAGGCTTCTCCATAAAACGGGCGGGCAACACGGTTTACAATAAAACCGGGAGTATCTTTTGCTGTGACCGTCACTTTTTGCCAATTTCTGATGAAATTTTTTGTTATTTCAGTGGCCTTATCCGAAGTAGAAATACCCGGAATAATCTCCACCAGCTTCATCAGGGGAGCAGGATTAAAAAAGTGCACACCAAGAAATCTTTCAGGAAATTTCAAAACGGATGAAATAGAGGCGATGGAGAGCGAAGATGTATTGGAAGCAAGAATAGAAGATTCTGAAACAATGGATTCAAGATTTCTGAACAACTCTTTTTTTATGGATAAATCTTCTACGATAGCTTCTATAACAAATTCACAATCTGCACAATCTGATAGATTATTCGTAAAATGTATGCGCTGAAGTATATCCTTGACTTCTTTAGGGGACATTCGTCCTTTTTCAATCTGGCGATTCAGAATTTTTTCAAGGCTCTCTTTTGATCGCTTAAGCTGATCGGGAGACACATCATAAAGGGTTACTGAATGGCCGTTTGTTGATGCAATCTGTGCTATTCCGGTCCCCATGGTTCCGGCTCCAATTACACCTGCCTTTGTCATATTATTCAAATTCATGAATCAATGCCTGATTTGTAATTGTTAATCTGTTGAAACTAAAACTATAAGCTGAATGTAAATTAGCTTCCAATATAATTTGGAGATCTTTTTTCAAGAAATGCAGAAACTCCCTCTTTATAATCTGCAGTTTTACCCGCTTCACTCTGTAGTTTCGCCTCCAGTGTGAGCTGCTCATCAAGAGTGTTATGATATGTTTGGTTGATAGCTTCTTTAAACAATGCAAACCCTTTTGTTGGCATGTCGGCGAGTTTTTTCGCAATTGTATCAACTTCACCAGATAAACTGTCCGCTTCCACAGCTTTATATATCAGCCCAATTTCAACAGCTTTTTCAGCGGATATTTTTTCATCTAACAGATACATTGCATTTGTTCGTGCAAATCCTGCCAGTCTTGGCAGAAAAAACGTGCCGCCACTGTCGGGTATCAATCCTATTTTACTGAAAGCCTGAATGAAACAGGCACTCTTTGAAGCAACTACGATATCGCAGGCAAATGCAATATTTACACCGGCACCGGCGGCGGTTCCCTGCACAGCACATACAACAGGCTTCGCAAGGTTACGGATCATTCTGATAATCGGATTGTACGTTGTATTTACAGTGTCAGCAAGTTCATAATTTGCGTCTTTTGCACGTTCAACTACTTCCGGGAGATCCTGGCCTGCACAAAACGCTTTTCCTTCTGCTTTAATAACTATACACCGAACATCAGTGCTCTCTGCTTTACTTAAAGCTGATTGCATTTCAAGTGCCATTGGTTCCGTGAAACTGTTGTATCTATCCGGACGATTTAGCGTAATTGTTTGAACACCGTCGTTAATTGAACTGAGTATGAGTGGCATGGGTTACCCGGATTAGTTAAATCGGAATGGAAGAGTTCGTCTCTGTTGTGATGTAGGTTCTGCATCAAAAAATCTGTTATGTATAGCTCTGTTATACTCTGAAACAGTTCTGGGGTAGATTGGCCGGAAGTTATATTCTACATTGTTGTGAATTACATTGCTGCCCAGAATAAGGAAGACTTGAGTGGCTTTCCTATCAAATAACGGGTTATGAACAGTTTTGTACGATGACAGTTTCAGTAAATTCTGGTCATGAAAAAACATATCAACTGTAAGCCGAATTTCATCATAATCCTTTTTTAGATTCTGCTCATCAGTCGATTCTATTTGAGCAAATCCATCATCAGAAAATACCAAAAAAGAGATTATGTAGATGAGTATCAAGAATTTCATTATTAAATGCATTTGAAGTGTTCAAATGGTTGTGAGCAGCCGTTACAGTAATACAGAGATTTACAGGCTGTTGAACCAAATTCACTTTGGAGAACGGTTTCCAAAGAGTCACAATAGGGGCAAGGTACTATTTTTTGAGAGCCTTTTAAACTTGTAAGGAAATCGGTCTCGCTGTCTGTTTTCTCCGGAGGGGCAATTCCATACTCCTTGAGCTTAGATTTTGCATGCTCGGTCATCCAGTCAGTCGTCCAGGTTTCTCTGTAATCTGTTAATATTTCGAATGCTTCCAAACCCTTTTCACTTAACTTCTTATTGATTTCGTTCTCAATTGCATTCATTGCCGGGCAACCGGAGTAAGTAGGGGTGATGCGTACGGTAATCTTCCCCTCAGTTATCTCAACATTGCGTACAATACCCATCTCAACTATATTTAAAACAGGGATTTCAGGGTCTGTAACCTCCTCAAGAAATGACCAAATATCCTCTTTCGTTATGTGCGTACGTTCAGTCAATTTACTTCCACTCTGCATCTGGGTAGGATCTTCTCAAAAATTGCATTTGAGCCAGTAAATATCCCAAATGTTCTGTGTGAAGTCCTTTCCTGGCTCCGTTATACATATATTGATTGTTATCAGGGACATTTATCGTAGCTTCTTCAAGAGTTGAACTTACCAGGTTTATCCACTCCTCTTTACATTTCGACACATCCGTAAATAATGAATGTTCTATGGCTTTTTGATCAAGATTATCCATTGCAAACATTTCACCGGTGTACATCCAAAGTTCGTCAAATGCTTTCTGAAGTTTGATGTGACTCGTTTCTGTGCCATCACCCAATCTCAGAATCCACTCTCTGCTGTGGCGAAGATGATATTTTATCTCCTTAAAGTGCTTTTGAAGCATTCCCTTGAATTGATCATCATCCACAAGACCAATTAGATCTCTGTACAGGAAATAACTGTATGCACTGAATAAAAACTGCCGCGCAATGGTAAATGCAAAATCACCTTTTGGAAGTTCAACAAGCGCAATATTTTTAAAATCAAGATCATCTCTGAAATATGCATAATGATCCTCATCCGGTTTGCCATCAATATCGGCGGCATAGGCATACAGTGCAGATGCATGGCCAATCATGTCAAGTGCCGTATTGGCAAGAGCGAGATCTTCTTCCAGTTCCGGACCGTGACCGGCCCACTCAGAGAGCCTGTGGCCAAGTATCAAGCGGTCATCAGCAAGCCTTAATAGTATCTCAACGAAGAGTTCTTCTTTTGTTTGCGGATTCATCGTCTGTATTGTGTTCATTAATTTGAAATATTTGATGAACCTGTTATTTGCGTTTTTTTACCGCGCGGGGAACACTATAAAATTGCGGATGCCGATAGGCTTTATCATTTGCGGGATCAAAAAATGGACCTCTGTCCTCCGGGGATGATGCCGTTATTTGATCTGTTGGAACCACCCATAAAGATATTCCTTCATTTCTTCTTGTATAGGTATCGCGTGCATTCTGTAAAGCCATTTCTGCATCGGGCGCATGCACACTGCCCGCATGTTCAAAAGGTTTCCCATCGTTGGGCTGGTAAAATACTTCCCAGAGCGGCCATTCAGTACTTGTAGATAGATTAGTTGACATACAATTTCAATCTCAGTTTATGAGGCTTTCTCTTCTTTCAGTTTCTTTTTGCGTGCATACTCTGTTGCTGCTTTGCGAACCCATTCTCCTTCTTCGTAAGCTTTTCTTCTGGCTTTAATACGTTCCCTGTTCATGGGTCCATCGCCTTTTACAACACTCCAAAATTCATCCCAGGGAATATCTCCGAAATCCCAGTGGCCTGTTTCTTCATTGTACCTGAGATCCGGATCCGGAAGAGTAATTCCAATAGCTTCTGCTTCCATCACGGTTCTGTCAACAAAATGCCGGCGAAGTTCATCATTTGTTTTCGTTTTCACTCCCCATTTAATCAGTTCCGCACTGTTTGGTGAATCGGAATCGTGTGGCCCGAACATCATTAACGTAGGCCACCACCATCTGTTTACGGCATCCTGAGCCATTTTTTGCTGATCAGGGGTTCCGGAAGCCATTTTTGCAAGCATTTCGTATCCTTGTTTTTTGTGGAAACTCTCTTCTTTACAAATTCTGAGATTTGCCCGTGCATAGGGGCCATAAGAGGATTTTGCAAGCATGGTTTGATTTACAATTGCGGCACCATCTACCAGCCACCCGATTACACAAATATCTGCATAGGTAAGTGTAGGGTAGTTGAAAATACTGGAGTATTTAGCTGTTCCATAGAGATAATCTTCAACTAAATCTTTACGCTTCACACCCAATGTTTCTGTTCCGCTGTACAGATAGAGGCCATGCCCGGCTTCGTCCTGAACTTTAGCGAGCAGAACCATTTTTCGCTTGAGAGATGGAGCTCTTGTAATCCAGTTTCCTTCGGGCAGCATTCCTACAATTTCAGAATGAGCATGCTGACTCATGATTCGGATGAGCTGTTTTCTGTAACGTTCGGGCATCCAGTCTTTCGGCTCAATTTTTTCACCATTATCGATTCTTATCTGGAATTCGTCTAGCTGTTTTTGGGTCTCCATAAAAGCGCTTTTTTGAAATAGTAACGTCGGTTTTACCAGTAATATTGGAACAGTAATATATGGAATTCAGTTCAAAGGAGTGAGGAAAAAACGAGTTTATACTGGATCATTAAGCATGATTATTAAAGAAAATTATTTAACTCTTGACAAAATCCATTCATTTAAATAGCGTTGTTATGAAATCAATATATAAATCATCGCAGGAGGTTCCATGCAACAGGCATCTAAACTTTCCCTTCAATTATTCACAAAAGTTCAGGATGATTTTGAAAAGAGGCAGTATATCATACAGAGTGAGCTGAAAAAGATTTCAACTGAATTTCAATACTACAAAATTTACCCACATCTTAGTGAACTTGTCGAAGTTCGTAAAACACTGAAAGATATCCTTGCCAGATTAGCCAGTCTGAAAAGTAAATTTCCAAAACGGATTGGGAAAATTGATTGGGTAAACCGAACTATTGAACATGAAGTAGTTTTTGTGGATGGTACAGATTTAACTGCTGTGGTTGATTTAATAAACTGGGCATTGCCGGTAATTGAAAAAGTGATTGCAGAAGGTATAGCCATTCATGAATTTGTTGAAAGCGACTTAACGGTAGAACATGTAGGTATTTTGCCAACTTATAAGGATGAGGGTTATTTTTTTGTGCCTGATAATGAATCGAAAAAATTAAATTTATTCCGGTTTGAACTGTCATTATTTAAGAGTTCAGACGATGAATACCGCTCTCTTAAAACCCGTTTTCTTAAATCTCTTGAACAGGGTTTTGCTCATTACTCGCCCGGATCCATCAAACTGAAACTTATTCGTGAAGAGAAGGAACTACCAAATCCTGCCACTTATTCCTTTGATACCCGCCTGGATTTTTCCTTTCAGCATACGATACTTCCGATAGCAAAACGGAAACTCATGCGGGCGATTTATCAGTGAGATTCATTCGGTGAATGTTTACCTTATGTTTAAGGGGTTATGCATTTAAATTCTATCTTTGAGGGTATATTTGAATGTAACGAGCATATTAAGTTTTGAACGCTGAATGAAATTTTTATTCGATATCGGACATCCCGCTGACGTCCACTATTTTCGAAATACGATATCTTATTTGAGAGAGAGAGGCCATGAGCTTATTCTCTTTGCCCGTGATAAAGATGTTACCCTCGATCTCCTGAACGCGTACAACATCGATTATATCAGCAAAGGAAAAGGGGGTAAAGGAATATTTGATCGCATTTCGTACACAGCAAGAAGTCTTAAGTTACTGCATGAATCAATATCTGTAAACAAACCGGATATCTGCATAAGTCACGCCTCTCCGTATCTTGCATGTATTGCACGTTTACATAGTGTGCCGAATATCATGTTTAATGATACTGAAGGGGCTTTTCTGTTTAAATCTGTACTAAAACTGTGGCGACCGGAAGTGTACTCACCCGATTCATATTCAGAGGTGGATGAAAAAAGGCAGAAACTGGTTCCTTCCTACATGGAGCTGGCTTATCTGCACCCGGAACTATTTACACCCGATGAATCCATAAAAAAAATCACCGGTAAGAATTATATTTTGTTAAGATTTGTAGCCAATAATGCGACGCACGATATTGGTCAGCCAGGTATTTCTGATCAGATTAAAAGAGAAATCGTTGATAAACTCAGAGAGCATGTCACCGTGTGGATTTCATCAGAAGATAAACTCCCGAAAGAACTGGAAAAATATAGAATTGATGTGCCTGTACATAAAATTCATGACGTGATAGCTTTTGCAAAGGTAGTAATTGGAGGTAGTGGTACCATGAGCTCGGAAGCCGCCATGCTTGGGGTACCGGCTATTTTTATCAGTGATTCAAGACTGGGCTACCTAAACGAACTGTCTGATAAGTATGAACTGGTTTTCAAATATAGGAACAGGACGGAAGAGCGAATAAAAGCAATTCAAAAAGCAATTGAGATCATTCAAACAGATTCATCTTCGCACTTCCTTGAACTCAGGGACTCAATGTTGCTGGATAAAAAAAATATGACTCAAATCATCATTGGTATTTTAAAACAGAAAGCACGTGATATTGGCAAAAAAATCTGATTCTATAAAAGTTTTTGCTAAAAGAGTTATCTGTGTAATCGTTTTGGTAGCACTTTACTTTACTGTCTGGAGTAGTGTGAGAGGTGCCGTTACAACGTATACAGTTCTGCCGCAGATTGAGTTAGCAAAGGAGTATTGTAATAAAACCATTTACTTTGAACAGAGCAGGCCTACCTCAACTGTTATCCATGTATATAGTGAGCGAAAACTTGAATATGATACGGTGTATTATACCACTCCGGCAGGCTTTTATCTGCTTTTCGGGCTTATTTTTATTCTTCTTTTTGGAGCCGGTACGATCTATTACAAGGCCTTATTGGGTTATCACTTAGGTTTTTGGGTTCTCAGTATTCTTGTGATGTTACCCGGATTTTGTATCCACCCGATTTTTTTGCATTTATCTGGTCTCGGAATTGCGTACCTGACGCCCTTTGTAACATTTGCAATTATCATCTTTTTATTATCACCTAACCTCTCAGCTAACTTCAAAAAGATTAAACAGAACTCTGAATTGAATTAAAGAAATCTACAGTCTGTTCGATCCCATTCTCAAGAGTAAAATCTTTAACCGTTTCATCATTTCCGTAAAATTGAGATTTTATTGACGTGTAGTTTTCATATACGTACTCAATTTTATCTTGCAAATCCTCACTGTTTCCTCGTTCAAACAGAAAACTGTTCTTTTTATCTTTTGCATACTCGGGGATTCCGCCTGTTCCGGCAGCAATCAGTATGCAGCCACACGCTATGGCCTCAATTCCAATCAATCCAAGAGGTTCTTCACGTGATGGGAAAAGCACTATTTTTGATTTTCGAAAGGTATCTGCCAATTCAATATCCTGCAGTCTGCCATACACATTTACCAAGCCGGCAATAGTATGATTTGCGATATATGTGAGTAGTTCATTTTTCAACTCGCCATCAATATAGAGATGGATTTTCAGATCGTGCTTTTCGTAAAAGTGAATGTGGTTTTTAACGGCTTTCAGGATCAAATCAGTCCCTTTTTTATAAACAGCTGAACCTGCAAAACATATGTCAATCTCTCTATTTTCTGTTTCGCCAGTAAATATCTCGCTATTGTAACCCGGTGTAATTACCCGGCTTTCAAACCCATAGTTTTTTTCTATTACTTCCTGCATAAATTTGCTGTTTGTAACCAGATAATCACTTTTTCTGAAAACATAGCGCGCTAATTTAAAATTAACCCCATTTTTTATAGCAAAATCGTTTGCACTGCCATGAACATAACAGACATGCTTGATACCATACAGCCGTTGAATGATTGGAATAAAGATTCCCGGAAGCAGTTCGCCGTGAGAATAGATAATATCATAATCCTTAGCTTTTCCTAACATGTAAGGAAGATAAGAGTAGAAAAGTATAGCTATTTTAACACCGGAAGTAATGATAGTTCCGGTACCTAAATCCGATTTGAACCATTTATAATAGTGGTTAAAAA
>SLJB01000080.1 GCA_007135335.1 Balneolaceae bacterium
GACAGACTCATTTCTTCTTCGCAAAAAGCCCCAACCGGGGCGTAATCAAAAACACAGGGCAACGCCCTGTGATTATGGCCAAAGGCCACACTACAGCCCCGAAGCGGGCGGAATCCTTAAGATGGATTTGCAATCACAGACTTAGAAATCATTATCCTTTTTCCAAATAGAACCAAAATCGAGAACCCGTACCCGGGTCACTCTCTACGTGAATGTCGGAATCGTGCGCATTCAGTATGCTCTTTACAACCGACAGGCCAAGACCGGTACCACCTTTATCGCGCGATCGGGCTTTGTCGGTTCTGTAAAAACGGTCGAAAAGACGGTCGAGATGCTCCTTCGAAATCCCGATTCCGGTATCCTTAACTTCCACAACTATGTTACCGCTTTCTTCAAAAGCGTTCATGGTTATGGTTCCGATGTTGGTGAACTTAATGGCGTTTGAAATGAGATTCTCAAGTACCTGCTCAATTTTATCAGGATCGCCGATTACACTGAATGATGCGTTGGACACCTCAAGATTGAGCCCTTTTTCCGAAGCCTCTGATTCGTACAGTTCGGAAATCATCTGGATAGGCTGATTGATATCAAATGTTTTTTTCTGAATGAACTGAGCATCAGAATCATAGCGCTGAAGAGTTACTAAATCTTTAAAAAGGCGGTTTATTCGATGGGTTTGACGCTCTGCAGTCAACAGATATTTTTTCTGCTGTTTTTCATCGAGTTTACCTAGTTGCAGCATTTCTAAGGATCCGGCGATGGTATGCAACGGATTCCGGATTTCGTGTGTGATATCCGCAAAAAACTGAGCCTGTTTCTGGTTAAGCCGTTTCAGTTCAAGATTATCAGCCCGCAGTTTTTCAGCCATGCGGTTAAGTGACTGAGCAAGTGTTCCAAATTCATCTTTCCGGTCGAGATTGAGGCTTTGATTGGTATTTCCACCGGCAATATCTCGGGCGGCCGATTCAAGCTGCAAAATAGGTTTCGAGATATAACGGGAAAATGTAATGCTCACAATCAGTACCAACCCGATTGAGATAAACATGCCTGTGTAGATAATCCAGCGAATAGTTTTTATAGGCTCGTAAATCTTCTCTTTTGAAATGCTCACCTGCATATAGCGAGCAGGATTGTGAACAGAATTAAGCCCTACAAAACTGATCAGCAGATCATTGTCAGCTTCGTCGAAAAGGAGTGCGCTGTCTGTAGATTGGATTAATGATGAGATATTTCTGTCGAGTGTTTCTACTGCCTGTAACTCCCGATGGTAGGGTACATCGGCAAAGAGATTGCCATGTTCATCATAAATTGCAAGCCTGTAGCCTGAAGTTCGTGCTGCTTCGTTCAGGTTGGTTTCGAAATGATCATTCGACTGAAGGTTTTGAATGGTGATGGCCAGCCACTGGGTGTCGTTAATGATCTGTTTTTCACCCTCGTTGAGCAGGTAATTCCGGATGAATAGAATAGAATAGCTGCTGATTGCCGTAATTCCGAAGATCAGCAGTAGAATAAATGTCCATGCAAGTTTAGCTCGTATACTCATGCCGGCAGAAGATCACGGTTCATGCCGTAACCAATGCCGCGGTAGGTTTTGATCAGATCGGACGCTTCGCCCAGCTTTAGGCGCAGGTTTTTTACATGTACATCCACTGTGCGATCAAATACGTACTTGTCATCCCCGCCGATGTATTCGAGTATTTCCTGGCGGCTGTACACCCGTTTCGGATTCTGGAAAAAGAGTTCTGTCAGTGAATATTCAGTTGAGGTGAGATCGATCCGTTTCTCTTTATAGTAGAGGTCTTTGCCGTTAATATCGAGCAGGAGGTCGTTATGCTGAATCCACTTACTGTTCTGGGGTTGTTGCCGCCTCAGCAGGGATTCGATGTGTGCTTTTACTAGTTTCAAACTGGCCGGTTTTGATATATAATCATCTGCACCAAGCTCTAGTCCTTCAATCTCATCAATTTCCTTGTCTTTGGCCGTCAGAAAAATGACCGGAATATCTTTAAGAACCGGATGTTTTCTTATAACCCTGCAAATCT
The DNA here is from genome assembly GCA_007135335.1 of Balneolaceae bacterium. Taxonomy (GTDB): domain Bacteria; phylum Bacteroidota; class Rhodothermia; order Balneolales; family Balneolaceae; genus Rhodohalobacter. The sequence goes on from SLJB01000080.1 coordinate 2,043, forward strand.
CCCTGCCGTCAACATGAGGTACCATGATATCGAGCACGGCAAGGTGAATATCACTTGCACGATTTTCTATTACTTCGAGTGCTTTTTTACCATCGTGCACAAGCAGAACATTAAATCCATTCATTTCAAGGAAGTTGGCAAGCATCTCTGCCGGTTCAACTTCATCTTCAACCAGCAATACGGTATGTTTGGGAATCATAAAAAGGAGACTATCTGATTAAAACAGTTGATTTCAATAAATTTCATCTAAAATAATGAATTGATGGCCAAATTTTTTACCATCTGTAGATTCTGCAATCAATTCTGAATGTAAAACGATTTCGTAACGGAAACAGGAAAAATTTAACCTTAATGGATATCCAAAAAAAAGTAGTCTGGATTACCGGTGCATCCTCGGGTATAGGTGAAGCATTGGCATATGAATTCAACAAAAGGGGAGCATTAATCATTCTGTCATCGCGAAGAGAAAAGGAACTTGAGCGGGTGAAAGAGGCGTGTATTGATCATGAGGTAACGGTTAAAATTTTACCACTGGATCTTGCCGATGCCGAATCTATTCCTGTAAAAGCAGCGGAAGCCCTTGAGCTGTTCGGCAGTATTGATATGCTGATAAACAACGGAGGCATTAGCCAGCGCGCCTATGCAGTGGATTCGAGCATGGAAACCATTCGTAAGGTGATGGAAGTGAACTTTTTTGGAACTGTTTCACTCACGAAAGCTGTGCTTCCCGGGTTGATGAAACAAAAATCAGGCCATATTGTAGTGATATCCAGCGTTATGGGTAAGCTTGGCACGAAGCACCGTTCCGCTTATGCTGCATCTAAACACTCTCTGCACGGTTGGTTCGATTGTTTGCGGCAGGAGATGTATGAACATAACATCAATATTACACTGGTTTGCCCAGGTTTTGTAAAAACGAATGTTACCGTAAATGCTCTGACTGCTGATGGCGACACTTATAACAAAATGGATGATGCCCAGAAAACAGCCATGAGTGCTGAAGAATTTGCCCGCAAACTGATGCCAAAACTGGCCAAGCAGAAAGAGGAGGTGTACATAGGCGGGTATGAAATTCTATCCGTTTATGTGAAACGACTGTTTCCCGGCCTTTTGAATAAAATTCTGAAACGTACCAAAGTTACCTGACTTCCCGGCTGCCTACACAAGCCGTTTTCGTTTATTCAGGTATGCAAGAAGAGCGAGATCGAAGGGGCTTTGGGTGTCGATCTCTTCAAAATCAACGCCGGACTCACTGCAGGCTATTTTAAATTTTTGAGTTAATTCCTTCACTTTTCGTTTATACTCTTCTTTTACCTGGGCGGGTATCACCTCAAGCTCAGATCCGGTTTCCATATCTTCAAAAAGAAATTTGCCATCTGGAAAATCGAGCTCTCTTTCGCTCTTGTATTCATGAATATTGAACAGTAGCACTTCGTGCTTTTGATGCCTAAGATGCCGGAGTGATGAAATCAGTGCATCGTGATTGGCTACATTTTCAAACAGATCGGTGATAATCACAACCAGACTGCGCCGTTTCAGGCTTTCGGCAAGTGAGTGCAGTGCGTCGGCCGAAGCTGAGCCTCGTTTCAAACCTGCTTTTTTATCTTCTTCCTTAAGCTGCTCTTCAAGTTCTCTGTAGAGGTGACGGATATGGCTGTATGATGATTTTGGAGGATATACTGATTGAATGGTTTCATCAAAAAGTACAAGGCCGCAGGCATCGCGCTGGCGGTGCATCATATAAATTAGTGAGGCCGCATAGTGAATGGCATATCGCAGTTTGCTCCATTCAGCGAAGTGCTTGAAATACATCGAGCTGCTTATATCCAGTATGATGTGGGCGCGCAGGTTGGTTTCTGCTTCAAACTGTTTCACATAAAACCGCTCGGTTTTGCCGTACACTTTCCAGTCAATATGCTTAAAATCATCCCCCTGGTTGTAAGGGCGATGCTCGGCAAATTCCACACTGAATCCATGAAACGGACTTCGGTGCAGACCGGATATAAATCCTTCAACGATAGTACGGGCTTTAAGATCGAGCGGTGCAAGCTGAGTTAGTAGTTTTGGGTCTAAAATCATAGTAAAAAACCTAAGAGTTTAACAAATCATGACCAAGTAAAAATTGAACGTATATCTTTGTCACAACATTGTTATTTTAGATTTCTGTTACATAATACTATCCGTAAAACCACAAGGCCTGACAGCCGCGCGGAGCATGTCTTAATAACCTACCAATCATGAAAAACGTACTTACATCTGCAGATCAAATCAATTTTACAATTTCCGGTCTGCCTGAAATGCCGGCGCCTTCAAAAGTTCTAAAAGTAAAACCAACCTGGTTTGATGTGGAGTATGTCATCAATCCGCACATGAAAGAGCACGTTGGCGGTGTGGATAAAATGCAGGCAGCCAATGAATGGGAGCACCTGGTGGATGGTTACGAAGAACTCGGCTTTGATGTTCATATTCTGGATGGGGTTAAAGGCCTGCCCGATCTGGTTTTTTGTGCCAATCAAACCTTACCTTTTATTGATGAGAATAATGAGAAAAAAGTAATCATGAGCAATATGCGCGCCCCGCAAAGGAGGGGAGAAGTAGAGGTTATTCAGGAATGGTTTGATAAGCAGGGATATGAAATTCTTCAATTGGATGAATCCAAAACAGCAACTTTTGAGGGAATGGGTGATGCGCTCTGGCATTTTAAGCGCAGATTGCTTTGGGGCGGTTATGGATTTCGAACATCACTCGATGCGTATGATCAGGTTTCTGAACTGCTGAATACACCGGTTGTGGCACTTGAACTGGTAGATGAAAAATTTTATCACCTGGACACCTGTATGTGTGTGCTGAATGAAAAAAGTGTTCTGATTTATGAGGATGCATTTACCAAAGCAGGCCTCGACATGATCCACAAACTTTTCGAAAAAGTGATTCATACCAGCAAATACGAAGCTGAGAAATTATTTGCCGTAAATGCAACCTGCCCGGATGGAAAAAATGTTTTTATACAACAGGGCAGTACGGATGTGAACAAAAAACTGCGTGATGCCGGGTTTTCGGTTCACGAGTTCAGTACCTATGAATTCATAAAAAGTGGCGGCAGCGTTTTTTGCTTGAAACAGATGTACTGGTAATATTCCTGATAATTATCTGCATCTGTCTCTATACGACGGATATTTTCTAAGTATATTGCAGAAAAGTAGCGGCACATTCTCCATTTCTCTGCCATACAGAAGTTGGTAAAGAGGATTTCCACCACCCAATTCCTGAATTTGGAACAGCTTTTGAGCCATTGCCTAAGCTTGTTGAATCAGTATGTCATGGAGCAAATAAAAGCAGGATGCAGCAGCCTTGTAGCGTCCGCAGGACCTCCGGATGTTGCAGATAAACAGGTCAAAGAGATGTGAACCCTTTTGGTTTTAAATAATAGAACGAAAAATTTAAAGCGGGCAGATTGTGGTAGCAGTAACGCCTCTAAACAAGACTTTAGATTAAAGTTATTCTTATTGATATTTGATCTGATGTGTAAATCTTATCCTAAAGGCAAGCATAGGTGCTTATTAAGCTATTGAAACCGGTTGCCACGCTCCCACTCTTTTACGATGTAATCGGACACCCAGTAGCCCAGCGCCATGATGGTCAGAACCGGGTTGAACGCACCATTTGTTACGTGCAAACTACCGTCGGCAATGAACAGGTTATCTACTTCATGTACCCGGCCATATTTATCGGTAACGGATGTTTGAGGGTCGTTGCCCATTCGGCAGGTTCCCGATTGATGCTGACTGCCGCTCACACCGGTTCCTGGAATATTTTTCCAGATTTTGTAAGCCCCGGCGGCTTCCAGCCATTTTGCGGCTTTATCGGCAATAAATTCGGCCGTTCTGATATCTTCATCCAGTTTAAAACCGGATATTTTTGCTACCGGCATTCCCCAGTGATCCAGTACATTCGGTGCCACTTCCACCCGGGATTCAAAGTTGGGCATCTCCTGCACAGGACCGCGAACGCTCGCATTTCTGCGATAGTTGTTTTTTTGAAACTCTTTGTGCTCGCGTCCCCATCGCGCACTTCCCGGCGGCCGGTACCCGCTGCTGTAAGCATAAGGCATTTTGATAAATTCATTGGCGAGCATTGCACCCCCAATAATTCCGGGATTGTTGTGGGCAAAATCACACACGGCAACACTTGAGCCGGGGCCAAAGTCGTCATAAATCTCTTCCTCAAATAGTCCGTCAGCCCCGCAGTATGCGTGCCCCTGCAGATTCCTTCCAACCCAATCGTATCGGTTGCCAATCCCGTTAGGGTAAAGATTCGTGGCAGAATTCAGCATCAGGCGAGGGGTCTCCGTTGCCGAAGCTGACAGAATCACGATATCTGCCGTTTGAGTAAGCTTTTGGCCGTCTCTGTCAAAATACTCAACACCTTTGGCCCTTCCGCTGCTGTCCGTTAGAATTTTCACAACCTGTGAGTGAATCCTCAATTCACAATTTCCAGTTTCAATTGCTTTGGGAATTACGGTATTCTGAGTTCCGTTTTTGGCATCCACCGGACAGGCAAAACCCACGCAATTTCGTACGTGCACACACGCCGGGCGTCCGTCAAACGGTTCTGAATTTCGGAGCATTGGTATTGGGAAAGGGTGGTAGCCAATTTTTTTTGCAGCCTGTTCAAGAAGTTTTGCTTCTGTGTTATGAGGGAATGGCGGCATTGGGTGCGGTTTACGCCTCCATGGAGCAAACGGGTTTTGATAATCATCTCCTGCAACACCAATCTCCCATTCAACTTTTTCGTAATAAGGCTCCAGATCGGCATAGGTAATTGGCCAGTCTTCGAGAGTGGATCCCTCCACATGGCCATAAGTAGATTTCATGGTAAAATCCTCTTCCATAAACCGCCAGCCCATCGCCCCGTAATTCACTGTACCTGATCCCACACAAGCTGCATTGTTGTGATAGGCCCAGTCGTTGGGAAATACGATCCTCTCATTTCCTTGCCGGTCCACAGCCACGCGCCTGTACCGTTCATTATCAGGGCCAAAGAAACATGCGAGGGGGAACGACCTCTGTGCTGTCAGCTCATCATTTCCGTGCGCGGCATAACGTACCCATCCGCCCCGTTCAAATAGTACTACCGATAAACCGGCATAACTCAGCTCTTTTGCCACTACTCCGCCACCGGCGCCGGACCCTACAACAATTGCGTTTACATGTTTATTTTTCATAGCTGAATATCCTTGTCAAAATTTAATTCCTTCTCAATTTCCGGGATTACAAGCGGGGTATTTTCTGATCTGCCATTATCTGATTAATACAGCCCAAGCATCCGGTAGCTTACATAATCTTTGTTGCCTCCATGTATTGGGCTACCGTAAAAACCCATCATACATTGGTTGCGCGTAGTATTAAAAAATGAGGATGGTGTATATGAACCCCAGTCGCTGTTTGTGGGCTGATTGTTGTATTCACCGGCTTCAATTGCTTTTAAATACTCTTCTTTACGATCTTCGCTCAACTCTGTAAAAACAGCCCCAAATCTATCGCGGCTGTTTTTATTCAGTGCCGGCAAACAGGTTTTATACAGCTCTTTGTCATGTTGCAGATAACCATACCTGCCGATCTGCTGGTCGATGAACCTGGTTACCCTTGCATCTTTGCCGCCTGCAAATTCACCGGGGGGTATGATAGCATCTGCCAGTGCATCCATAATTTCAGCTTCGCTGTCGGTAAGTTCACGGTATGGGTTTGCAGACAGTGTTGGTACGCCCACAATCCATGCACCGCCGGTCCAAATGGCTGATACTTTTAAAAAACTGCGTCTGTCCATGCTGTCAAAAGAGTTTTCTCTTTTCATTTCTGTATCTCTCCAATCATTTATGAATCCTGATCTTTCCGATTTCGGAAAAGTATAGGGTCTGAATACTTCAACTTAGTTCATGATCATGAAAAAATCGTGAACTTTACCTTGTCAGTAGTTATACCTGAAATTATTTATCAACCCTTACCGATGTGTTTCTTTTTTTCTGGCCGAAGCCGCTTTTTTACTCATAAACCGACCCATCGCTTCAGGAACCATTCTTGCTGCAAAAACACCAAACGTATCCACTAATCCCGCTGTAATAACTCCTTTTCCGGAGCCAATTTTTCGTGCCAGTTTGTGGCCCACTCTCTCTGAATTGGCCATAAAACTATCAGGGATTCCAAGCGGTGATGAGGAGTTTGTGCGGGTAAGCGGCGGGTGAACCAGATTAACCACAATTCCGTATTTCTCAAATTCAATAGCCAGGGTACGGCTCAGAGATTCAATAGCTCCTTTGGCTGAACCATACCCGCTCAATCCTTCAAACCCTGATGTGCCCACTGTTGAGCTGAAGTTATGGATAACCCCGGTTCCCTGCTTTTTCATCTGCGGTAAAACTGCCCGAATCATATTCACATAACCGAAGTAATTCACCTCCAGCTCGCGATACAGCTCCTCTGGTGCCGTCTCTTCAAACGGTGAAAACAGCGCATGACAGGCATTATTCACAAGCACATCAATCCGTCCCCATTTTTCAATAATTTGTGTGATTGTAGATTTAACTAGCTCCGGATTTGTAACATCACAAACAATCGAATCGATACCGTTCAGGTTTTCCGTGGAAAGGTCAAGAGCAACTACCTGATGGCCGAGATTATTCAAAGCGCGTGCAAGCCCGAGACCGATTCCGTTATTAGCACCTGTTATAATGATCACATTATCAGGCATGAAATACTCTCCATTGTTGAGTTGTGATGTACCTGTAAGTTAATCAGTACAGAAAATTTTCACACCAAAAAACTTTGACGATCTTAGGCGTGGGAATTTACTCAACTCTATGCAACCGAATGGATTTCAGTTCAATCGAAGCTTCGCCCGTAATTTCTAATGCCTTCGCAGTGAAACGTTGATACCCTTCTGATAATTGAATTTCACCAAGATTTTTCATTGTCCAGCTCTCTTTTTCATAAACTTCTCCCCGCGTAAGTCGGTCAGGGCTGTGAATAAAACCGGGATCATAGGTCTGGCTGAATACCCCTTCAACATATGATTCACCCACGGAAAACCGCACACGGGTTCCTCTGTTCTCTTCAGCAACTGTATATTCTGCAAGTACTGTATACAACCCCGGATTGATTACATCAAGATACCACCATGCGGATGCGTCCGTGCTTGTCCAGTTATCCAGCCAATCGTTTGCCCATCCAGCTCCGTTATAGCCGATCTCTCCCTCAAAAAAGGCCTGAGGTGCGGGCATTGTGATATTGGGAGCTTCTTCATAGCCGACCGGAATCCTCCTTTCTGAGGGCAAATTCGCGGTTACATCGTCAAACCACCGGTAATAAGCCTGTCTCAAACTGTCTGCCAATGCCGGATAGAGATGCGTGATATCAAAACGCTCGCCTGGATCGGCTTTCATGTCGAAAAGCTCCCAGTCACCTGTATAACCGCGCACATATCGGTATCGGTTGTTCCGAACCGATCCGGGATACACTTCCAGCGAATCCCAGCGTGAATGGTGAAAAAACAGGAGCCTGTCATCCGGAAACTCGTTCTCCTGACTGAACAAAAGCCCCGCAAAGCTGTTGCCATCCAGCGGTTTGTTTTCAGGTTGCGGAATGCCTGTAAGCTCAACAAGTGTGGGGAGCATATCAATGTGGGCAGTCAGTTTTTCGATCACAGTACCCCCCGTAATTTTATCAGGCCAGCGCATAAAAAGCGGCACACGTACCCCGCCTTCGTGCACACTGGCTTTGATCCCTCGCATAAAAGCGTTGTAACGATGGCCGTTGGGTCCGTTATCTGTTAAGAAAATCACAATGGTATTATCAGCAAGATTCAGCTCGTCAAGTGTGTGCAGTAAGCGGCCCAGGTTATCGTCAATATTTTCAACCATTCCGTAGGCTGAGGCTGTTCTCGCATCGTAACCCTTTGCGGTATATCTGTCGTAATATTCATCTGGCAGTTGAAAAGGGCTGTGCGGAGTGTTGTAGGGAACATAAGCCAGGAACGGCTGATCGTAATTTCGCCGAATGAAAGCAATGGTTGAGTCTGTCAGAACGTCGGTTATGTACCCTTCAGTTTGAACCCTTTCACCATTATACTCCAGTTCTGTATCAAAATAGTTGTTGTGATGGCCGCCGTTAAACCCGAAGAAGAGATCAAACCCCATTCCATTGGGGTCTGAAGGGTAGTGCTCGCCATTGTGCCATTTACCAAATGCAGCAGTTTTATAACCTGCATCCCGGAAAATATGAGCAAACGTTGTTTCGTCCGAATGCATCGATTCAAGGTTACGGGTAACCCACTGCGTGCCTGTGCGCATGCTGTATCGCCCGGTAAGCAGACTGGCACGGGTGGGTGCACAGACCGAAGAGACGTAAAACTGCCGGAACCACGCACCTTCCCCGGCAAGTTTATCCATATGCGGCGTACGGATGTCAGGATTTCCATGATACCCTACATCACCAAAACCCTGATCGTCAGTCATAATCAGCAGAATGTTGGGCTGCACCGCTTCATGATCTTCGCTTGTACATCCGAAAGTGGCAAACAGAAAAAGAATCATCGGAAAAAACGGCATCAGTGAGGGGGGTATTCGGAGTGGCATTCATTCAGGGTCTGTTTCGGTTCAGAAGAACTTATAAAATATCCAGAGGCAGGTAGGTTGTCAACGAATAGTTATCAGTCGATATAGAGTGCAGCACCTGCTGCCAATAACCTTTCACCCATGTTGCCGAAAAAGCGACAAACCGGATTACGATGCTGCTTGCGTATCTCCGATTCGATAGCACTCTGCAAGTCAATAAACCCGCTGAGGCTGCGGTCGAGTCCGCCGCTCCGGTTCCGTACCAGCCACAGACGTTCATGTTCAGAGATCATGATCTCTGCCAACTCCTTCATTTCTGTCAGAAGCGCCTGTTTTTCGGCCGGGCTGTACTCCCTCATCCAATCTGCATAATGACGTGTGAGTGCACCCAGTTGGATCATCCGGATTGCATTGGCCATTTCGTCGATCACCAACTCTGCATCAGCCCGTTGCATCCGTGTATTCTGCAGCCTCTCGCTTAAAATGGTCGTGTAATCAATAATCGCTTGGTAGTTATAGGGTTGCGGATGTTCAAATCGTGCCATAATTTCGTCCAGTACATCATCACCAACCTGCATCAAATCGGGGAACTCATGCAGAATCCGATTTTGAATAGCTTCTCGAAGTACGGGATCAACGATGCCGAACATATAGCTCTGCATAGTGGTAGTCATATTTACCATTGCAAACTCTTCAAACCGGTTGTAGCGGCCCAGATCCAGAATCAACGCTGCCATCTCAGCAGATTCATCCCTGAAGATCATGCGGTTCAGAAATTGGGTCAGAGGTAAGTTTTCACGGCTTGCTGCATTCCAGCTAACGGCAGCACCATAAGTAAAGGGTACCCAGCTAACCGGCCAGTATTGCCAATGCCCCATATCTCCCCAATCTGTCAGCAGCATTCCGAGTCCGCCGTGAGCCAGTGCAGCATCAACGGCAATATCAATATTGCCCATCATGTTATC
>SLJB01000064.1 GCA_007135335.1 Balneolaceae bacterium
ACGAGCAGCTTGAAAAAAAGCTGAATAGAGTTGGTGCTTCTATTCAGAGAGTCCCTCAATAACGATTTACATGGATCAGTTACTTAAACTTCATTCAATATTTAATTATTAGATAACTTTACACTATATTTAGTTTGTGAAATTTACGTGTGATGAATATTCTCTAATGACACTGATACTAAGTATTATCAATACCCTATACAATTTTACTACCCATTTCTTGTATACCCTGTACGCGATCTTTCGCCAAGGGCAATGCTACAACATTTCCGAAATTGATGGTATTCACACTACCCTCACTTCAATTAACGAAAATTTTAATAACCAGGCAGATCGCCCCTCCTGCACGTTGTGCTGTAAAAAATTGAACATCATTTCTTACAGCTCTTATCAAATACGAGCTGCGGAGGAGAAAATGATCGGTCTGCTGAAGAAATTGCTTTCCCTACATGAAAAACCAAATTATTATTCACTCATCGGGCAAACAAACCCGTGTTGCGCTATTAGAAAACGGAGAATTAGCACAGCTATTTATAGAATCTGAAGAAAATCAGCGTACTGTTGGTGATATCTACCTCGCAAGGGTACACAAAGTTATGAGTGGAATCCGTGCCGCATTTATTGATGTGGGCATGGAAAAAGACGCTTTCCTTCACTTTTCCGATGCAGGGGATCATCTGGGTTCTTATCTCATGATGCTTAACGGTGAGAAGAGTGTGCCATCTTCTGCAAAAGAAGAACTCAAGAAATTTAATAAGCTCTCAAACAATGAGAAGCAGATTCTTGCCGGTAAAATGCTCAAGAACAATCAGAACATACTTGTTCAGGTTGTTAAAGAACCCATTGGCTCTAAAGGCCCCCGGGTATCTACCGACATTACCATCGCCGGAAGATTTCTCGTATTAATACCGATGGGCGAGTACATCGCCATCTCGAAAAAGATTACAAATAACCGAGAGAGAAAAAGGCTAAAGAGCACGGTTGGCTCCATGCTTCCCGAGGGGTTTGGCGTAATTGTTCGTACGGTTACCCAAAATCAGGATAAAGAAGCTATTGAAGAAGATATGCGAACCATCCTGAAAAAATGGGAACGCATTCTCAATAAGCTGGAAACATCCAAAGCACCCACGCTGCTTTATAAAGATCTTGATATAACCGAAAGCCTTATTCGTGATCTCTTTGCCAAACAGTACGACCGCGTTCTGATTGACGATTATCAGCTATACAAATCCATTAAAAGTTATGTATCACAGATTGCGCCAAAAATGCTGCCGGCCGTGCAGCTTTATAAGGGCAAAGATCATGTTTTTGATCATGTAAACATCGGGCATGATGTAAACTCAATTTTCAGTCCGAGAGTACGGATGCAGTCCGGCGGCTACCTGATATTTGAACAAACAGAAGCCATGTATGTGGTTGATGTAAACTCCGGCCCATACGCTGCGAAAGAAAAACAGGAAGATAATTCCCTTAAAACAAATCTTGAGGCTGCACGTGAGATAGCCAAACAGCTGCGCCTTCGGGATATTGGCGGCATAATCGTTGTTGACTTTATTGATCTTAGAGACAATAAGAACCGGAAGAAAATTTATGATGAACTCAAAAAAGAGTTCAAAAAAGATCAAGCGAAAACAAATGTAATTGGCATGAGTGATTTCGGACTCATTCAGATTACACGCCAGCGAATACGCCCAAGTGTGGTAAATTCCGTATCAAAAGTTTGCCCGATGTGTGGTGGTGCCGGTAGTGTGGTAAGTCAGGATACCATAGTAACCGATGTTGAAAGCTGGATAAGTAAATTTAAATTCAGCACCGATTACCGTGCTGTTGATATCTATGTGAACCCTTATCTGCGTTCATTCTTGTGTAAAGGATTTTTCAGCCAGCGATGGAAATGGATGCTTAGATACAAAACGCGAATTACATTCGTTGCAGATCAATCGATATCACTTAATGAATTTAAAGCAACGCTTTCCGGCTCAGAAGTCGAAATAACTGATCTTGTTTTACAGGGACAGCCGCTTGATGAAGCATTGGACGCACATGAGCATCATCTCAACGAAGTTGAAATACAGAGCTCTGAGCATAATAAGAATCTGGATTACTATTCCAATAACGATCAAAATGGCAGCAAAAAAGGCAGTTCAAAAAAGAGACCTTCCCGGCCTAAGCGTCCGGCGCAGCAGGATGGATAAAAGCAGATCTGAAGTAAATCAAGAAAATAAATTATGACCAGTTTGAAAAATCTACATGCAACCACGGTATTGGGAGTAATCCATAACGGTGAAGTTGCTTTGGGTGGCGACGGACAAGCCACACTCGATAAAGTTGTAATGAAATCCACAGTGAAAAAAGTTCGAAAGTTGCAGGACGGAAAGATCCTTGCGGGTTTTGCAGGATCAACCGCTGATGCTTTCTCACTGTTTGAAAAGTTTGAAGAAAAATTAAACAGCTACAACGGGAATCTGCAGCGGGCAGCTGTAGAGATGGCCAAAGAGTGGAGAAAAGATAAATACCTCCAGAAACTTGAGGCCCTTCTTGTTGTGATGGATAAAGACACCTGCCTGCTTATTTCAGGTCAAGGTGATGTAATTGAACCTGACGATCAGATTCTCGCAATAGGCAGTGGTGGCTCATTTGCACTTGCTGCTGCACGGGCACTTAAGGAGAACGCCCCAAACTTATCAGCCAGAGAGATTGTTGAAAAGTCTCTGAATATTGCTGCTGATATCTGCATCTACACGAATCATAATCTTACCATTTTAGATATTTAAAAAATAATGAGTTCCATAAAAGAACATAATTTAACGCCACGGCAAATTGTAGCTGAACTTGATAAGTATATCATAGGCCAAAAAGAAGCAAAACGATCTGTATCTATTGCACTCAGAAATCGATGGAGGCGGCTTAAATCCGATCCTGAAATCAGAGAAGAAATTATCCCAAACAATATCCTGATGATCGGCCCTAC
>SLJB01000229.1 GCA_007135335.1 Balneolaceae bacterium
GCAAACAAAATTTTTTTAAATTTTTTTGAGTACGCTGACGTATTCCCCGGCTCTCCTATACTAAAGCTGAATATTATTTAAATCAGAATTAGTGACAGAAAAAAACTATACCGTAAATGAGCTGGTTAACGACCCTTCTTTTCGCCGCATGGTGAAAGGCACTGCAACACCAGAAGAATCGGAAAAATGGGGCGGCTGGATGGAACAAAATGAGGAGAACAGGAAGGCTGCCAAAGCGGCGATATCCGAAATTGTTGGTTTTGAATTCCGTGATCCGCAGTTTCCGGATATTGAGAAGGAATGGTCTAAATTATATTCGAAAACCGTTGGCATGAAACGGTTAAAGAAGTATCAAAAAAGGAAGCGTGACAACCGGTTATTATGGTTTGTGAGAATCGCTGCCATACTATTATTGGCCAGCATGGTTGGGGTTGGTGTTCACTATTTTGGAGAAGATACCGGGAACATCATCCGCCTTGAGCAGCTCACCGAAGAAAGGACAATTGTAACAGGAAACGATGAGCAAAAAACCCTGACATTTTCAAACGGTTCAAGGATTGTATTGAACAGAAACACCACTTTGACTTATAGCCTCGGTGTTCTCCAAAATCAGACTGTGGATGTAACTCTGGAAGGGGAAGCCTGGTTTGATGTGGTAAGCGGCCATTCCAAAGAGATGCCGGCATTTGCAGTACATACACCCGACGGAATCATCAGGGATATCGGCACGCAATTTCTGGTTGCGGTAGTGAATGGGCGGACTAGAGTGGTTCTGCAGGAGGGAATTGTGGAAGTGGAACCTACCGCCAATAACGGTATAGGTGCTGCCGGGGAGAGCCGGCACATGGTACGCCTTGAGCCGGGAGAAATGCTTGAATTTAACAGGTCGGATATTCTGAGACACGAAAGGGTAAACGCAACCTTTTTTACGGCCTGGGCAACCCAGTTTATGCAGTTCCAACGAACCTCGATTCAGGATTTTGCCGGTTATGTGGAACAGAGGTTTGGCGTAAACGTGGTGGTTACAGACCTGGTTTATACCGGGGTTACCCTTGACGGTGCGGTCTATTTCAGAAGCCTGGAGGAACTGGTGCGCTCGGTATCGGAAGTAACTGGAATCCCGGTCTATCAGTCTGAAAAACGGGATACGGTATTTATCGGAATGCCCGGATAAGCATCATTTAAGATCATTAATAATCATTAAACAGCAGAAATGTTGATATGGATACAATACTAAAAAATAAATATATGGAGCTGGTTAAAATTTTACTTTCCACCGTGATGTTTGTATGGATTGGAGGGCTGGCACAGGCACAATCGTTCGGTTCGTTGCATAATAATGCACAGCAACAGAATGCAGCAGATCTGTTTATAGATCAGGGAATGGATCTGAAACAGGCATTAAATATGCTTGAAACTCATTTTAACATCGTTTTTTTATACCGGTCTGAAGCGGTTGAAAATAAAAAGGTGAAACAAAATTTAGTTTCAGGAGGAAATGTAGAGCAGGTCCTGAATGTATTACTCGAAGATACAGGTCTTCACTTTAAATACCTGAATCCCAAAACATACGGCATCTATGCAGACCTGCCCGATCCTGCGCTTCTTCCGGCTGATGATTTGATGAATGAGACGGTGACCGGCCGGGTTGTTGATGCGCAAACCGGGGAAGCGCTTCCGGGGGTGAATATCGTAGTAGAAGGTACAACTACTGGAACTACTACTAATGTTGACGGTGAATTTGAGTTAAGTGTGCCATCCCTGGAGGAAACGCTGGTATTTTCATATATAGGATATCAAAGACTGTTAGTTGCTATTGATGGCAGGACTGATTTGAATATTGAACTAACTCTCGATGTTGCTCAGCTCGATGATCTTGTGGTTATTGGTTATGGTGAACAGCGCAGAAGTGATTTAACAGGATCGATTGCATCCGTAAGAGCATCGCAACTTGAAGGACAGTCCATATCATCAATTGACCAGGGTTTACAAGGCCAGGTTGCTGGTTTGAACGTGACTTCAAGTGGTGGACGGCCTGGCGGAGAAATGATTGTGAGGATACGCGGTAACAACTCGATTGTCGGTGGGAATGATCCATTGTATGTAATTGATGGTGTTCCGGTGAGTTCGGGTACAAGTGGCGGTACAAGTATGATGGCTTTGTTAGATTCTGGAAATATTCAATCCATAGATATTTTAAAAGATGCTTCTGCAACAGCAATATATGGGTCTCGTGGAAGTAATGGCGTTATAATTATTACAACAAAACAAGGACGAGCTGATACTCATATCATTGACTTTGAAAGTACAATTGGATTTCAGCAAGTTGAGAACAAAATCGATATGATGAATAGCAGCCAGATGCTTGAAGTAATGAATGAACGAGCTATTAACGATGGACGTGCCCCATTCTTTTCATCATCAGAGGTTCAAGCTTTATCACAAATCAATACAGATTGGCAAGATGAAATATTTAGAACAGCACCAACACAAAATTATACACTAAGATTTTCCGGTGGAGATGAGACAACTCGTTATGTAGTAACAGGCAATTATTATGATCAGGAAGGAATCGTACTTGGTTCAAATTTTACACGTGGTTCCATTCGAGTTAATCTTGACCAGGAAATAACTCCACGATTGAATATTTCAGCCCGAACATTTCTTTCACGTTCTGAAAGAAATGCAATACCTGAGTCTTTGACCTTTGATAGTGCACTTCAGAGTCCACCTTGGTTAACAATTTTTGATGATGATGGAAATTATACCTCTGCTCCAACATTGAAGCAGTATCCATTCAGTCCCAGTTCTGGGGAGAATGCGGTGGCTTTGGTGAAAGAACGGCTGGATCACAGGAAGATGGATCGAATAATTGGAAGTGTTTTGGCTGATTATAATATTATGGAATATTTTACCTATAGATTAAGGCTTGGTTTAGATTACCATAGTGCAGAGCAGAACA
>SLJB01000262.1 GCA_007135335.1 Balneolaceae bacterium
ATACACTGATTAAAAGAGAGGCCTCCAGCGGTACTTCATATTCCAGCTGTGTGGTAGGATTGAATGGATTCGGATAATTAGGGTTCAGTTTAAACTCCTCCGGAACCGTACCAAAACCATCTTCACCAACCGGGAAAAAAACGTTAGTTTCAGCAGGATCCACTCTGCTTGATGTATAAATCCTGAACTCTCCGGGAGCGAGGAAAAAATCGGCCATGGCTGCATCAAATGAATCTGAACTGCCGGTGACAAATTCATGCCACTCCCCTGTATGAGGAAATTCAACACTCATTTCGTTTTCAGTAACCCCAAAATTACCAATGATAATGGCATTCATATCCGGGTGCTCGAGGCGTATCCATTTTGTATTACCGCGCAGTTGAGATGAAAATTCGGTTTCGCGGCTGGTAAATACAGGGCTTGAATTCCGAAGGCGGGTAAGCTCACCATAGGACCGGTACACACGATTTCTGTTCTCCTCATTGTAGTATTCCCATCGCACAGGTTTTTCTGCAGTACGTCCCGGGTCCTGAGGTCTGCAATCTCCATTACTTCCATCGCCGGGTTTTACACACTCACCATCGGCAAAACCATACCCAAGTTCACCAAACTGCCAGAGCATTTTCGGGCCCGGTATGGTAAAGAAAAAGGCAGCCGCCAGCTTCATTCGCTGCAGGGCTACATCAAGCTCGCGAATGTCGTAATCAGGGTTGGATTGATTGCCGAAATTGGCTGCTTTGTGCATGAGCCATTGCTCATCATGGCTCTCCATATACCCGATCAGATGCGGGTTTTCAAATCCGCGGTTTTGGAAATAGATACCGGACATATCTGAATTACCACCCTGATTCCAACCCATCACACCTTCAGAGTAGTTAAAATTATGATTTCCCCACAGCAACATTCCGTACTGCTCCAGTTCCCGCTCCTCTGTATTTGCCGCAAAATGTTCCAGAATGATATATGCATCTTCATCATACTCCCGAATGGCATCATACATGCGCTTAAGATTGGCAATTCGGCGTGGGTTATTGCCATCCAGCAATGACTGATTGTTTACGTTTGAAGCGAATCCCTTGGTAAGATCAAACCGATACCCGTCTATATTATACGTCTCCAGCCAGTAGCGATTCATCCGGTCAAGCCAGTATTTGATGTACGGATGATCATGATTCAGATGGAAAAAAACGTTGTAGGCATGACCCGGACCCAACAGCGGATTACCGGCCTGAAAGCTTCCTGAACGATTGCTGCCAAACGTTCGGATAAGAGGCGAATCGTCCTGCGCATGATTGTACACTACATCCACCACAACAGCCATACCGCGGCGATGCGCTTCATCCACAAACTGTTTGAACGCTCTGCGGCTGCCATACGATTTATCCAGTGCACCGTGAAACACTGGATTGTAGCCCCAGCTGAGGTTTCCATCAAATTCCTGAACAGGCATCAGTTCTACCACATTCACTCCCAGTCTTTCAAGATAGCCGAGTGTATCGCGAAGGGTTTCGTAGGTGCTCTGTTCCACAAAATCACGGAGCAACAGTTCGTAGACCACCAATTCATCCACCGGCGGGCGCTGAAAATCGGTAACCTGCCACTGATAAGCTTCTCTGCCCGGATGAATTACACTTACATATTCTGTTGTAAGTCCCTGCGGGTAGGCCGGCATGTTCGGGTAAACGGTTGACGATATTCCCTGATCGCGCGAAGGATGTAGAACCAGCTCAGAAAACAGGTCTGCCGTTCGGATTTCACCATCTATCAAATACTGAAAACGGTACTCATCACCTGGTGTAAAACCATCGATAGTGAGCCAGTAGTGAACACTGTCGGATCGTGCAAAATCACGCTTCATAAAATACTCTTCCTGCACCTCCCAGTCGCTGTGATCCCCAATCACGTACACAAAATCTTTAGCCGGTGCAAAGAGTGAAAAGGTTACGGATGAGCCATTCTCGTGATAGGTAATTCCATCCTCAATACCCTGTGGCCGCGCCTGTTCTGTTCGTTCCGGGTTCACAATTATATAGAGATCATCCTCGGCGATGTTGCCGGAATCATCCTGTGCAACCGCTCTGAAATCGGTTCGTCCTGTGCTTGTTACCGTGTAATTGGTTCGGAGTGTATCCCGGTCAGAGACTGATGCAATTTCCGTAACTCCCTGAAAAAGAGTGATGGATGCCGGTGTACCTTCAGGCGAAATGCCCACCACTTCAAACTCCACCTCACTGTTCAGTTCAGCGAAAAACGGATTGGGCGGCGATATGGACGGTCGAGAAAAGCGAACAAGCAGTCCTTCCTGATAAATATTTACAAAAAGATCTTCAGTTTGCCGGCTGGTATCACCGCTCCTGAAAACAAATGTGAGCTGGAAAATCCGATTTACGGATGCCGGTACACCATAATATTCCCTGATATTTTCAATCTCAAGCTCCCAGCGATTATTGCCAAGACTGGTTAGGCGGGTTTCAGGTGTATTCTCTCCCCAATCCGTTTTCACGTACGACCACGCCCCGCTATTTTGATCCTGCTGTGATATAATCACTCCCGTATGGGCATACACATCACCCGTAAAGCCAACCAGATCGCTGCGTTCAGCCTCTGATGCATTAAAAATAATGGTAACCGGCTGATCTTCCGTCGGGAAAGCAGGAACGGTTTCGATGACCTGCGCAGAAACAGGGTAAAAAAACAGAACAAAAAAAAGTGATGTGAGAAGATGTTTGAAGAAGTTCATATAGCGTATGGGTATCAGATTTCGGAGGATGCGCGAACAATGAGTTCCGGATTATGGATGTGATCGCAGATAATGGTGTCAGGGTTATCAATTCGGTTAAGTAAGTGCCTCGTAGCCTGATACCCCATTTTGTACATAGGCTGAAAAATCGTTGAAAGCCCGATGTACTCTGAAATGGTGAGGTTATCATAACTGACCAGCGGTATTTTCCGGCCGGA
>SLJB01000273.1 GCA_007135335.1 Balneolaceae bacterium
TCATTTTCAAATGTACTTAAAAGTCTTTCAGCTTCAATGATGCCGAGTTCATAATCCCGATTGGTGTACAACAGATTCAGCCACTCAATCGCTTCTTCAGATGTGGATATTTCAGGTAATGAATCGTGATTCTGACTGAGTATTTTACCATTTAAACAGATCAGCATTAGAGTGAGTAGAGCGCATACAAACTTCTTCATAACATCCTCCGTGATTTCTTTGAATTTATACGATAATAGTAGTTAGATATCGTTAAATCAAATGTTTTTAATGCTTAAGACATGCTAATTTTGTTGAATTCACTTCTCTACCTTTCACTTTTCATTTCTTTGAGATATTATATTTACTCAATTAGAAACAAATTATTGATGATTCAGCTGTTCAAAATTTTTCGGTCAATACAGGATCTACTTCACTACCCAACATAAGTCATATGTTTAATCTCTATATGGAAATCATACCATCAGTTATAGGGGTGTATCAAAAAATCGGAATCACTATACTGGGTGATTATGGATATGACATTGAGCTGCCTGAAGGGCGATTAAAAGAAATTTCTGATTATCAAACACAGGGGATGAGTTTAACAAGCTATTGAGAGTGAATAGTGAGACTTACGAACAATTGCGGCATCCACCCCCCTTCGTCACATTGAGCGCAACGCAGGAGCCGAATGTCGACGGTGTGAAGTCGAAATATTCTTATCAAGGCTGGGAGTTCTCGACTGCATCCCGACAAATAGCGTCGGAACTGCGCTCTTTTAGACTCCCATTAGACTTAGTCGAACTGACGGGTGCGTTTATAAACTCTAAAATAGAAGACTTCTGCGTTCTGTCTGCTCTCTTTTCACTTAATCGCAGCCAGTGACTCATCAGCGGCTGCAATGGTTTTATCCAGCATTTGATAAGTAAGCGTGTTTGCCAGGAACCAGCTTTCAAATGGTGATGGCGGCAGATAGATGCCGCGTTTCAGCATTTCGTGGAAAAACTGTTTGAAGAACTGCTGATCGGTGGTGTTGGCCCCTTTGAAATCTGCCACCTTTTCTTTCGTAAAAAAGAGACTGATCATCGAGCCCACCTGATTAATGTGATACTCAATCTTATGTTTGTTAAGCACATCAATCAGTTGTTTTTTCAAATATTCGGTTTTCTCTTCAAGATCCACATAAATCTCCGGGTGTTTTTCCAGTGCCCCAAGTTGTGCCAAACCTGCACTCATCGCCAGCGGATTTCCGGACAGAGTACCCGCCTGATAAACAGGGCCAACCGGCGCTACAACATCCATAATCTCTTTTTTACCGCCAAATGCACCTACGGGTAGTCCTCCCCCGATAATCTTTCCAAACGTCACCAGATCGGCCCACACATTAAACCGTTCCTGTGCACCACCGCGAGCCAGTCGGAAGCCGGTCATCACTTCGTCAAAAATGAGAACCGTTTCATGTTTATCGCACAGTTTTCTCAATCCTTCAAGAAATCCCGGGTTTGGTGGAATGCATCCCATATTGCCGGCTACCGGTTCAAGAATAATCGCAGCCACATTACCTTTGTTCTTTTTAAGGAGTTTCTCGACGCTGTCAAGGTCGTTGTAATCAGCGTTGAGGGTGTCTTTGGCTGTGCCCTTGGTTACACCGGGGCTGCTTGGCTGGCCAAGTGTAAGCGCTCCGCTTCCCGCTTTAATCAGAAATGAATCGGCGTGTCCGTGGTAGTTCCCTTCAAATTTGATGATTTTCTCTTTACCGGTGTATCCGCGGGCCACCCGAACGGCGCTCATGCACGCTTCTGTACCTGAGTTCACCATTCGAACCCGTTCCACATTTATAACCATCTGCTGAACCAGCTCCGCCATCTGAATTTCAAGTTCGGTTGGAGCACCGAACGAGGTGGAGTTAAACGACGCATCCTGAACAGCTTTCACTACAGGCGGATAGGCATGGCCCAGAATCATCGGCCCCCAGGAACCTACATAGTCGATGAATTCATTTCCGTCAACATCAGTAATAATTGATCCTTTCGCTTTTTTAAAAAAGACCGGGACTCCTCCCACCGATTTGAACGCCCTTGCCGGTGAGTTCACCCCACCGGGTATAAATTTTTGTGCCTTGTTGAACAGGTATTCGCTTTTGTTTAAAATCATAGGGTCATAGTCGTGAGTCTTGAGTCGTGAGTCTTGAGCGCGATTCTCACGACTCAAAACTCACGACTGTCTTCTAATTTAGTCGCTCATATTCTGAAGGGCTGCAATACGCTCTTCAAGAGGCGGGTGGGTGGCAAAGAGTGCTTTAAGTCCTTTTCTTTTTCCGCTTGTAATACCGAATGCCTGCATAGAATCTGGCATTTGATTAGGCACGTTTACTTCTCTTTGGAGCCTTTGCAGCGCTGCAATCATTCCCTGGCGGCTTCCGAGTCTGGCGCCGGCTTCATCGGCCACAAATTCGCGCCTTCTGGAGAACCAGAATACAATCATCGATGCGAGGAATGCAAGAATAATCTCTGCAACAATGGTGGTGATGAAGTACCCGATACCGAGTCCCTGCTCGTTTTTCAAAACCACGCGATCCACCACAAATCCGACGATTCGTGCAAGGAACATCACAAATGCGTTCACAACACCCTGAATGAGTGCCAGTGTAATCATATCGCCGTTTGCTACGTGACCGATCTCATGGCCCATCACTGCACGGATCTCTTCCCGGTCGAACCGCTGCATCATCCCTTCACTAACGGCAACAAGAGCCTTGTTACGATTTGCACCGGTTGCGAAAGCGTTTGCTTGCTGGGCGGGAAAAATGCCCACTTCGGGCATCCCGATGCCGGCCGCTTTTGATTGCTCTTCTACAAGTCTCATCAGCCACTGTTCGCGCTCATTTCTTGGTTGATCAATGATCTGAACTTTTGTGGTCCACTTGGCAATTTTTTTGGAGAAAAGCAGCGAAACCAGGGAGATTCCCATACCAAAAATCAGGCAGAATACAAGCAGTGCCTGCAGATTGAGGTTGGTTCCGGATTCATCCAGGAAAGAACCGACTCCCAACAGCGACATCGTAATGCTTGCCACAATCAAAATGGCAAAGTTGGTAGCCAGAAATAATGCTATTCGTTTCATGTGTTTTACTTCGTTTTATGTTAATTGATATTCTTAAAAAATCATCCCCTCTGGAGAGGGGAAAACAAAGAGGCAAAGCCTGCTTTGTTGAGCGAGGGCTGTGTTAGAGACGTTGATTTATATCTTCTTCGCAAACCACATCCGAACTCTAAATTAACACACCTCTAAATCCCCTCTCATGAGGGGATTTATTTACACCTGATTCACATATCACAACAATCGTGCCGCATCTTTAGCAAAATAGGTTGCGATGAGGTCGGCGCCTGCACGTTTAAACGCGATCAGGGCTTCCATCATTGCATGCTCTTCATTAAGCCATCCTTTTTCTGCTGCTGCTTTTATCATTGCATATTCACCGGATACATTATACACAGACACCGGTACGTGAACCGCCTCCTTCACGGCCCGAACCACATCGAGATAGGGTAAACCGGGTTTCACCATGATGATATCAGCCCCTTCTTTTTCGTCTAAAATAGCCTCATTTATGGCTTCAGTAATGTTCGCCGGATCCATCTGGTACGTTTTTTTATCGCCAAAACCCGGGGCGGAATCGAGTGCATCACGGAACGGCCCATAGTATGAAGAAGCATATTTTGCACTATAAGCCATAATTCCTGTTTGGTGGAAAGCATCATCCTCAAGAGCCTCACGGATCATCAAAATACGGCCATCCATCATATCGGATGGAGCCACAAAATCTGCGCCGGCCTCTGCATGGCTCACCGCCATTTTGGCAAGAAGTTCCGCACTTTCGTCATTCACAATCTGACCCTCTTTCACGATACCATCGTGCCCGTAACTGCTGTATGGATCCAGGGCCACATCAGTCATCACCACCAAATCAGGGAATTCTTTTTTTATGGCCCGAACTGCCTGCTGCATCAACCCATCCGGTTTCAGGGCTTCGGTGCCCTTGTTATCTTTCTTTTCATCCGGCACCTTGGCGAAAAGCAGCACCGCCGGAATACCGAGATTTTGAATCTCCTCAGCCTCTTTAAGCACCATATCAAGAGTAAACCGAAAATAACCGGGCATTGATGGAATTGCAGCCTTGCCGCCGGTTCCCACCATCACAAAAAGTGGCGCGATAAAATCACTGGCAGAGAGCGAATGTTCAGCAACCATTCTGCGGATATTCTCTCCCGCTCTGAGACGCCTGCCCCTGAAATACGGAAATTCTGAATGACTCATACAGTATTGATTTATTTTGTTGTATTCATTTCCATTTTATTGCGGATAAATGGCTTTAATAGGTTGTTGTCATGCGGGAAGAAACCACCAGGGTAATATCTGCCGATTGCAAATGATCGGGATCAATTTCAGCAGGATCTTCTGCGGTTATGGTATTCATCGTTAAAATGTTATAACCGGAAACCATTTTGTTGATGTACCAGATGATTCCCTCCCAATCATTTGAATGATAGGAACCATTCAGGTGTATGAGCCGGTCGCCCAGCCCCATATTCAATACGATAAAATGTGCCATTGTAGCATCTTTCACCGCCTGTGCGTAGATCAGGTTATCGCCGCCATGTCCATGTGCCATTTGCAGCATATTTTGATAAGCGGGCAAGTCTTTGTCCACATCAATAGGCAGCGGGGCCATCCACTGCTGTGCGGTTAAACTCAGATCACTCAATGCACCCAGGCCATTTACATAAACTGCCGATGCATATCTTCTGGGAATATTTGTGGCAACCAGTTTCAGATTATTCGATCTGGCAAACTCAACAATCGGTTTATAATCGGTTTGATAGTTATTCCATAGCCTGGCTTCATTCTCAAAACTGTTTTGGCTGATGTTTCCGTTGAAATATTCATCAATCAAAATTTGCTGATCCGCTTCGAACATCTCCATACCTAAAATCAGGTTTCGGGATTCATCAGCAGCCAAATCCCGTACCATCTCATGCTGAAGCCAGTGTGCGATAGCACTGTTATGGAGCTCACCGAAAAAAATCAGATCGTTTTGTCGTGCCCGTTCCATTACTTCAGAGTAGCTGATCAAAACTCCTTCATTCGTGTATAGCAGGTATGCCGGTTTTTCATCATCGTTTTTAGTAAAACCGATAAGAACCAAGGCGGATAATATCAGAGGAAAAAGTTTTTTCATCTAGTCAAATGGGGTTTTAATAAAAAGCCCTGCAGAATTTCAGGGCTACAAATTTACGTCTTAAACGTGAAGTTGCTGTGTAGATCCATTATTGGACATCCCGCAGCATTTCCTGCCGCATAGCGTTGAATTCGTCTCCATCTTCCCAGCTCATCATCTCGTCTGCATTAATTACATAGTGAGCCGCTTTTAAGATGAGCCGTGTATCGGCTTCCATACCGGCCATATCCCAGTATTCATTAATCTCATCAGATACTGAGTGATAATTTGCAGCAGACAAGCTATCTACAACAGCATTCCAGTTGGCGGGTTTATCAATAAAATCTCTGCCGGGATTGGGATAGGCTGCGGGTATTCCCACCCGTGCATAAGCAAAATGATCTGATCTGTAGAAAAAGCCCTGTTCAGGTTGTGGGTCCGGCATTACTGTCCGGCCTTCCTCTTCAGCAAAGCGCTTCATCACATCTGTAAGTGAATTTCTCCCATATCCTACAAGTACAACATCGTTCGTTGCACCATAGATCTGCATACTGTCGAGATTGAAATTTGCCGAAACCTTACCCGGATGAACAGTTGGGTTTTGCGCCCAATAGTTTGAGCCGAGTAAGCCCATCTCTTCAGCCCCAACGAACATAAAAAGTACACTTCTTTTGAGTTCGCCTTCTACTTGCTTCAGTGAATTTGCCATCTCAAGCAGAGCAGCCACTCCGGATGCATTATCATGTGCACCATTGTTTATGGAATCTCCATCAACCGGAGTGGTAATGCCAAGGTGATCGTAGTGTGCGGAAAAAATCACATATTCATCTTTTAATTCAGGATCATTGCCCTCAATTTTACCGATCACATTTCGTGACGACATATCACTGTATTCTGCACTTAAAAGCACATTAACTGTTATACCTTCCAGTGTAACAGGACTGAAATCGTAACTTGCAGCGGCGCCAAGCATTTCATTCAGGTTTAGACCGGCATGGCTGAATAATTTCTCGCTGCTCTCCTCAGTAAGCCAGCTGCTGAATTCCGGCTTGTTCTCAGCTCCTGCGTCACCGCTTTTCAGGGCAAACCGTTCGCGGCCCCAGCTGTTCTCAACAACTGACCAGCCATAACCGGCGGTTGGTGTGGTATGAATGATGATTGCACCAAGTGCGCCCATCTCTTCTGCTTTTTCAAATTTGTAGCTCCATCGCCCGTAATAGAGTCGTGAATCGCCCTCAAAAATTTCAGGATCGTGTGATGGATCGCTGTTTTTGAAAACAAGGATTTTGCCCTCTACATCCACATCCTTATAATCATCCCAGTTAAATTCCGGTGCCTGAATTCCATAGCCAACATACACTACTTCAGCATCTCTCACATTTACACGCTCAGCTTCATTGCTTGGCCATGCCATAAATTCAGATCTGTAAAAAAGGCGCTCCACAGGTTCACCGTCTTTAAATATGGTAAATGCTGCCATATCACCATCCACTTGCTGGCCAAGAAGCGGGAATTCCTGTGTGTAGGTGCCATCATCCATTCCGGGTGAAACTCCAATTCTTTCTAGCTCTGCGGTAATGTAATTTATGGTAAGCTCTTCTCCTTTTGTTGCCGGTGCCCGGCCTTCAAATTCATCGGAAGAGAGTATTTCAATATGACTCAACAGTGATTGTTCTGTGATGGTGAGAGCTGCATTATCAATCTGTGATTCCGTTTGGGCGCCCGGCTGGCACGCAGTAAAAATCAAAGAAAGCAGAAGCAGAGCGGTAGTAAAGTTTTTCATGGGATAATTTTTAATTTTTTATTCAAGACAGGTAAAATACATCTTTCCTCCCTTCACTCACAAATTGCTGTGCGTTCAGTTCTTATTCAACCCGCAATGTTTGATTCACAATATTTTCTATTAAATTGAATGGAATAAGAATCACATTCACTAATCTTTTTATTATGAAAGTTATCATTTTCTTCCTCTCACTTGTCATATTTGTTACCCTGTTTACTTCCTGCTCAGATCAACCCGAAGGTAAAGAGATTATTTATGCCGGAACCTTTGAGGGGCGCGACAGCGAAGGGCTGTATGTTTTTGAATTTAACAGAACTGCCGGTGAGCTCAATCATATTCAGACGGTAACGAACCGTATTGGGCCGAATTTTCAGGTAATTCATCCAAACAAACAATTTCTCTTTTCTGTAAGTGATGACAGATTCGATAGCTCTGCCCCTTTTGGTACTGTTTCTTCCTATAAAATTGATGGCGATACAGGCATGCTTGAGCTCATTAACGAGCAATCCGTTGAAGGGCGAGGTACTGCTCATGTAAGTGTAGATCCTCTAGGCAAGTATCTTTTTGTATCCAATTATTCAGAAGGGAACCTGGTAATGTATCGTATTAATCAGGATGGTTCTCTTTCAGAATCTGTTGACAGTGCGCAACATGAAGGTAGCAGTGTAAATGAACGCAGACAAAATAATGCTCATGTTCACTCTTCAATTCCATCAGCTGACGGACGTTTTCTCTATGTATCTGACCTGGGAATTGATAAAATTAAAATTTATCGAATCAACCGGGATAATGATACTATCGAACCTGCCGAAACCCCTTATTTTGAAAATGAAGCCGGTTCCGGTCCACGGCATTTCACCATTCACCAAAATGGGCGTTTTGCTTATTCGGTTGAAGAGCTCACATCTACTGTAGCAGTACTTGAAGTAGATCAATCTACAGGTGCACTTTACCAGATTCAAAGAATTGATATGCTACCGGATGATTTTGACGGACAAAATACAGCTGCAGATATTCACATTTCCCCTGACGGGCGTTTTCTGTATGCCACCAATCGTGGCCACGACAGTCTCGCCATTTATGAAATTGACCAGACTGGAGGCCGGCTTACATTCATTACCCGTGAATCTACAAGAGGCGGTCATCCCAGAAACTTTCTTATAGATAAAACGGGGGAATTTCTCTTTACAGCCAATCGGGATGATGATAACATTGTGATATTTCGAAGAGATACAGAAACCGGACTATTAACCTTTGTTCGTGAAAAAACAGGCATCCCTATGATTGTTTGTTTAACCCAGCATATACCGGATTAAACGGAAAAAATTTAAAGAATCTACTGATCACAATTCATCATGAATCACTTTTATCAAGATAAAATCATCTTAATCACAGGTGCTGCAAGTGGTATTGGCAAGCGTTTTGCTGAAAAAGTTTCAGAATTAACTGATGTAACCCTCATACTATGGGACAGAAATCCTGATGATCTCACATTTATTAAGAATAAACTGGAAGCACATTCATCAGTATATACTGCCGGTATAGATATTACTGATTCGGATCGGGTTGAGTTTGAAGCTCAAAAATTAATCAAACAAAAACTTCTTCCCGATATCATTATTAACTGTGCAGGAATTGTAATCGGTAAATATTTTCATGAACACTCCTTTTCCGATATCGATAAAACGATACAAATTAACATAACGGGAAGTATGTGGGTTACTCGTGTCTTTTTGAATGAGATGATAGAACGAGGTTCCGGTAACATAGTAAATATTGCCTCTGCGTCCGGCTACATTGGCAATCCTAAAATGAGTGTGTACGCATCCAGTAAATGGGGCGTTTTGGGATGGACTGAATCTTTACAGCTTGAAATGAAGAATATGAAAAGTGGTATAAAAGTTACAGCTGTGATACCCAGTTACATCAATACAGGTATGTTTGATGGAGTTAAAGCACCATTATTTGTACCCATTCTTGATACTGATGATATTGTTGACAAGATGTTAACCGGAATTAGTAAAGGTAGACGAACCATTAAAGCACCTTTTATGGTACACTTTGTGCCTATTCTCAAAGCCCTGCTTCCCTCATCAATTTTTGACTGGCTTGCAGGAAATGTTCTGGGAGTCTATTCATCTATGGATCAATTTAAAGGTAGAAATCCAAAATCAGCCTCATGACTATTGAAAAACTGATAGAACTCCAAAAAGTTACGTTTAAAGAGGGCAACACCCGTTCTTTTCATAACCGTAAGAGTGTGCTAAAGCAACTCAAAAAATTAATCACTAATCATGAAAAAGAACTTTGTGATGCTGTTAATGATGATTTCGGAAAACCTTACATCGAATCGTATATCACCGAGATCTACACTCTTCTTGAAGAAGTTGACTACCACTTAAAAAATGTATCTGCATGGATGAAGCCGGCATCTGTAAGCGGACCTATCGTAACATTTCCATCGAAAAATAAAATTTATAAACATCCAAAAGGAACTGTTCTGATTATTGGTGCCTGGAATTACCCCATTCACCTTACTCTTATGCCTCTGATAGGTGCTATATCTGCCGGAAATACGGTTGTTCTAAAACCATCAGAGCTGGCGCCTGCTACATCTTCTCTTCTAAAAAAGCTGTTTGATAAATATTTTAAACCGGAAATTATCTCTGTGGTTGAAGGGGGTGTTGAGGAATCCACACAATTACTAAAACAGCCGTTTGATCACATCTTTTTTACCGGCAGTACACGTGTAGGTAAAATTGTAATGAAAGCTGCCGCCGAACAACTCATCCCTGTTACACTTGAATTGGGAGGTAAAAGTCCGGCGATTGTCCATCATGATGCAAATATTGGAGTAAGTGCCAATCGTATTTGGTGGGGAAAGACAATTAATGCCGGTCAAACTTGTGTAGCTCCGGATTATGTTTTCGTTCATGAATCAATTGAAGAATCATTTATCTCTGTATCAAAAAAAGTACTCTCATCATTCTATGAAAACGACTATCAAACCGGGAAAAACTATACCAAAATAGTTAACGATTCACATTTTATTCGGCTATATAACTTGTTAAAAAACAGTATAATACTGCATGGTGGAAACACAAATAATGAAACACGATTTATAGAACCTTCATTAATTAAAGCTGAATGGAATGATGAAATTATGCAAGAGGAAATATTTGGTCCGCTGCTTCCATTGATCACCTATAAAAATGAACATGATCTTAAAGAAAAATTACTCTCTAAATCATCTCCGCTTGCACTCTATATATTTACTGAAAGTAATGAATTTCAAGAATTTATCATCCGGAATATTCCATTTGGCGGAGGCTGTGTGAACGATACCATCAGTCATTTAGGTAATCATAATTTACCATTTGGGGGTACAGGACACAGCGGATTTGGAAGTTACCATGGAAAATACAGTTTTGACATATTCAGCCGAGAGCAGGGGATCTTAAAAAAACCATCCTGGCCCGATCCTGATGTTCGATATCCGCCTTACAACGATACAAAGCTCAATTGGTTCAAGCGTATATTTACGAAGTAAACTTTATTTTATGCCAGATAATACCTACCAAGCCATAGTAGCAGAAGAGATTAACGGAATTTATGTACAATCAGTAAAAGAATGCTCATTTTCTGGTTTACCCGCAAATGACGTTTTGATACGTGTTCATTACTCATCCCTTAATTACAAAGATGCGCTCTCTGCAACGGGCTACAGAGGTATTACAAAATCATATCCTTTTACTCCCGGTATTGATGCGGCCGGCGTTGTTGTAGAAAGCAAGTCTAACCTATTTAAAGAGGGTGA
The DNA here is from genome assembly GCA_007135335.1 of Balneolaceae bacterium. GTDB lineage: Bacteria > Bacteroidota > Rhodothermia > Balneolales > Balneolaceae > Rhodohalobacter. The sequence goes on from SLJB01000273.1 coordinate 10,801, forward strand.
TCGAGTTATTGTTACCAGTTATGACCTGGGAATGAACACTCCCGGTGGGTTTGGTCAATTTATCTCTGTCCCGGCCGAGTGGATTGTTCCACTTCCGAAGAATCTCACATTAAAGGAGTCTATGATGATAGGGACTTCCGGACTTACGGCAGCGATTGGAGTAGATAAACTTATTTCGAAACCTATTGAACCGTTTGATGGTCAGATAATTGTAAGCGGAGCCACGGGCGGCGTTGGGTCTTTTGCTGTTGCACTTCTTTCTCACCTGGGATATCAAACAGTAGCAATCACAGGCAAGTCTAAACAGCATAATTTTCTGAAATCTATAGGTGCAAACAAAATTTTTAGTCGTCAGGAAATCATGAATATTCCGGATAAACCACTAGTTTCAAGTAAATGGATAGCTGCCATCGATACGGTTGGCGGTGAAATGCTAGATTCCATACTCAGACAAATAGAACACAATGGAATAGTAGCCTGTTGTGGTAATGTAGCCGGTAATCAACTTCACACTTCAATACTTCCATTTATTTTGCGCGGAATTTCGCTATTGGGTATTGATTCAGGAATTGCAAAGATGGAGTTCAGAAAAACCATCTGGAATAAATTAAGCAGTGACTGGAAGCCTGCTAATCTTCATAAATTATTCAGAGAGGTAACGCTGGGTGAACTGCCGCAAGA
>SLJB01000057.1 GCA_007135335.1 Balneolaceae bacterium
TAATATGAAATGTTATAGTTGTATTCTCAAAACCCATCATCAAACAGCGGCTCATCCACAGTATCGATAATCACCGTATTGAATTCCGTATCGAACCATTTATGAAACAATTTGAGTGTCAGAGGTTTGGGCCAGAGATCGGGGTCGGTGTACCACCCCTCCAGCTCCGATTCAAGGAGCTGCCTGAAATTCCGCTTGACCCACGCCTGTTGTGTTTCTGCATTTTCCCCGTCATCTTCAGAGATCAGGTAAACAGTTCGTTCTGTGTTAACATGTTGCTCTGTAAAGATCATATTGCCTTCAACAGGATCGGATTCATTTATCCATCGGATGGCGGGTTCTTTGTATCGCAGGATAAGTGCTGTTCGGTTAACCATTGTTGTTGCATGTGGGTTGTTGTCTTAGCTGAAATACTATTGTATAAGTCAGTATCCGATTTAGGCAACTTGAAGATAGTTTTTGGCTATCTCTATCTCGAAATATACCCGACGGCTTTAGTATATTTTAAGATACGCGCTTCTTCAATTAAGTTTATATTAGAAAAATAGTCACTTTTGAAACTGTTAGTATGTGTTGGTGAATTTCCGAACCGGCCTGGTTTAGATTTAGTATTTATTTCCGTGTCATGATCTCGCAAATAATTCAAGAACTTGATAAAACACTCTTTATGAATATTCATGACATTTTCAGGTTTTTTTGATTCACTTTTGTCTTTCTTTCTACCCATATAATTCCTGATGTCATTAATATTTCATTGTGGAAGTACCTAAATATTTGGTGTAATTAAGACAAAACTACGTTGAAGAAGTAATTCGTAATGTTGTATCTTTCGTTCTTATTCACAAGCAATGTTCTTTAACAACCTATTGAGCTCAAAATTTGTCAATAACGTCAATTTTTGGGGTCAAAAAATGAAGAAAAAAGTACAATATTAAACGTATTTTCAGTTCTTTAACTATAAGCTAAAATATTGTATTGCAATGGTTTAATTTTTTTTTGCCTGGGTGGCGGAATTGGTAGACGCGCCGGACTCAAAATCCGGTGTTGGCGACAACGTGCGGGTTCGAGTCCCGCCCCAGGTACAAAACGAGTAGACAGTAGTGAGTATTGACACGGCATATCTTGAACTTGTACCCTTCCCACAAAAAATAAGTTACTATTGTTTGCGGATTGATTAGGTTCAATTCAGTTTGTGCCTCTTATTAAACATTTTAAACATTCCGGTTTTTCTTTTTAATTTTGATGAGCTTTCCGGTGAGAACCATCATCCATCCTGCCACTATAAGTAAACCCAGAAATTCCCGGGCAGCTTCTGTGCCGTGCTGCATCATCTGTACATCTGAGAAAATGTGGCGAAATCCGGATGTTGTGAGATCGGGTATTATAAACAATGCCCAGACTACTGAAATAACACATAACAGGGCGGCAGGCTTCCAGGTAATCCTATCCATAGCAAAGAGCAGACTGACGATGGCAGCGGCCAGGTAGATCACAATCCAGCGCAGCGGTTCAGGGTCGTTATACTGTACGGCTGCAGATAGAATGAAGATAAAAATGAAGAGTACATTCAGATATCTGAAGACCATTTTTTAACTAATGATTCTTAAGAAGTTTATTCCAAACTAAAGAGCTTCTGACTATTATTTGGTTATCGTACTTTCTCTTTTCTTCCTTCAATTGTGTGCCTTGCATACCCATTGGGTCCTTCAACTTCAATTGTCATGATAACCGGATCATCGGTAACATTATCAGGGTCAGAGTCTCTCACATTGATAATAAATCTTGTTAACTCATCAATATTGCTTAAATCTGAGTTAACATCTCTCAATGTATAACTTGTACTACCTATTATAGTTAAGCCATCACCTTCAATTGTGATATTAACAGTTGTTCCTTCAACCATAGGATAACCGTTTGAATCACTAACTCTGATTGTAAATGTTTGATCCTGTGCGTTGCCAAGATTAAATGTACTTGGACTCACACTTATTCTTGGTGATCCGGAGAAAATAACATTCGTAGATGTGCTGATTCTATTTTGATGATCATTTACCGTATGTGCTACTAAACTGGTTAATCCGGTTGTAGGAATAGGATGCCCCATCCTTAATGTGGTACTTGCTCTGCCATCAACAGTAGTTGAGGTACCTCCAATTGAACCACCATTACTTTCGAAAAATATTGAAACTCCATCGGGAACAGTATTACTATATCTGTCTCCAACAACTGCTGTAACTTCATACTCTTCCCCAAATTGGGAAGAAGTCATATTTCTCTGAGATGGTAATAGTGAAAAATAATGTATACTCGGGAGACCCGCATTTATTGTAACCCCTACAGGTTGAGAACGAATTAGCCTTCCACTGCTATCTTTTGTTTCAGCTACAACCTGAACAGTTCCTGCACGCTCTCCACTGGTTAATGTGACAGTTGCCTGCCCAAGGTTATTTGTTTTGGCGTTGTTCGTTGATAGAAACTCATCTCCATTAGGCCTGTTACCAAATTTAAAACTCACGTCCACAGAATTTTCATTATTAAGAGCATTCCCGTTCACATCAACTACCTGAAATGTGATTTGAGTATCTTCTTTTTGACCTGTTGCTCGAACACCAATTGATGTTTCTGAGATATTATGAACGTAGATTGAACCCGGTTCGCCCGGAGCCTCTCTTTCAAGTTCGAGAATCAAAGTTTTTGAAAGCTGTCCGTTTGGTCCATTTGTTTCTATCGTTAAACTGACATCATCAGTAATGGTAACATTTTCCGGATTCCTGAGCCTGAACTCAAAATCAGTAATACCATTCCCCCCTTTTATTTCATCATCATTTATAACAATTGAAGTTGCTCCGGTGAGTACCAAATCCGGATTATCAACTGAAACTTGCATAGTAGTTCCTGCACTTAAAGGATTACCTTTTTCATCTGAAAGAGTAACCTCA
>SLJB01000007.1 GCA_007135335.1 Balneolaceae bacterium
GGATGTTAATTCGCTGATCATCGCCTTTCAGTATGCCTTCATCCCGCATCCAGTTTTCAAAGAGCAGAAGGGGATCTCTTCGTTTCCATATTTCAAATTTCTCATCAGGTATGTAAAATGTGCCGGAGGCTTCTTCATGGCCGCGCATTCGAAATGTTTTTGCTTCTATGAGAACCGGAATACCGGCAAGCGCAATTTTTTTGGCCTCTGTAATGGCCTTCTGCATTTCAAAATAGTTATTTCCATCAACAAGCATGCCTCGCATTCCGTAGCCTGAAGCCCTGTCGGAAAGATTTTCACAAGCGTACTGCTCTGAGGTGGGGGTTGATAGTCCGTATCCGTTGTTCTCAATCAGAAAAATTACAGGCAATTTCCAGACAGCAGCAAGGTTACATGCTTCATGAAAATCTCCTTCACTTGTAGCTCCGTCACCACAAAAACTGAGTGCTATGTTTCCATTTTCGCGAAGTTTATTTGCAAGTGCAACGCCTGCAGCAACAGGCATTGTAGCTGCAAGATGGGAGATCATCCCGAAAATGCGCTTCTCAGGGATTCCAAAATGAAAGGATCTGTCCCTGCCACCTGTATATCCATCAGCTCTTCCCATCAGCTGGCAAAACAATTTGTACAGAGGCACATTTCTTGTTGTGAATACCCCAAGGTTTCTGTGCATCGGGAAAATGTAATCATTCTCTTCGAGCGTGTTGCCAACAGCAACAGAAATAGCCTCCTGACCTATACCTGAAAACCATTTGCTGATTCTGTTTTGACGGAGCAAATTCAGCATGCGTTCTTCAATTAACCTTGGAAGCAGTAAATCTTTGTAAATACCTAATGCACGCTCTTTAGAAATTTTTTTTGCAGGGGCTATCATTAATACTATTTTTCTGTGTAATTTAGCTGTCTTTACGAGTGAACAGTGTTCGCAATCAAAAATGGAATTAAATACTGACCATATGGACAGGAAAAAACGGCAATTTATCAATCATTATCTAACAAAAACATAGATTACTAATAGTAATACAGGACGAAATCAAATGGAAGCACTTGGACGACAAATTCTTGTAGAATTTTACGACTGTGACCAGTCTAAACTGAATGATGTGAGTTACGTTGAAACCTCACTAATACAGGCAGCTAAAGCCTCTCGCGCTACCCTTATCTCGCACAACTTCCACAAATTTAGTCCCTATGGAATAAGTGGAGTTGTTGTAATTGCAGAATCCCACATTGCCATTCACACCTGGCCCGAATATAATTATGCTGCAGTAGATATTTTTACTTGTGGCGATACAATTGATCCCTGGGTTATTCAGGAATATTTAAAAGATAGCTTCGACTCAAAAAATGTCTCAAGCATGGAAATGAAAAGGGGCATGTTTAAAGTCCCGGAAGGTCAGAAATTACTTTTTAAGCCAAATCAGGAATATCAAACCAATTAAATTTTTGTTGTTATGATGGTAAAAACACCCAACATGTATTGCCTTGTGAAAGGTGCATCTGAAGGCCGTACCCGATTAAATGCATTCGATAAAGCACTACTTGAAGCCGGAGTTGGAGATACTAACCTTATGCGCATGAGCAGCATATTACCGCCGGCTGCAGAACAGATTCAAGTAAGCGATCTCGTGCTTCCAAAAGGTGGTTTAATTCCCCTTGCCTATGCTGCCATTGACAGTACAACCCCGGGAGGGATGATTTCAGCCGCAATTGCTGTTGGTATTCCTGAAGATGACAACGAACCCGGTGTTATCATGGAATTTGAAGATCATGCTCCCCTTAAAACTGTTGAAGATATTGTACGCCAGATGGTAGTTGACGGCTTTGAGTACAGAAACAGAAAACTCAAAGAGATCAAATCCATTGGCATTGAACATAACGTAGTTCAGTGTGCTTCTGTTTTTGCTGCAGCCGTTCTTTGGTATAAATAGTTCTCCTCGATTTAGGTCTTAATAGTCAACTGTCAAATTCTCATATAAACTATGCCCATTCAGTATAACGAGTTTTACAACCAGCGCACCGGCTTAACCATTGGCCTAAACAAGCTTCTTTTTTCGGTTCAATCTGATTATCAGCTGGTTGAGGTTTTTGAAACTGATACCTGGGGCAATCTGATGACGATTGACGGAATGGTTATGCTCAGTGAGAAAGATGAGTTTGTCTATCATGAAATGCTCAGTCATGTGGCACTTTTCACGCATCCCAATCCGGAAAGAGTACTGATTATCGGCGGTGGTGATGGGGGTACAGCCCGTGAAGTTTTAAAGCACCCATCTGTAAAGCAGGTGGATATGGTTGAGATTGATAAAACTGTAGTGGATGCTTCCAAACTCCATTTTCCGGACGTGGGTGATTTTTCAAATCCAAAACTAAAGGTGCTCTACGAAGATGGCATAGCCTTTGTGAAAAATGTTGAAACGCCCTACAACGTGATCATTATTGATGGTTCTGATCCCGTAGGGCCGGCAGAGGGACTTTTTGAAAAAGATTTCTACCAATTTTGTTTACATGCTTTAACAGAAGATGGAGTTCTGACTGCACAAACTGAAAGTCCCTGGGTGGAGTCCTATTACCCCAGCATGAAAAAGGTGTTTTATGCACTTGAAGATCTGTTTCCAATCTCAAAAATGTATCTGAGCTTTATTCCTCTCTATCCTGCAGGAATGTGGTCAATGGCTTGTGCATCAAAGAAAATTAACCCGCTTAGTTCTGAAGTATCTGCCAAGATCAAACAATCTGATCGTATTACATCACATCTGAAGTATTACAATGCAGATGTTCACAGCGGATCATTTGCTCTTCCAAACTTTGTACAAAAGATTATCCAACGGTAAACTTAAACAACGTTGCTTACTTTTGGGGAACAGTTAAGGCAGTTATCACCTCTCTTAAAAGGATTAAAAGCGCTTACGGTTCTTCACTCTCAAATTTTCACTATTTTTTGGAAATTTAAGAAAAATAGTTTTTGTCTGAACTCACATTTTGCTATTAATACCACGTTAAAAGATTGCCCTTCAATCTGCTAATGGGAATAGTATGAGGTGGTATCCATATTGAACTCTGTAATTCAAGAGTGCGTTTAAGAGTTAATTCGATGCTCAAACTTCTGAGTATCCAACCTTAAACAAACCACTTAATACAATGGATCTAATTAGTTCTTTAGGGAATGCAACCTTTGAGAATTACGTAGCACTCGACTCTGGTTTCACAGAAATGGCCTACCAGATGTCAGCTCACGTACTTACCCTGGGTTATGCTATCATGCTCGCCGGATTGCTATATTTTGTTCTTACACTTAAAACAGTGGCTCCGAAATATCGAATATCATCGGTACTATCGGTAGTTGTTATGGTCTCTGCATTTTTACTTCTGCTCGTACAACAGCAGAACTGGACAGGAGCTATGACTTACGACACCGAAACAGCCCGCTATGTACTCGGCAGCTCTACCGACCTGTTTAATAACGGTTATCGATACCTAAACTGGCTTATCGATGTGCCGATGTTGCTCTTTCAAATACTTTTTGTAGTTACACTTACAAAAAGCGACTTCAGTAAAATCAGGAATGGTTTCTGGTTCTCAGGAACTGCCATGATTTTAACCGGATACGTTGGCCAGTTTTATGAAGTAACAAGCCCAACTCTATTTCTCGTATGGGGCTTCATTTCAACTGTATTCTTTGTACACATTCTGATTTTGATGAAAAGAGTAATATCAGAAGGTAAAGAAGGAGCGCCACCCAAAGCGCAAAAATATCTGGGTACCATCTGGACTCTGTTCCTGTTCTCATGGATGCTCTATCCCGGTGCATATTTAATGCCATACCTGTTCAGCTTAGGACTTGAGCCGGCACTTTCAGAAACAGCAGTTGTTGCACGGCATATCACTTACACCGTTGCTGACGTGAGTTCAAAAGTTATCTACGGAATTCTGCTTACGCTTACTGCACAAGAAATGAGTAAAGCAGATGGGTACGATTACGAGAAATTGGATAGTGCAATCTGATTTTTCAAATGTTGAGTTATGAGCTAAAAGCCCTGTTTAACGACAGGGCTTTTTTTTATGTTTTTTAATTTTCAGTTGAATAGTTTCAAAGTTATTTTCTCACAGATAACTACAATTTTAAGTTCAGTATTTAGCAAATGACTAAGATGACAGGGCAAAAGGGCAATAAAGGGTTTAGACTGATACTTGTTTGGTCAGTCGGATTATTGCTTGCTTTTGCAATTTTCGGTGTGTTGTTCAGAACTATATTTCCGATTGAAAGAAGCCTGGATGAATCGGAGTATATTGAGCAGGTATTTGTGGAGTTCGAAACAGCTTATTATTTGACAGCTGAAAGATCAGAAGCACCTGCAGGACACTTTGAAGGCGGTACCATATTATTCGTTATTGGCTCTCAGGATGGTCTCAGTCTGGTACGCCCTCTCGCAACTGTAAAACCGGATAGTGTTTGGGTAACATCAGATACATATATTAACTATAATCGCGAAAGTTTCAGGCAGTGGTTAATCGATGAAGAACGCAGAACCCATGAAGCAGATTGATAATTGCCAGTCATTACTTAGATACAGCTCAACTCTTACTAGCAACCCACTTAAAAAATCTCATGAAAAAATCAGTGCCTCTTCTGTTTACGTTGTGTTTCATATTACTTTCCTGCACAGATCCCCAAAACGAATCGCTATTTGAACTTTTTTCACTTGAAGAGATTACTATAGAGGAGTTGCAGGCCGGTTATGATAACGGTGATTTTACAGTTCAGCAGGTTACCCGTGCATATTTGCAGCGAATTGATGAGATTGACAAAAACGGACCGGGTTTAAATTCCATTCTCACACTCAATGCTGAAGCACTTGATTTAGCCGCTGAACTTGACAAAGAGCTGCGGGAGGGTAACAAAAGGGGATCTCTTCATGGAGTTCCAATTCTCATAAAAGATAATATCGATACAAAAGATATGCCCACAACTGCCGGATCCCGATTTTTAGAGGGATCTGTTCCATTGGATGATGCGCATATTGTAAAACTTCTGCGCGAGCAGGGTGCCATTATTCTGGGAAAAACAAATCTTAGTGAGTGGGCAAATTTTCACAGCAGTTTTTCATCAAGCGGCTGGAGCGGATTGGGCGGACAGGTTAACAACCCATACGAAATATCAAGAAATCCATGCGGATCCAGTTCCGGTTCAGGTGTGGCGGCTTCCGCAAATCTTTCAGTAATTACCATCGGAACTGAGACCAACGGGTCCATTGTGTGTCCTTCTAATGCGAATGGAATTGTAGGTATGAAGCCAACAGTTGGCCTCTGGAGCCGGACCGGTATCATTCCAATAAGTTACACCACTGATAGCGCAGGGCCAATGGTTCGAACCGTACGCGATGCCGCTATACTGCTTGGAGCATTAGCAGGAGTTGACGAGACTGATGAAATGACACTACTTTCAGATGCCCATATTCATGAAGATTATACTCAATTTTTAAACGAGAATGGGCTTGAGGGCAAACGAATTGGTTTCTACACAGCCCCGATGGGCAATCATTTTCGTGTGGATTCTCTGATGAAACAAACGATCAGAGATTTTGAAAATGCAGGTGCAGAAATTATAGAGATCGATCAAATTGGTACGCGAAATATCGGAGGAGATGCGTTTCAGGTTCTACTCTACGAATTCAAAGACGGGCTGAACAAATATTTTGAATCTCTTGGTGATGACGCGCCAATAAGAAGCATTGAAGAACTTGCAGAAAAAACACGTGAATTTTCAGTTGAAACAGAAAAATTTGATCGCAACCTGATCTTTCAGGCGGCTGAAAAGGAGGGACTCGATTCTGAAGAGTACGTAACAGCGCTCGAAAATATGCTTACACACAGCAGGGAAGAGGGTATTGATCTCGTTATGGATGAGCACAATCTCGATGCAATTATATCGCCAACAGGTTCACCGGCATGGAAAACCGACCCGATAATGGGAGATAATTTCAGGCTGAGTTCAAGTTCTCCGTCAGCCCGATCTGGCTATCCAATAATCACACTGCCTATGGGCAACCTGGATGGTATGCCGGTTGGAGTCTCTATCTTTGGCCGCGCCTGGAGCGAAGCCGTACTGCTTGAAGTTGCGTATGCTTATGAACAGGCAACGAAACACCGGCTTGTACCTGAATTCCACAATTAATTATTCGAATCTACACTATGGGCGCACTTTTTTATAGAAAAAATTTGAATTGGTCTTAAAGCGAATGATAAGAATTGTATTACTATCACTTTTACTTTTCCCCTTTTTAATAAGCCCGCTTTTTGCTAATGATAATGAAAATAGAAATGAATTATCACCAGACCAGAATGTCATTATTATAAGCATTGATGGCTTCCCGGCTGATCTGCTATGGGATATCAAAGCTCATATACCCGTAATTCGTACAATGGCACTAAATGGAGCATGGGCTCGTGCAATGGTACCTTCAAACCCGACGCTAACATGGGCAAATCATACATCAATAGTAACGGGTGTTCATCCTGAAAAACATTGTGTAATATTTAATGGAAAAGTTGAGTACACCAATGGAGGGTTGCCTGTTCGGATGAACTCTGCTAAAGATAAGTCTGAATTGGTAACTGTTCCTACGATATATGACGCAGCGTTTGAAGCGGGATTAACAACAGCTGAGATTAACTGGCCGGCTACACGAAATGCAGGCACGTTGCATGATAGTTTTCCTGACGTGCCGGATAATGTAGGAAATATGACTGATGAACTGCGATGGGAATTATACGATTTAGGTATACTTGAGGATATGACCACATTTGCTCTTTGGAAACATAGCAGCTCCGGCAGAGATGAAGTGTGGCTCCAATCCGCTCTCCATATTATCGAAAACAGGATGCCGAATCTCTTGTTACTGCATTTTTTGAATGTTGATAGTTCACATCACAGGAATGGAGTTGGTTCTGATGCCGGATTTACAGCATTACAACTTATAGATTATCAAATCAATCAGATTCTTTTAAAGCTCGAAAACACAGGAGAACTCGAAAGTACAAATATATTTATTACTACTGATCATGGCTTTACGAATACACCCAATTCAATTCTGCCAAATGTTGCTCTTGCAAATCATAATCTGCTAAATATAGTTGAAGGCAGGATAATAGATGGAAGAGTTCAGGCTATTTCGAATGGCGGTATATCTTTTATATACCTTAATGACCCTGATGATACAGAAGCCCTTGAAATAGCTGAGAATATTTTTAAGAATATGGAAGGCGTTTACAAGATTATAAGACAGGAAGAGTACCATCTATATGGGCTGCCGGATCCCTCATCATGTAACCAAACGGGGCAGCTTGCGCTTGCATCCTTTCCAGGATATGCGTTCAACAATTCAATCGAAGGTACAGATGAAATTGTACGGAGTGCAGATTATGGGTTTTCGTTAGGGCACCACGGTTTCTTGAATTCATTTAAACAGATGAATGGTACTTTTATAGCATCCGGAAATGGCATTAACAGAGGGGTAGTATTGGATGAGGTTGACATCCGCTCGATAGCTCCCACCGTTGCATATATTCTCGGTTTGGATTTTGACACAGCCGACGGGGATATCTTATACAATATTCTGAATTTCGATCTTGCTAATTAGATTTACTGTGCAGATGCAAGCCTGAAGATGTATTGTTTGCAACAAAAAAGCCTTGTAAAAACAATGTTTTACAAGGCTAATTGTACCCGAGAGAGGACTTGAACCTCCACGTCCGTAAGGACATACGCACCTGAAGCGCACGCGTCTACCAATTCCGCCACTCGGGCTTTTTTTAAGATTTAAATATAGCAACTATCCCGGTCAGATTGCAATTCCAATCGAGTAATTTCCCGGATTTATTTGGGGGGTGTATTCGTTAAATATTGTGAATTGATTATACGCTCTGTTTAAAATTCGGGTCAGGGATTAATTGTATATGTTTAGACTTTTTAACCGGAATGGTTCTTATTATTATTCTGAACAGAACATATCCCGGTTAATTACTTTATAGATTACAGATTATGGAAAATACATTTGATCATCTTGGGCAGAAAATTTTTGAAAAAGTTGATACCATAATATTTCATGATGCTTTAGATGCCTCTTTAGTTGTAGCTGCTGATATTGCAAATTTAATACATGCCAGAAATCAGATTGGTCAGAACACCGTTCTGGGATTGGCTACCGGGTCTACTCCGGTCAGAGTTTACCGCGAATTGGTTCGGCTTCATAAGGAAGATGGGTTGAGTTTTAAGCGTGTAATCACGTTTAATTTAGACGAATATTACCCCATGCAGCCCGAAGAGTTACAGAGTTACGTTCGGTTCATGAATGAATATCTGTTTGATCATATTGATATTCCACCGGAAAATGTACACATACCTGACGGTACCCTGAAACGCGAAAATGTTCAGGACTACTGTGCTGAATTTGAACGAAAAATAGAAGAGGCCGGAGGGCTTGATGTTCAGCTGCTTGGAATAGGCAGAACCGGGCATGTTGGATTTAATGAACCCGGATCATTAAAGAAAACTCGTACGCGGCTCGTTACACTTGATGAATTAACAAGAGCAGATGCCGCCGCTGCATTCTTTGGTGAAGAACAGGTGCCAAGACGTGCCATCACAATGGGCGTGGGTACAATTCTTAAGTCAAAAAAAATCTATCTGATGGCTTGGGGTGAGGCAAAAGCTGATATCATTAAGCGAACTGTAGAAGGTGAGATAACAGATCAGATACCGGCTACATTTCTTCAGGAACATGAAAATACACTCTTTGTACTTGATGAAGCGGCGGCCTCAGAACTGACCCGGCGAAAAACACCATGGCTTGTAGGGCCCGTGAAATGGGATGATAAATCCATCCGTAAAGCAGTAACATGGTTAAGTTTACAGATGGGTAAACCTGTACTTAAGCTCACTGATAAAGATTACAATCACAACGGAATGAGTGATATTGTAACGGATCATGGCCCGGCATATAATGTCAATATTCGGGTATTTAATCAATTACAGCATACCATTACCGGGTGGCCGGGCGGTAAACCAAATGCGGATGACAGTAACCGCCCTGAACGTGCGCTTCCCTATCCCAAAAAAGTGCTTATTTTCTCCCCTCACCCCGATGATGATGTTATCTCCATGGGCGGAACAATGATGAGGCTGGCTGAGCACAATCATGAAGTTCATGTAGCCTATCAAACATCCGGAAATTTATCTGTTTATGATGATGAAGCTTTGCGTTATGCAGATTTTGTTTCTCAGTACAGTAGTCACCCAGATGAGAAAAAGTTGTACAGTAGTCTGCTGAATTCTGTTAACCGAAAGGAACCGGGGGGAATTGATTCTGAACTGATGCTGAGTATTAAGACAAATATCAGGCAGGTAGAAGCGAAGGCCGCTTGCAGATATTCCGGAATCCCCGACAGTAATATTCACTTTTTAAATATGCCGTTCTATGAAACAGGCAGAGCAAAGAAGGATGATTTAACCGATAAAGATTACAAACTGATTGAAGAGTTAATTCAAAAAGTACAGCCGCATCAAATTTACGCTGCGGGGGATCTGTCTGATCCTCATGGAACACACCGGATATGTTGGGATGCAATAAGAAAAACACTCCATAAATTTCAGAATGAGTCCTGGGCTAAAGAGTGCAATGTGTGGCTTTATCGCGGGGTATGGCAGGACTGGGATGTAAGTGATATAGATATGGCTGTACCGCTGAGTCCCGGAGAAAGGCTGAAAAAGCGAAGGGCAATTTTCAAACATGCCTCACAAAAAGATCAGCCAAAATATCCCGGCAGCATGAGCCGCGAATTCTGGATGATTGCAGATGAACGCACTATTCAAACCGCAAAAACTTATGACAAACTTGGCCTTGCTGAATACGATTCTATTGAAGGTTTTACGAAATGGAAGATATCGAACTCATAAACAGACCGATATAAAACAAATGATCCTCAATAGTTGCTTTCAGGTTGACGGGTTAGAATTTAATATGAGCCCGTATTAAAAATGTATTGCGGTTGAACGTCTTAAAATGTTTATTACCGCTACGCTATTCTGTAATTAAGTTGTTCATAGTTTTTAAGATTTTTCATGTAGGTTTTGTGTACCTGTATGTCATTACTCGCTATATCTATTGATCGGAGAAAATTTGCTTAAAGAAATGAATCCGTAAAATTTGATTAATAAGAATTCAAACAGTGATTTTGATTTAGCAGATCGAATCAGATCGGGTGATCAGGCTGCATTTGAAATACTGTTTCATCAATACTACTCACGATTGTGTGTATTTTCAAACGGGTATGTAAAATCACTCGATATTGCGCGTGATGTGGTTCAGGAAGTGTTTATTAAAGTTTGGGATAACCGAGAGAATTTTATTATTACTCAATCTCTAAAAGCATACCTCTTTATGGCTGTGCGTAACCAGTCATTAAATTTTATTCAGGAAAAAAAACAGAAAAACAGACTTGAAGAGAGATTGAGAAAGCAACAGGAGTTAAATGAATCAGTAAAACGTGAAGACTTCAACAAGGATGAACTTTCCCAAAAAATCTGGAAACTGGTTGAGGAACTGCCGGAAAAGCGCAGAGCCATCTTTATACTCTACCGAAAACATGGACTGTCGTATTCTGAGATTGCTGATGTTATGAAAATTGCCAGAAAAACAGTAGAAAATCAGATGGGTAAGTCACTAAAGTTTCTGAGAGAGCGCCTTGAAATGTAGCCTGCAATGTTTTTTTATCCATTATAAGTTCAGGTTTAATTTTTTTTGAATGTGTGTAGGGGTTACTCTGCATAAAAGTGTCTCAGATCACAACCGGCACTTCTAAAACTTCTGAGTGCTCCAAATTTCTCTTATTAAAAAAGCACAGATCATGAAAAAATCACTCTTTATATCACTGATATTTCTATTGCCATACCAAATAATGGCACAACCGGAAGTTCCCATAGAACAGTGGACAGGCAAAACAATTTTATTGGTGGGTGCCCACCCCGATGATGATGCAGGAAGGCATGGTACTCTGGCAATGTTGCAAGAAAATGGAAACGATGTATATATACTTTTATTAACAGCAGGAAATGTTGGAACGAGGGACCGAAGTATGACACGGCAGCGGTTGGAGAAAATTCGCCGGCATGAGCAGTTAACTGCAATGTCTCATATTGGGATTCCTGCAGAAAACTATATCAATCTTGGATATACAGATGGTATGGTTGAGTTTGCCAACCCGGAAGATGTGGTAAGACGGCTTGTTAAATGGTATCGTAAACTCCAGCCTGATGTACTCATTGCTTTTGAGCCGGGATACCGATACCAAAGATGGCACAAAGCGGATCACAGGGCTGCAGCCTATCTCGCTGTAGATGCTGCAAGGGCTGCTGAGTGGCACCTGATTTTTCCAGAGCAAATTATTCAGGATGGACTGGAA
>SLJB01000313.1 GCA_007135335.1 Balneolaceae bacterium
ATTCGGCACAAAAATCTTGAATGGTTGCATATACAATATAAGCTGGAACTGAACTCCGGAAAACAGTGGTCGCTGTATGAGATGGAAAAAACCGGCGGTGAACCGGATGTTGTTGGGTTTGATTCTGAAACCATGGAGTTCATATTTTTTGATTGTTCAGCGGAAAGCCCGGCAGGGCGCAGAAGTGTTTGTTATGATAGGGCCGGACTTGAATCAAGGAAGGAGCATAAGCCCCGGAACAGTGCTATTGATATGGCAGAAGAGACGGGAATTGAGATATTGACGGAAGAGGAGTACAGGCAGCTTCAAAAGCTTGGCAATTTCGATCTCAAAACCTCGAGCTGGGTTAAAACTCCGCCAGAGATCAGAAACCTCGGCGGGGCTCTATTTTGCGATAGGCGATATGGGCAGGTGTTTGTTTATCACAATGGAGCGCAGTCTTATTATGGCTCAAGAGGATTCCGCGGTTTATTGAAAATTTGAATTGTGTTGAATTTGAGATTTATGAAATAGCCCTTCTGAAAATGTTCAGATTTTTGAATGCATGAACCATTCGTGAACCGTACCAGCTAAACCATTCGCCATTTACCTGAACCACATTTGAGCCGGGGCAGGCATCACTCACCTCTTTGATATGTTTTTCTTTGAATGGATAGGGTTCACTGCTCAAAAAAATTACCTCCGGTTTTTTTAATGATAGTTCGTGCAGGGTGGTTTTGGGATAGCGGATTTCATCTGCATACACATTTTCAAATTTCCAGTGATCCAATACGGAGTGAATATAGGTGTCACGGCCTACGCTCATCCAGGGGTCGCGCCAGATAAAGTAAGCGGCTGTCATCTTTGGCTCTTTTGGTACGCCCTTCATCAAATTCTGTACATTGCTGATCAGCTCCTTCGCCATTTCCTGAACACCGCATCTCCAACCGATGTCGTGAATGGCAAACAGCGCCTCATCAATGGTATTGATTTCAGTTACCATCACATTGAAATCTTTTTTTAAATCTTCCACATCTTCCTGCCGGTTCTCCTCTTTGTTGACTATAATCAGATCTGGATTCAGCACTCGAATTTTATCAAGATTTGGATTTTTTGTACCACCAATAATCGGCACTTTATCTACTTGTTCTTGTGGATGAATGCAGAAACGGGTTCGCCCGACTATGCGATGACCAAGTCCAAGATCAAACAGCAGTTCCGTGAGGGATGGTACAAGGGTCACAATTCTATTTGGTGAATTCATTAACTATTCAATTATTGATAGCAGCTTCCATATTAAATCATGAAAAATCAAGTCATAAAGTTTGCTTCAAGCTAAAGTTGATTTACATTCATATAAATAAGATCAAACGAATAGATAAACTAATCGTCAAACATGTAATACAGAGTTCTGTATTATGGGAATATGATCAAGCTGAATTATTAAACTTATCGCTGAATAATGGCACCTCGTCGAATTGTAATATTAATAATCTCAACTACAATATCACTTTTATCTCTTATCTCATGTAATTCCTCCGAAGAATCATCAGCCACAAGCAGTGCAACATCAATTACGGCAGCAGAAGCCCAAACAAGGGATTTGTCAGAAGCATTTACCGTTTCTTCTGAGGTGGTTGCATATAAGCGCTCTTATGTGGCTTCGCGATTGTCCGGCCTTGTGGAGGAGGTTCACTACGAAGAGGGACAAGCCGTAACTCATGGGGATGTGCTGGCGCGATTGGATGTGCGGCAGCAGCAGATAGATCTCAGAAGATCACAGGCCGCTCTTCGGGAGCTTAAAGATGTTTTTGAACGGACAGAGATCTTATACGAATCAGAAGCGGCAACGCGCGCTGAACTTCTTACTGCAGAACGCAACCTCGAACAGGCCGAAAGTGATGTGGAAAGGCTGCAACTGGCCATTGATTTTGGCACAGTACGGTCGCCCATGAATGGCGTGGTTACTGCCCGGCTTGTTGAAGTGGGAAATAACGTATCCGTGAATGAGCGTATGTTTACCGTTACTGATATGAGCCTTCTGGTGATACGGCCCGGTGTTTCAGAAATGAACCTGACCGGACTCGAGGAGGGGCAGGTCGTGGATGTTAATCTGGATGTTTACCCCGGCAGAACATTCAGGGGGAGTATCAGAAGAATATTCCCGAGCGTTGATGTGGCTTCCAGATTATTTACGGTTGAGGTGGAGCTGCTGCAGGATGAGGATAAACCCGTGGTTCGGCCGGGATACCTTGCAAGGGTTCGTTTTGCCGCTGATGAACGGCGCGAAGTAATCTCGGTGCCTTCAGAAGCCGTTGCCGAACGGGAAGGACAAACCGTTCTATTTGTTCTGAATGAGGATGAGAATTCAGTAAGTCTCACACCTGTGGAGGTCGGTGTGCAGCGGGATGGATATGCAGAAATAAGGGAAGGATTAGTTACAGGAGCAAAAGTGGCTGCGGCCAATCTCGATGCACTGGGCGACGGAACAGAGGTTCGCGTTGTGGGAACATTCCGCCGCCACGGATTCAGAAACTGAGGGCGGGTATGGAAGCAGATACGCAAAGAAGTGAAAATTCAACACCTTCTGATAGAGAACAGAGGGGAATCTCATCCTGGTCAATCCGGCGCCCGGTCAGTACCATCGCCATCACATCCGTTGTTATTGTTTTGGGAATTCTCTTTGCAGGCAGGCTGGCGGTAGATCTGATGCCGATGATCGATTATCCTCACATTCGTGTGGTGGTGAATTTCCCTGGTGTAACACCTGAAATTATTGAAGAGCAGATTACACGTCCGCTCGAAAGGAATCTTTCAGCCACCGAAAATCTGAGGGAAATACATGGCCGTGCATCAGAGGGGAGGAGCTACATCGAAATGTATTTTGATTTTGATACCGATATTGATATTGCCCTTCAGGATGCCGCGCGACAGCTTGAGCGTGCACGTACAGAGCTTCCCGATGGCATCGACCCGCCGCGCATCATGAAAATGGATCCCTCCCAAAACCCCGTTTATGAGCTCGCCATCTCTTCGCCGGTTCGATCTCCGATTGAAGTGCGAGAGTGGGTGGATCAGCGCCTGTTGCCGCAACTCTCATCCATTCCCGGTGTGGGTACCATAGATTTGGGTGGTGGTAGAGAGCGCGAAATTGAAGTTCTTGCAGACCCCGAACGGCTGCAATCGTATAACATGAGCATCAGCCAGATTGCTGATGTTCTTGCAGGGCGAAATATCGATCAGACCATTGGCAATATTACATCTTACGAATATGATGTAATGGCGCGAACCGAAACCCGTTACCGGTCGGGTGCTGATGTGGCCAATACGCTGATCCCCGTTCCGCTTACCGAACGAACTGTTCGACTTTCCGACATTGCGATGGTAACAGACAGCCATCGTGAACAGCGCCTGTTTGCCTATTTGGGTGCAAACGAATCGGTGCAGGTTTCCATCATGAAACAGCCGCAGGCTAATACCGTTGCTGTTATTGAAAATATTCAATCCCGACTAGATGAACTTCGCGATTCCGGATATATCACAGCAGATTACGAAATCGAGGTAATCCGTGATGACTCCTTTTTTATCACTTCATCAATCCGATCCGTAACCATGGCGGCCATACTTGGGGGGTTACTGGCCATGATTGTGATTCTGCTGTTCCTGGGGAGTATCCGGCGCTCTCTGATCATTGCACTGATGATACCCATTGCCATTATTGCCACATTTGTTCTGATGAATGCCGGCGGGCTAACCCTCAACATCATGAGCCTCGGCGGACTTGCACTGGGCGTCGGTTTGCTGATTGATAACGCCATTGTGATGATCGAGAATATTTTTCGCCATCAAACAGAGCTTGGTAAAAACCCGAAAAAAGCAGCTCATGATGGATCCGGGGAGGTTCTATCAGCTGTGGTTGCGGGAACCATGACCAACCTTGCCGCAGTTTTGCCATTCCTGCTGATTACAGGTCTCGCTGCCCTGCTTTTCAGAGAACTGATTTTTACCATTGCGTTTGCTATTCTTGCATCGCTTCTGGCTGCCATCACACTTGTACCGGCATTAATGGCCATGTTTAAAAACAGTTCACACGACCGGGGGCTGTCAGGTACATTTCTTATACGGAAATTTAATTCAGGATTTGAGCGGACAAGAAACGGTTATCACAGGCTGCTCATTAAAACACTTAAAAGAAAATGGATACTTATTGTTTCAGCACTATTGCTGCTGGCCGGAAGTATATGGCTGATTCGCGGGCTTGGTACGGAATTTCTGCCATCGGTTGATGACGGGCGTATCACGTTTCGATTCACTTTGCCATCAGGTACTTCCATCGAACCTACCAATGAAGTTGCCGAATTGCTTCGTGAAGCAATTGAAGAGATGCCGCATGTGGATACTCACTATATGACGGTTGGCGGCTACTTCAGAGGCGGGCAAATTTCAGTTCGAGGAGGCATGATAGACGGAGTGGTGCAACTAGTGCCGCATTCAGAACGAAGCGGATATGAAGCAGAACAGTGGGTTGCTGAATTTAACCGAAATGTACGTGCTCTTGGGCTGCCGTTTGTTCAGAGCCGGGTACGCGGACCCAGAATTGAAGGCCTTCAGACAAGTCTTGTGGGAACTGACATTGCTGTTGGAATGGTGGGGCAGGATTTAGATAATCTCGAAGATCTTGCAAGAGAAGCCCTACGCAGGCTTGAGGATATCAATGGAATTGGAAACATTCAGATTGGCCGGGATGAACGGGTGCCGCAAATGCTCATTAAAGTGGATGAAGAGCGTGCCAGACAGTTTCAGATCAATTCGGATGAAGTAGCAACGTTCTTGTTTGGAGCCGTTGAGGGCGTGGTGCCCACCCGCTACGTGGAAGGGGGCTTTGAGTATAACGTACGGATACGGTATTCGCGAGAAGTAACGGGAACTGTGGAAGGTTTGCAGCAAATCCCAATGATGAATGCAGCCGGAAATTTCGTACCGCTCGGCAGTCTTGTATTGTTTGAAGAAGCAACTGCCCCCGCTCATATAGAGAGATACAATCAGATTCGGGTAGCCTGGGTAAATATTACGGTAAACCTGAATGAAGCCACTGTGGGTGAGGTGGGCGATCGGGTACGGGAAGCGATGCGTGGCTTTGAAATGCCGGATGGTTACAGCCTGGTATATGCCGGTGAACAGGAAGCAATTGAAGAATCGGGCCGTTCGCTGCAACTTGCCATAATACTTGCGATCTTTTTTGTTTTTGTGGTTATGGCTGTGCAATACGAAAAACTGTTCAGCCCGCTTGTGATTATTTCATCCCTGCCATTTGCTTTGATTGGGGTTGCCGCTGCACTCTGGATTACGGGGCTGCCGTTGAGTGCGTCAGTATTGCTTGGTGTTGTCTTTTTGGTTGGGATCGTTGTAAATAACGCAATCCTGCTGGTTGAGTTTGCCGAGAATTATCGAAAAACAGAAAATCACACCACCGGAGAGGCAATTGCAGAAGCAGGCAGGGTAAGGTTCAGGCCGATCATTATGACAACCCTTACCACTATTTTTGGCATGCTGCCCCTGGCCATCGGGCTGGGTGAAGGCTCCGAAATTCTTCAGCCACTGGCCGTAACGGTTATTGGCGGGTTGATTGTGGGAACACTTCTTACATTGATCATTTTACCGGGTATGTACATTCTGATGGGAGATCTGCTGTCATCCTTCAGGCCCGAATCAAAACAAGAGTAGAGAGTGTCTTTTTAACCGTAGATTAAACTATTGCTAAAAATCAGAAGTGTTTTGAACTTCCGTTCGGGTAGCTTGCCAGGCCACTGCCCGCCATTTTCCGTCTCTTAAGATAAATGTGCCGGTGTTGTAAAAGTTCAGAATATCTATCTCACCGGATTCAAGAGGTATCTCGGCAACCAGCCTGAAAGCTACAACTGCGGCATGTTCATAGATCTTTACCTGCACATCTTCAGCGGTGTAAATGGTTAGCGGTTCATCCGGTAGTTGTGCTGCTCCCCGGCTCAGGCCCGACATAATATCACTTTTAAATATTCGCTCTCCATTAGAACCCGTGTAGATCAGGTCATCAGCCCAAAACCGATCATGCATATCATAATCATTCACAGAGGCGCCGGCGAGAAAATCGTGAAGTAACTGCACCAGAATATCCTCATGAGTACTGCAATTTTGTTGAGCAGTTGCAGTCTTTGCAGCGAATAGAAATAAGATTAAAAAAAACGAGAGAGACTTTTTAAACATAGATAGTTGTATGTACATTTTATAGAATAAATTAGGCCAATATATTTTCGTTTCCGGAGTCTGCAACAAATACACAGGCAGATTTTGTGAATTCAACATAAGAGCGGAACTCATCCAAATCAGGATCTTCCGGAAGGCCGAAAAAATCAACATCAGCCTGAGGGGCACTTTGCAAAGCATCTTTGAAGGATCCGATTTCAACATGAGGAGTAGCTCCCTTTAGTCTGGCAACACTTAAAAGATTTTCAAGATATTTGTAAGCATTTTCAACTTCATCCTTATCAACAACTGTTATGACCCTCAAATCAGCTTTCCAGTTCATTCTTAGTTTATAGGCAGAAAGGAGTGCCAGATCTACGTTACCGAGATCCATACTGATATCCCAGTGCGGGCTTTTTTCCCGAAGCCAAACATTGATGGATGCACTTCGCCCAAGGTTAGCAACGGTATCTTCCACATAAAGCTGAATTCCCATGCGGTTAGCTCTCGCTTTGTTTAGTATGGTATGAATTTCTTCGTCATCTTGTTTACTCGACGGAAGGCGAAGAAAAAGGATATTGGGCCTGAAGAAGGTTCCCTGTAGAGTCTGGAGTGAGCTTAGTACCGAATCTGTATAATTTTCAGATTCAATGACAGACCAGCGGGTATAGATATTCTCCTTCAGAAAAGATGCTGATAAATTGATGAGCGAATCCCGCAGGGGTTCTTTGTTATTTTCGGAAGCGATACCCACCAGTCTAACCGAGCCCCTTGGGAATACAAGGCTTCGTATCAAGCTAAAGCTGCCCCGCAATTCGCGTGCACTCCTTACGGGCACGAGCAGATTGGCTTTCCAGGCACGCTCATTATTTTCAGGGAGCAGTGACACCCTCTTGGCAGCCCATTCAGCAAGAGACACAAACAAGCCGCTGCGCATATCTCCGTAGGGAATGTTCAGCTTGCGATTGGTTAGATACAGATACGCGGCAAGTACCACGCCAATGGCCACCAGTCCCAACATTGGATTGATGATAAACATGGTAAATAAACATCCAAGTGTACCGAGGGCAGGCACAAATTTGGGCACAGGAAAGGTAGGCCGAAAGCTGATCATATCCATCCTCTGTTCAATAAAGACCACGAGATTGATCATCATATAGGTAATCAGAAAAAACATGGTAATGAGAGGAGCAATGGTATTGAGGTCTCGCAGCATTAAAGTTGCGAGCACAATAGAACCGGTAAGTATAATGGCATTTCTGGGTTCACCGGTTTTGGAAAGCTTTGAAAATAGATCACCACCCGGAAAAATTTTGTGATCTCCTAAGGCCTGTAAAATACGGGGAGCACCCACAATAGAAGCAAGTGCAGATGAGAATGTGGCACCCAGCAACCCTGCTAGTACAGCAGGGCCCCAAAGTGCTTTATCAATCATTATGTTGTAATTGGTGAGCAGCTCTTCCGGGGTTGCCACCCGTGAAAGCCAAAAAGCGGCCGCGATATATATTACAAAGCTGATCAGGATGGCAGACATTGTTCCGAGAGGAATACTTCGCCTGGGGTTTTTCAGTTCGCCCGACATATTTGCACCTGCCATAATCCCCGTAGCTGCGGGGAAGAATACGGCAAATACCACCCATAAACTCACACCCGGAAAACCGTCTTCGGGTGCACCGGGGAATTCACCAATCCAATTAATTTCATGTACCATGGCACCGGTAAAGACACTTCCAGCAACCGATAGTAATGCAGCAATAATAACGGCAAGAATAAGATATTGTATTCTGAATGCAAGACTTGCACTTACAAATGCAACTAAAAAGAGAACACCAAACACAGTAAGGTCCACAAGCAGCGCCGGGTGATCAGGGAATATATAGAGCCACCCCTCCCTGAAACCAAAAATATAGAGCGTTATGGCAAATGATTGAGCCAGATATAGGGGGATGCCTACACTGCCGCCAACTTCCAGACCCAGAGACTGGGATATAATGGAGTACGCTCCGCCAGCCCGGATCCTGATATTTGTAGTGATACAGGACATGGAGAGCGCAGTAAATGTTACGATAAGAAAAGCGATAAGAACGATTCCTATACCGCCAAGTAAACCGGCATTACCTACTACCCAACCTTGCCTCAGAAATAGAATCACCCCAAGAATAGTGAGGAGGGTTGGGACAAATACCCCCGCAAATGTCCCGTATTTTTTTCTTTCCCCGCTTTCAGGGTTTTCAATTTCCTTTTCTGCTGTATTGTCGTTTATGATTTGATCTGCCATAAAGAGTAAAAGGGTCGGTTTAGCCGTAACGTCTTTCTATATCTTTAATTTTTTTGTTTTAAACAACTGAAAAAGAGTAAGGCATCGATTGAAACTGTATTTTCCGGTTATTCAATTAGAAAAATGATCTGAATCAACAGAATTAAATCCGCAATAATTGATTGATAATCTCCTTATTAGTAGAATGAGAGTATAGAACAAGCAATTTTCCTGATTATTCAGTTATGATTTTTTCAAGGTCAATATCGCTTCAAAGGATTATTAGAAAGCTTTTTGCTTTCTTCACTGTCGTGCTTTTTGCGCCCGGGTTATTAACTGCCCAAACCTACACGCCCATGAGCCTTCACAGCGGCCCCTCCTGGGCACCAAATGGCCAGATTATTGCATTTTCAGCAGCTTATACCGGCAATTATAACATTCATACTATTGACATCTGGACAGGTGAGCAAATGGTTGTATCTTCCCATCCGGCTAATGACTTATATCCCGCATGGTCTCCGAACGGACGCTGGCTCGCCTATTATTCCGATCGACCCAATGTGATTGGACCTTTCCCGCCTGATACGGTTGTATATAAAGTTCGCGGCTTGTACGAAACGTATGCACGTGACGGATATCGCCCTTCATGGTCGCCTGATGGACGCACCATTGTGGCACATTTTCGTGGCGAAAAGGGCAATTATGAGATTTACCGCATGAATCGTGAAGGTAGAGACCGGGTGCCGATAACGGATAATATGGCTACGGATGTTCACCCAAAATTTTCACCCGATGGTTCAAAAATTGTGTTTGTTTCCGACAGGGATAATCAGCCTGAAATTTATGTGATGAATGCAGATGGTTCAGATCAGATCCGGCTTACAAATTCTCCATCATATGATATAGATCCTGTATGGTCGCCCGATGGTACTAAAATTGCTTTTATAACAAACAGGCTTGGCTTTTTTGATGTTTTTGTGATGGATTCCGACGGACAAAACGTTCGGAGCTTAACACAGACTCCGGCAATAGACATGGCGCCGGCATGGTCGCCCGATGGGAAGAAGATCCTATTCTCATCAAACAGAAATGGCTATTTCGATCTTTATGTGATGAACGCAGATGGCAGCGGACTGGAGCAGCTTACTTCATCTGAACATCATGAAATCTACGGTACATGGTCGCCCAGGGGAAGCCGCATTGCCTATCTTTCATCAGAAAGAGGTGAGATGAATCTTTACGTGATGAATTCGAACGGAGCAAGAAAACGGCAGCTCACAAGATAAAGAATCCCTCCGATTTTTACATCGGAGGAGTTGCAGAGTTTATTATAAACCGGGAGTTAATTCAGATATACTTCTGCCCGGAAACGGGGCTCATTGTGCCTCTCAAGAGAGTAAACAAATACACCATTTACCAGATCCATATCCATCATCCAAACGTTTGTGGCTGCTTCAGGAAGGATGTCTGCCGTGTGCTGATCGGCCGGGAAATATTGCTGAGTGGCTGAGCCGCGATCATCGGCATAACCGCCATATCCTGTGAGCGGCTCTTCTCCTTCAGCATACTCTTTATCACCAATATGGTCGTGATAGAGGTGTAACCCGCCTTCACGCTTCTCAAGTATCCAGGTTGCGTGCCACGTATCACCATCGCGAAAAAGCATTACCTCAATTCTTTCAGGTGTGCATGTGGAGATATTTACTACCAGCTCGGTATCCACCAATACATGGTCAGAATTTTCAGGGTAGGTTGATTCGCCTGTAAAGGTTTCACCACAAAGTGAAAAGAGGTTTGAAAAGAATTGTTCGTGGGTGCTTTCAGCCGGAAGTTCCGGCGTCAGATCGGTACCATCGTTGCCGGCACAGGATGCTATTACAAATAATAAAGCCAACAAATAAGGGGATAGTTTCATAAAATGAGGTTGATTAGTTTGAGGTTACTATTAAAATCAGCATTCAGTGCTTTAATTGCAAAAGGTGTATCTTTAAACTGGTTGAAAACAAAAAAGATTTATTTTAATGAGTAACGAAGTTGAATCGTACAAACTGGGCAATATCAAGGTTGTAATTACGGAAACAGATGACCCGAACCGCCTGCATGTAGATTGTAATGATGGTACTTACCATTCTGACTTTAAGGTTCGAGTGTATGAATATGAAAATTATAAGCGTCACATGAATCAGAAAATTACTACAGCTTATCGCAGCCAGTACGAAACGGAGAGTGATTGAGAACCTCAGACAGCTACAAAATCAGCATGGCATCGCCAAACGAATAGAAGCGATAATTCTGGTTGATAGCATGCCGGTAGATTCGCTTCGTTTCATCATACCCTGCAAACGATGAAATCAGCATAAGAAGAGTGCTTTTTGGAAGGTGAAAATTGGTTATCAGATGATCCACCGACCTGAAACCGTAACCGGGGGTTATAAAAATGTCTGTTTCTCCGGATCCGGCCGTGAATTTACCCTGCTGATTGACCGCGGACTCAAGAACTCGTACACTTGTTGTACCCACGGCTGTTATACTTTTTGATTGATTGAGTGCATCAGCTTGTTCCTGCGAAATACTGTACCACTCGCTGTGCATTTTGTGTTCCTCAATCGTTTCGGTTTTTACAGGCGCGAACGTGCCCAGGCCAACATGAAGTGTCACTTCCTTTTTCTTGATACCCTGCTGATCAAGACTTTGCAGAAGTTGCGGGGTAAAATGCAGCCCGGCTGTGGGTGCTGCTTTACTGCCTTCATCTTTGGCAAATACCGTTTGATATCGGTCGGCCAGTGATTCATCGCGTTCTATGTATGGAGGAAAAGGCGTGTGCTTATAAGATTCGAGGATTTGATCATCTAAAGAGTGGCTCAGCTGTATAGTTCGGATTCCATCATCTGCCAGATCTACTGTTTTTGCTGTAACTCCATCAGCAAGCTCAATTA
>SLJB01000125.1 GCA_007135335.1 Balneolaceae bacterium
AACAAGTGCAGGTACGCTAAGAAGGAAACACGCACTAATTATCAGTATTTGTATTGATTTAAGCATAGATAGAAATGTTTAAAGTTAAATAACCACTACATTTTTGAGTAACAGCATGTGGTTGCAACCATCCTGACATTAAATTGCAAGTTAACTATTTAAGACAACTTTTATAGTATGAATGCAACTTCCTCCGCAGCAGTCTGTTATTCATCAGAGAAAAACTTTGACTTGTGCTCTTCAGAAAGATTAATCAGTTTTCGTGCAATTTCGGGGTAGCGTTCTATTACATTCAGTTTCTAGCAGGGGTCGTGCACTAAATCAAAGAGCAATGTATCCACAGGAACCCACTCTCCCTCTCTTGGAAGGCCCTCTTTGCCACCGCTGACTGCATGCATATAGTTATGCGGCAACATCAATTTCTCTTTCCATCCCCGCTTATCAAGCCCTGAAACTCGTTCACCCTTGTAATGGCGTAATATTCGTGTGTATTTTCGGCGCCCTTAAGGCCGGTAATTATGTCCCCAATATTCTTTCCGTCAATCTCATACGGCGGCAGTTGAGCGCCGGTCAGCTCAGCCAGAGTTGGCAGAAAATCAATGGAAAAAAATGTTTGATGCGACACACTATTTGCCTCGATTTGGCCAGGCCAGGAAATGATCAGCGGTGAGCGAATACCGCCATCAAACGAGGTACTTTTTCCCTCGCGAAAAGGTGTCTGCCAGGAATGATTTCCATAGGTTAGCCAGTGTCCGTTATCCGATGTAAAGATTACAATGGTGTTCTCTTTGATGCCCTTGCGTTTCAGAGCATCCAAAATTTCACTTACCGACCAATCCAGCTCCATGATCACATCTCCATAGAGCCCGGTACCGGAGGCTCCATCGAACTTTTCGCTTACAAACAGCGGCACAGGCGGCATGGGGTGAGGAACGTAGAGAAAGAACGGGTGTTTGCTGTTACGGTTGATAAAATCGACTAAGTCTTCGGTGATCCAAGTGGTAAAAATTGTTTGATGTTTTGCGGTATCAGAATCAATGACTACCTCGCCATTTCCCCGGTACTGAAGTGACCATTGCCCCCAATAATCCGGGTTTACGGGATGATCTGTCCACATATTGTTGGAATACATGATACCGGTTGACTCATCAAATCCCCGTTTGGGAGGGCTTGTATCCGGCTGATCACCTACGTGCCATTTACCAAAAGATGCCGTCTTGTAGCCCTGTTCCTGCAGCAGTTCACCGATGGTTAGAAATTCAGGATTAAATCCGTGCTGCCGCGGACCATGAGCCCCGAACAGCCTGTTCCGTTCAGGGTACGTACCGATGAGAAGTGCTGCCCTCGATGCAGAACAAATCGCCTGTGGAACATAAAAGTTATAAAACGTTCGCCCCTCTTCTGCAAGCCTGCATACATTAGGGTTTGGATAGCGGGTTTCGGCAAACCCGGCATCGTCCAGAAATATCAGCACGATATTTGGTTGATCGTGTGTTTGTCGGATGGATTCATTTAAAGAACAGGATGCAAAAAAAGAGAATCAGAAAACCAATTATACCCGCAAATGAAAGTTTTCCGGTATTCATGATTTTGAAATGAGTTTAAATGTCATGTTATCCCGCCGTTAAACGTCCGATCACAAAAACAGACTTATGATGAGCACAATCGTAACCCCGGTTACCCCGATAATGGTCTCCATGATGGTCCACGATTTCAGTGTCTGCTTTTCGGTAAGCCCCATGTACTCTTTCACCAGCCAGAATCCGGAGTCATTCACATGAGAAAGTACAGTTGCACCGCAAGCAATAGCAATAACGATGGTTCCGATCAGCGGCGGGGAGTAACCTCCCATCTCGATGATTGGTGCAATCAAACCGGCAGCTGTTACCATCGCTACCGTGGCAGAACCCTGTGCCACCCTGATGACCGTTGCCACAATGAAAGCAAAGAGAACAACGGGTAGATTTGTACTGCTCATCACATCAACCAGAACTTCCCCAACACCTGTTGCTACAAGCACACGACCAAAAACACCACCTGCGCCCGTTAAGAGTATGATCATCCCCACCGGTTCCATCGATTTGGTTGCCACCCGCTGCACCTCTTCGCGGGTAAAACCAAGTTTGGTTCCCAAAAAGTAGAAGGCCATCAGGATGGATATCATCAGTGCCGAAAACGGGTGGCCAATAAATGACATCCACTGGCTGGCCACGTGCTCATCACCAAGCCAAACATTAGACGCCGTGTTCGACAAAATCAGTACAAGAGGCACGATAATGATGGTTACTGCGATACCGAAGCCAGGCTTTCTTCGCTCTCCGCCCATGTCAATTCCCGGCACAGCAGAAACCATGTTTTCCGGTACACCTACAATGATCCTCTCCCCGATATATCGCCCGAAGAAGATTCCGCCGACAATGGTTGCAGGAATTCCGGCTATCAGACCAAAGAAAATGACCCATCCCAGATCGGCACCAATCAAAGCGGCAACGGCAACCGGGCCGGGAGTTGGGGGAATAAAGGAGTGGGCAACAGCAATACCCGCCGCAAGGGGAATGCCATAGCGCAGAATGGATTTACCCGTTTTGCGGGTGATGTTGTACACAAGCGGAATAAAGAGAATCAGCGCCACTTCAAAAAATACCGGGATTGCCACAATCAACCCGATGAGTGACAGCGCCCAGGGTGCTTTCTTCTCCCCAAATCCTTTAATGATGGTATCGGCAATCTGTTTAGCCCCGCCGGACACATGGAGCATTTCCCCAATCATCGTACCTATACCAATAACAACGGCGATGTACCCGAGAATTCCGCCCATCCCCTGCTGTATCGTATCGATAATTTCACCAACCGGAATTCCTCCGGCTACAGCTGCCAGAAGGCTCACCAAGAGCAGTGCAAT
>SLJB01000215.1 GCA_007135335.1 Balneolaceae bacterium
AAATCAGTCAATTCAAACAAATCACCAACATCTGCCCATGTTTTTGGGACATCTCCGGGCTGTATGGGCATAAAGTTTTTTTCAGCTTCAAACCCTAGTTGATTCTCAATCTCAGAAATAAAATCCATTAGCTGTACCGGGCGGCCGAAGCCAATATTAAACAATTGGTAAGGTTTAGGCACTCTCTCCATCTTATTTGCATCACTCTTTGGCGCGAGTGAAATTAGTCTGAAAACACCTTCAACAATATCATCAACGTATGTAAAATCACGTGCCATCTCACCAAAGTTAAAAACATCAATTGGTCTGCCTTCAATCATAGCTTTAGTAAATAGAAAGAGTGCCATATCGGGTCTTCCCCATGGGCCATAAACAGTAAAAAATCTTAACCCAGTAGTTGGGATATCAAACAAGTGAGAGTAGGTGTGAGCCATCAACTCATTTGATTTTTTACTTGCAGCATACAAGCTCACAGGGTTATCTACACGATCTGAAGTTTTAAATGGCATATCTTCGTTCGTACCGTAAACCGAGCTGGATGATGCATATATTAAATGTTGCACATCATTATGGCGACACCCTTCCAGTATATTCACGAAACCTGTAATGTTACTATCGATATATGAATGTGGATTTTCAAGACTATACCGAACACCTGCCTGAGCAGCAAGATTGATCACCACATCAAACTTTTCTGATTCAAATAACTTTACAATCAGTTCCTGATTCTTTAGATCTGCCTGAATAAACCGGTAATTATTGTGTGACTTACTTGTAAAAAGTTCACCTTCTTTCCACTCTGTTATTCCGGAATCGCGCAACCGACCATATTTAAGGCGAACATCGTAGTAATCATTCAGATTATCCAACCCGACAATTTCAAAATCTGAATCAAACAAGCGTTTTGCCAAATGATATCCAATAAAGCCGGCTGATCCGGTAATTAAAACCTTCATTTAAATTAATTTTCTATGTTTTGATTTATGCTTTCCAGACGTGCCCGTTTTTGTCTTCAACATGCTTCATCGCATTACGTGTATCTACGATGAGTCCCGACCAATTTGATAATTCCAGGTAATTAATTTCAGAATGATTCGTAGATATAACCACAACATCAAATTTTTTGATTATCTCTTCTGTCCAGTTGATTGATTTCTTTCCGGCCCAGTGAGAATGCTCACGTGATTCCTTGATAACGGGCACAAATGGATCATAATACTCCACATTAGCACCAAGTTCGTTGTAGTAATCCATTAGCTTATAGGTTGGTGATTCCCGATCATCATCAACATCGGGTTTGTATGCCAACCCTATCAGTAGAATATTGCTGCCATTCACCGATTTTTTTTGAGAATTTAATGCTTCGATCGTTCGCTGAACAACATATTTTGGCATAGAGGTGTTAACCTCACCTGCAAGTTCAATAAAGCGTGTGTTCTGCTCAAATTGTCTTGCTTTCCAGGTAAGATAAAACGGATCAATAGGAATACAATGTCCGCCAAGACCGGGACCGGGAGTAAATTTCATAAATCCAAATGGTTTAGTATCTGCTGCATCCAGAACTTCATGCACATCAATTCCCATTTCACTGAAAACAACTTTTAGTTCGTTTACAAGAGCTATGTTTACAGATCTGAAAATATTTTCAGTAAGTTTTACCGCTTCAGCAGTTTTTGTGTCACTTACAGGTATGGTTTTAACAATGGCCGTATCATATAGTGCACATGCCAGTTTCAAAGCATCTTTACCGTGACCACCAACAACTTTTGGAATTTTTGATGTGTTAAAATTCTGATTACCCGGATCTTCTCTTTCAGGGCTGTATGCAACATAAAAATCCTCACCTGCAGTAAGACCGCTGTTTTCTTCAAGTATTTTGATGATAAGTTCATCTGTTGTACCCGGCCAGGTTGTTGATTCTAAAATCACAAGCTGCCCCTTCCGAAGATGTTTAGAAATAGTCTGTGTAGTCTGCTCCACAAATCTCATATCGGGTTCCCGGTGAACGTCCAATGGAGTCGGCACACACATCAACAGGGCATCAGCTTCCTGCAGTCTATTAAAGTCGGTAGTTGCATCACATATATCTGATTTTGCAAGTTTTTGCATTTTATCTTCACCAAGATGCTTTATATAAGAAACACCATTGTTGATACAGTCAACTTTATTTTGGTCTATATCGTACCCGATAACCGGCATCTCATTCTCATGAAACGTCCACATAAGTGGCAGACCTACATAGCCAAGGCCGATTATTCCAACTGTATATTCTTTATTATCTATTTGATGAAGCAGTTTCTCTACGTTCATTAATTTTTTTTTGTATTCATTATTGAGGGCATGAATATACGGTACATAAAACTCATGATAAACCTGTTTTTGACAGACGCTCTAAGAGAGAATAATATATTAAAAACCGATGATGGGCTTAATTTACAACTCTTGATTAGCCATTTCGCGAATGCTTGAAAGAATTTTTACATCGTAATCTTCACCGTTCGTGTTGAAATCATACGTTGGCACCAGTTGTTTGATAATAGCTCTTAACGGTCCATGATCTCCTGATTTCACGGTATCCATGAGCTTTCTCAGAACTAAATCGAGCTCTTTATTATCAGTAGTTTTTCTGCAAATGGCTTTGTAGATAAGTTCATGATCTGTTTTCTCAACTCCTTCTTCAGCTTGCAACAATTCTTCAAACATTTTCTCACCGGGCCTTAATCCCGTAAATTCTATCGGAATCTCTTTATACGGTTCAAGCCCGTGCAGACGAATAAGTTGTTCTGCCATATCTAGAATTTTCACTGGTTCACCCATATCAAGCACAAAGACTTCACCGCCATAACCCATTTCAGCGGCCTGCATTACAAGTAATACAGACTCGGGTATTGTCA
>SLJB01000069.1 GCA_007135335.1 Balneolaceae bacterium
GGATCTCTGACAAAAGTGGCGCTTAAAGATCTGGGTTTGGAAAATGCGGCTATGGCACGCAGTAAAAATATGTTTGCTCTTGGAGTGGTTTCATTCCTGTTCAGCCGGCCTCTTGAGAATACCATCAGCCTGATTGAAAAAAAATTCAGTAAATATCCTCAGCTGATTGAAGCAAACAAACGGGCACTTGATGCCGGATACAGTTTTGCTGAAAGTACCGAAGTTTTTGGAACATCCATTGTTATACCACCGGCTAAACTCCCAAAAGGAACCTACCGAAATATTGATGGAAATACAGCTGCTGCCTGGGGATTGCTTGCGGCATCTGAAAACAGCGGCAGAAAATTATCACTCTGTTCATACCCGATAACACCGGCATCGGAGATTTTGCATGAACTTTCAGCCCGAAAAGACATGGGTGCCATTGTTTTTCAGGCAGAAGATGAAATTGCGGCCGTCTGTGCTGCAATTGGTGCTGCATTTAGCGGAAATCTATCGGCAACAACCACATCAGGTCCGGGAGCTTCCCTAAAATCAGAAGCAATGGGACTTGCAGTCATTTCAGAAATTCCTCTCGTAGTGATTAATGTGCAAAGAGCCGGGCCATCAACAGGATTGCCAACAAAAACCGAACAGAGCGACCTGAATCAGGCTCTGTATGGAAGGCACGGCGAAGCACCGCTTGTGGTACTTGCAGCAAGCTCACCCGATGACTGTTTTTATTACAGCTATGAGGCTTCAAAAATTGCCATGGAGCATTCCACTCCGGTGATTATGCTGTCTGATTCCTATCTGGCGAGCGGTACAAGCCCATGGAGAATTCCGCAGGATGGTGAGTTGCCAAAGATAAACATTCCGACTTTCGATAAACCGGCTGAAGAGTGGGAACCGTATATGCGGGATCCGGAATACATGAATCGTTTCTGGAAAGCCCCGGGAGATGCAGGTTTTGAACATCGGATTGGTGGGTTAGAGAAAAAAGAGAATACTGGTAATCTTACATACGAACCTGAAAATCACGAAAAGATGACTAAGATTCGTGAAGAGAAAATTGCAAGAATTGCAAAGAAACTTCCCAAACAAACAACACTGGGAGCACAAAAAGGCAGTCTGCTTGTGGTTGGGTGGGGTAGTAGTCACGGAGCCATCAACACAGCGGTTACCGAACTCATTGATCAGGGTGAAGATAAAATTGGATTTACACATTTCAATTACATCAACCCACTGCCGGCGAATACAGAAGAAATATTCTCTGCATTTGAAGAGATCTTAATCTGTGAATTGAATAACGGTCAGTTCGCAAATTATCTGCGTACAAAATTCCCGCAATTCACTTTTAAGCAATTTAACAAGATCCAGGGACAGCCGTTCTTTACGTCAGAAATTAAAGCCGAAATCATCAACAGATTAACGAAATAACCATGGGAACGGATTTGATTGGAAAAACAAATAAACTGACTCGCAAAGACTTTGTCAGCGATCAGGCAGTAAGATGGTGCCCGGGCTGCGGTGATTTCATGATTCTTGCAAACATGCAGAAAGCATTTGCTCAGATGAATCATAAAAAAGAGCATTTTTTGAGTGTCTCCGGAATTGGATGCTCATCCCGAATTACCTACTACCTCGATACATATGGAATTCATTCTATCCACGGCCGCGCAATTGCAGTTGCCACCGGCGCTAAACTTGCCAAGCCGGAATTGAATGTATGGGTATTTACAGGGGATGGTGATTGCATGGCCATTGGAGGAAATCACTTTATCCATGCCTGCCGGCGTAATGTGGATCTGAATATAATTGTTTTCAATAACAAGATTTATGGGATGACCAAGGGGCAATCTTCACCCACTACCCCGGTTGGTCTGAAAACCAAAACAGCACCTGAAGGAAGCTACGAAACGCCATTCAACATTGGAGAGGTAGCGATTGGTTCAGGTGCAACGTTTTTTGCGCGGGTGCCTGATAATGATCATGCATTAATGGCAGACGTAATGATGCAGGCATACCATCACAAAGGAACCTCAGTCATTGAAGTATTACAGAACTGCGTGATTTTCACTGATGGAATTCACGAGCAAATAACAGGCAAGGATACCAAAGATGAAAATCAGGTGATTCTTGAACAGGGCAAACCCATGATTTTTGGCAAAGACAAAAATAAAGGTTTACGGGTTAATGGAATGAAGCTTGAGAAAGCCAATCTCCAAAATGGCAGTGATGATGTTTTAGTTCATGATGCTACAGAATATGATTCGCTAATGCACCTAGCACTCGCAAAAATGCAGTTTCCGCACAATCCTGTTGCTATGGGTGTAATACGTAAAACTGAATCCACGAGCTACGAGAAGAGCGTGCATTCCGCAATTGAACGTGAGAAAAACCGCACACCATTCAAAAACACGGCGGATCTCTTCAGAAGCGGAAATACCTGGGATATCTAATAGTTGTTTATGATTAAGTATGGGCTCCGTTTGAAGAGGCGGAGCTCATTTTTCCTCTCACCCAATAAACTTCGTGTGAATTCATAAATTTATAAGTCCGTACAGTAGAATTAATTTGAATTCTCCTTCCCATTGATTTTATTTCGGTTTAATCAAACCAAATAATGGAGAGAAGGGATCAGCTTATGGCAGAAACACACACACTTATTATCCACGGGTGGAGCGATTGCTCCGGCTCATTTGTGGAGATGAAAAAAAGACTGAAAGAAAACGGAATCGGTACGGTAGATACCATTCTTTATGCCGATTATGAGTCACGCGAAGATAATATCACATTTAACGATGTGGTTGATGGATTACAAAGCCGGCTCATCGAAAAAGAGCTGATAAATCCGGATGGCACCAAAAAAGTTGACTTGAATATTGTAATACACTCAACGGGTGGCCTCGTGGTACGGCACTGGCTTTGGCGATACTATTCCGACCGGATTGAAGATTGCCCGGTGAAGCGAATTGTAATGCTTGCCCCGGCAAACTTCGGCTCTCCACTGGCACACAGGGGGAAGTCTTTTTTGGGCCGTTTGGTAAAAGGACGATGGAAGGTGGGTGATTTTCTTGAAGTGGGCAGAAGGCTGCTTGATGGATTGGAACTGGGCAGCCCATACCAATGGCAGCTGGCTCATCGCGACCTTTTTTCGAGAGAGGTTTCATACTTCAATAAAGATCAGGTTCAGCTTACCATTCTTACCGGTATTGAAGATTATTCGGGGATTAGGGGCTGGGTAAATAAACCAGGAACCGATGGTACCATCGTCATCGCCGGGTCATCAATAGATTCCATTAAACTGAAGCTCGATTTTTCTAACCCTAACA
The DNA here is from genome assembly GCA_007135335.1 of Balneolaceae bacterium. Classification (GTDB taxonomy): domain Bacteria; phylum Bacteroidota; class Rhodothermia; order Balneolales; family Balneolaceae; genus Rhodohalobacter. The sequence continues at coordinate 3,315 of SLJB01000069.1, forward strand.
CGCCCTGCGAGTGGACCCAAACCAATACTGCACACGATTTTTGTTTTGGTGTGCTGGCAAATCTCGATCACGGTACCATCGTAAGTGAATTTGAAAAAGAGCGGGGGAGAATTATCGATCTGACAACGGAAGCCCTCAAAATCGAGACTCCCGAGCAGTTTACTGCCTACCAAACAAAACTCGAGAACATCACCAATATAACATACAGAGCCTATGCCGGGCGCTCAAATAATAGATATAGCCGGTATCAGCAGTTTATTATTCATGCCATAGATGATCATGGAGCTGCCGTGGATGATTTTACAATTGAATTTTATGTGTACAAAGCCACCAAAGCTGAGAAAGATCTTATTGATGGCAGAAAATATTTCAATCGCACGGAGGAAAAACTCTCAACACTTTTTCAACGGGAATTGCTGCGTGAGATACACACCCACAGTAAGGATAAAAGTTACCGGCGGTTGCTTGTAAACCTGGAAAATCTGAATGCATTGATTGAAAAAGCCAAAGAGCAACTGGGTGAATTTGTGATCAGCATGAGAATATTTGTACCCTCCGTTGATAAAGGAATTTTCTATGAACTGGATACACTGCAAAACGTGGTTATCTATAGGTCTGATGGCGGGGATACAGATGCACCAAGTCTCTTTTTTGATAACACAACTACTCTGATTGAGCTGCAAGTGGACAGAAGAACAAGTTATGTGAGAATCAGCACAGATCCGAAATAGGTTATCTGAAACTTATGATCTCTTTAAACCAGATAAACGATAGCCAATACGAGGAAACTGAGAATAATGAAACTCATCACAACTTCCATTGACGGACTGTAGCGGAAAGCTTCATTCTTTTTATCCGTAAATGGATTGAGCCATAGCATCGGGTTTTTAAATTTCTTGGTGAGAAACCCGGCGATGGTAAGAATTCCATCTTCAACACGGTCGTAAAATGCATCCACTTTAGTAACTAACACCTTACGAACACCCGGTGCAGCTTTTCTGTAGAACCAGTCCACATCTAGAGCGAGAATCAATTCCGGTGCCATCTTCTTCTTCAGCAGCCAGAAACCGAGGAAGGTTAGAAGGCTAATCTGAATAACTTCAACCAGGTGGTAAATAGTGTACGGCTGATAGTTCACTTCAAATGGGAGATATACGTAAAGTGTACCCGGGAAAAGGCCATAAAATATGCATGCAAATGCGGCTATTCCCATTGCGATATACATATTTAGGGGAAGTTTTTTCACTTCAATATCATTTTCGGTTTTATCGAACCAGGTGAAGTAAGGGAGTTTCAGGCCGACGCTAAGCCAGGTACCTACTGATGCAAGGAGCAGCAATAACATGGCGGTTTCATTACCTGCGTACCCGGCAGCATCGATTGTCATCCCTTTACTGATAAACCCGTTAAAAAGGGGGATTCCGGAAATAGATAGAGCTCCAACCATGTACAGGCCAAATGTATAGGGCATCTTCCTGAAGAGCCCTCCAAGATGAACCATCTTGCTTGTTCCGGTTGCGTAGAGTACAGCACCGGTTCCCATGAACAGAAGTGATTTATAAAGAATATGGCTGTATGCGTGGGCTGTTGCTCCATTAAGAGCCATCTCCGTTCCGATACCAATTCCACAAACCATAAAGCCAACCTGGCTGATAATGTGATAGGCAAGAATTTCTCTTATATCTTTACAAATAACCGCGTATAAAACTCCATAAATAGCCATTCCTGCACCAAACCAGATCAATACATCCCAGCCGGGGTACATTCGGATCAAAAGATAAACGGCTGATTTTGTGGTAAAGGCACTCATGAAAACCGATCCGGTAATGGTTGCCTTCGGATATGCATCCGCAAGCCAGGTGTGCAGCGGAATTACAGCTGCATTTACACAGATACCCAAAAGCATCAGTACATTGGCAACGGAATATTCCTGTGCTATGGTTTCAACGGCAAGTGATCCGGTAGTGGCGAGGTGCCAGAGAATTCCGGAAAAAAGTAATCCTCCGCCCAGAATGTGATAAATCAGGTAGCGCATACCGGCACCGTCAGACTCTTTGGTACGCCGTGCCCAGATGAGCCAGGTAGAACCAATGGCCATCAATTCCCAGTAGATCACAAGTGTAAGCAGATCGCCTGCATAGGTAACACCAAGCGCACCACCGGCATAGAGAAGTGCGTTACTCTGCTGGCCCAGCTCTTTCATGTGGAATGCATAGACACCTGCAACGAATGCCGTAATCGCGAAAATAATTCCAAAAACACGGCTCAGTGAATCAACCTGCATCATCACCAGGTCATAGTTCAAAAACTCACCGGTTACAGTGTATCCGTCGGGCCGTGTAAAGACTACAAATAGTGCAAGAAGAGGGAATACGAGAAATGCAGACGGACGAATCTTTTCCGGGATAAAAGGCAGCAAGAATGCTCCGGCAATAAGTATGACACCCGGTATGGTAAGAAACTCAATCATAGTAGTTGATGTCGCGGTTTACAATGTTTTTTGCAATGAATTTAGCCACGTAGACGATGGAAACACAGCATACAAACCCGAAAATGGCATAAAATGCCGGGATGGCATTCCACCAGTGGCTGTCGTAACCGGCGAGGGTGGTGAACTCAAAACCCAGGGTTATGACAAAGAGTATACCTAATATGATCCAATGGATTTTTTTCATGGCGATCCTGTATTAAAGAGTGATGCACTGATATCAACAGCAAGATCAAAAAAGTTAAAAAAGAGATTCGGGAACAGGCCGAACAGCAAGGATAGTGTTGCCGTTATTACAATGGGAACCACCATCAATGGTGAAGCCTCTCCATATTTTTCGAGTCCTTTGCCCGGTTTAAAATAGGCTCTGTATAAAATCGGGAAGAAGTACCCCACATTCAAAATCCCGCTGATCACAAGTATGATAACAGGAATAATCATATCACCTTCGAGTGAACCGAGAGCAAGATTCCATTTACTGAAAAATCCGTTGATCGGGGGAATACCTGCAAGCCCCATCGAGCCCACAGCAAAAGCGCCCATTGTCCATGGCATCACTTTAGCAATTCCATCGAGATTACTGATCTCTGTCCTGTGAAGATTCACATAAATAGCACCTGCACAGAAGAACAGCGTGATTTTCATGGTGGCGTGAGCAGCAATATGCATGATTCCCCCTGTCATGCCAATGGGTGTAAGCAGGGCAACGCCAAGCACAATGTACGATAGGTGGCCAACTGTTGAGTAGGCAAGCCGCCGTTTCAGATTATCCTGATTAAATGCAATAAGCGAAGCAACGATGATGGTAAATCCGGCCAGTACAATCAGGATGTCGTTCAGGCCGTAATCGCCCATCACATCCACACCAAATACATAACCCACAACCCGTGTAATGGCAAACACACCTGACTTTACCACAGCTACAGCATGCAGAAGGGCGCTTACAGGTGTGGGAGCGGCCATAGCAGCAGGAAGCCATCCGTGGATTGGCATGATACCTGCTTTCACACCTACCGCACCCAAAAAGAGGATAAACAGGAGAAGCATTGCCGTGTGCGGAAGTTCAACATCGGTGAATACACCGCCGGGAGTAAAATCGAGTGTTCCGGTGTAGTGATAAACAAGCGCTGATGCAGCTACCAGAAGCAGACCGGCAGTTAATGTGAATGCAAGATATTTTCGCCCGGCATTTATCGCCTCTTTCTTCTCATTGTGAATAACGAGAGGGTAGGTGGCTACTGTGAGCATTTCATAAAAAAGGAGAAATGTGATGAGGTTTGCCGAGAAGGCAATACCAATGGTTGCCGATAGGCAGACGGCAAAACTCGCAAAATATCTTGTTTGCTTCTTCTCACCCGCTCCGCGTACATACCCGATGGAATAAAATGAGGTGAAAATCCAAAGACCGGATGCAATTATTGCAAAGTAAACCCCAAGAGGATCTGCCTTCAAAGCCAGTGGAATTCCCGGTGCAAGATCAACCAGATGCAATTCAACGGAATCTCCCTGAAGGGCTACAGGCAGTAGCAAAAGAACCAGTCCGAATTTGATAACACCCGCAAGAATAGTCCAAAATTCACGAAGGTTTGGCTTGGCCGAGCTTAACATAATCGGCACAACCGCAACCAGCGATACCAAAATGGCTAACAAAGGTACGAAGGAAAGATCCATCGGTTAATTTTAGGGTTTAGTTTTTTTAAAATTTCAATCAAACATATAGCTGATACCAACAGGCTACAGCGGGAAAATATTCAGCAAAATGCCCACAATAACAGCGTTTGCAAATCCGATGACGATTAAGCTCAATGCAAGTATACCTGTGGGCCAGAGCATGCTTGCTGATGGTTCATTGCGTTTTGCATCGGAAGCTTCTTTTTGCCCCTTATCAGGGTTCATCATATATACTTTTTCGAGCACCCGGAAGAAGTAAACGGCGTTCAGCAAAGAACTCACCAGAATTACACCGAGAAACAGCCAGTTACTGTTATCGATGGTTCCGAGTACGAGGTACCACTTGCTGAAAAATCCGGCAAGAGGAGGGAGGCCAATCATTGAGATGGCGGCAATGGTGAATGATGCCATCGTCCAGGGATATTTTTTTCTGAAGCTGTCATCAAACCGGCTGATGTCTGAGTGGCCCTCTTTGTATCGAAGCTGACCACTGATCATAAAGAGGCACGCTTTCATGATGGCGTGGTTCAGCACATGGAGTAATGCACCGGCAAAACCCCATGGGTTTGCAAGACTCAGTCCCATGATGATGTAACCAATCTGGGAAACTGAGCTGTAGGCCAGCATGCGTTTCATTTCGGTTTGAGCAATGGCCATGATGGACCCATATAAAATGCCTATACAGGCAAGCACTCCTACAATGTATGAGAGCGGGGCGATTGCATCGGTAATTTCGATGCCGAATAACCAGAGTATTATTCTGAAAAGGATGTATGCTGCAACTTTGGTTCCAATAGGTGCGATGAGTGCCGCTGAAGTAGATGAAGAATAGGTATACGAATCGGGCAGCCATCCGTGCATCGGGAAAAGAGCTGCTTTAACCCCGATACCCACAATCATCAAAATCAGTGCGGCAAATACGGCATTGCTTTCATAAAGCATGGGCAGCATGGCCGTCATGTCGATAATATTTAGTGTGCCCGTAACAGTGTACAAAAATCCTACACCCAGCAGGTAAAGTGTACCGCCTGCTGTACCGATAATCAGATATCTGAAAGCTGCATATGGAGCCTGCTTTTCGCCGATTGCAATTAATGCATAACCGGAAAGAGAGGCGATTTCTAGAAAAACATAGAGATTGAAAAGATCACCGGTAAGTATCATTCCATTAAAGCCCAGCATCATCAACATGGCAAGGGCGTAATAAGGCATCTCTTTGCCTGGAAATTCTCTTTTTGCGATGTGATGTGAATGGATAAGCACAAAAAATGCGACCACATTAATCACAAGAACAAAAAAACCTGATAGCCCATCGTACACAAATTCAATTCCAATCGGGGGTTCCCATCCTCCGAAGAAGTAACGTATACTGCCTTCACTCAGATAATTGATAAAACCGTAAATGGAAAATGCAGCTGCGATACCGGATCCAAGTACAGCAATAGGCTGGGAGAGTTCACTTCTCCACAAACCAAAGACCGGTATCAGTACCGAAAAGAGTACGAATGTAAGAGCAATATATGCCGGTAAATGCGACTCAATCATTGAAGTTTTTCTATAAGTTCTTCTTCGTCCAGAGTTTCATACCTGTTATAAATAGCTATCAGCAGAGTAAAAGCAACTCCAAGGGTAGCAACGCCTACAACAATAGCGGTAAGCATGAGTGTGTGCGGCAACGGATTGAGGTAATTGGCAACCTGGTCAACAGGAATGTCGGGGTTGAGTACAGTTACGGTAGCATCCCATTTGGAGGCAATTGATACAAAATATAGCACCACTGAAATCTGTAAAATGGCAAGACCAATGGTTTTTTTGATCAGATTTTTTTTGAATAAAATTCCATATAAACCAATACAAAGAAGCAGGATTGTAAACCAATAAGCATAGTGCCCTAAAAAGAAATCAATCATAATCCTCACCTCTTACCATATTATCATAAATCATTACGAGAATGGCCATTACGGCAAGTCCGATACCCACTTCGATGATGAGAATTCCGGTATACCTGAGCCATGCGGGATCCATGCCGGGAATCGGCAGGGCTGAGTAGTCAAGGAAATATCCACCCATTGCCATTGAAACCAGCCCGGTTGCGAAATAGATTACTACACCTATTATTGCCAGTGGTGTTGTGGCAAATTCCTGTATTTGCAATCGGGCAACTCTTCTCCCGCCGGCAACCCGAATCAGGAGTACGGATGCTGCAAGCAGTGCACCGCCCTGAAAACCGCCCCCCGGGCTGTAGTGGCCATGGATAATAACGTACCATCCGAATACCATGATGTAGGGACTCAGTAAACGTGCTCCCAAAAGTACGATAGGACTTTCAAACTGTCTTCTCATTTTCGCCTCCGTCTGGTTTTCCTGAGTACCAGTAATGTGATGAGACCCGCTGTATAGATCACAACCTGCTCTCCGAAGGTATCAATGCTCCTGTAATCACCCAGTACCACAGTTACCATATTTGGTGTGCGGGTGTCGCGGTAGGCATTTTGTATAAAATAGTTTCCTTTAACGGGGGTGCCTGTTATGCTCTCTTCGGCATGCATAAGGTTATCCGGATCGCCCCGAAATGGCAGATCGGATGCGGCATAGATCAAAATGCCGGCAAATAGAGCCAATATGAGTACTTTGAATGCTTTCAATCGTTTGATTTTCTTGAGGTTTGAAATACAACCACTACAAATAAAATACCGGTAACACCCGCACCGATTACAGCTTCTGTAAATCCAACATCAATGGCACCCATTGCTACAAAAAGTAGTGCCATCAGGAAGCTGAAGATAGTCATCATCACAACTGCAACGAGCAGATCTTTAACCTCAAGCGCTACAACAGCCGAAAGTGCGAGAAAAATGTAGATAATAAGTTCAATTTCCCAGATCATTTATGCTCCTCCTCATCTATTTCATCATCAGAATAAAATGGATTCAGTCCGCGCTTATAGGCAGCTCTTGCAAGAGCATGAGTGCCAATAGGATTGGCCAGTGCAATAAACAATACAACCAGCAGGAGTTTAAAAGAGCTTTGTGTAAGCCCTTCGTAAATCACAAGTCCCACAATTACGAAAATAATACCGAGCGTATCACTTTTACTTACTGAGTGGGTACGGGAGTAGAAATCGGGAAGGCGGATGATACCTATGCTTCCAACAAGCATAAAGATGATGCCCATCACCACAAAGAGAATACTGATTATGTTTTGGATCTCTGTCATTTCTCTTCAAACTTTGGTGAAGATACATACTTAGCGATGATCAGAGAGCCGATAAATCCGAGAATTGCATAGGCAAGAGTGATATCGATAAACATATCAATACTATCAAAAAGAAAACCAATCAGTGCAATGAGTACGATGGTTTTGGTGGCAATGGCATTGGTTGCCAAAAGCCTGTCGTACAAAGTTGGGCCGTTTAAAACCCGGACCAACGGAACCGCAATAATGATGGTAAGCACTACAGCACTGTACAGAAAAAATGAATCCATCAGTTGGTTGATTTGGTTCGTGTCACAATTTTCAGGTCTTCAACTACCTGTCGCTCTTCTTTTTCAAACAATTTTAAAACCTGCCGGGGCATTTCATCTGTTGCAATACCTGCGAACGACGTGTCATCAATAGCATGAACAGTAAACAGATCACCCTCAATATCGATGGTTAGTGTACCAGGGGTGAGAGAAATAGAGTTGCCTAAGATCATTTTAGCGTGTGCGCTAGGCAGGTTTGCCCGAAACGTAATCATCGTTGTGTGGATAGGCATTTTCCTGCGAATAATAATTCTTACTACGTGAAAACCTGCAATAACGATTTGTAGCACCATCCAAAAAACATAGTAAACAGTCCTGCCAAAGCGAACTTCGCTGAGATCGTCCATGTCGTCGTCGAAGAATCTGTGTGTCTTCAGCTGATAGTTTACATACATCACGCCGGCAACTGTCACCACACCAAGCCCAAGGTGGATAAAGTCAAAAAATCCACTCATAATTACCCAAAAGGCCATTAAGGAGAGGAATGACATCGTAAGGCTAAAGAAAGATAGCTTGTTCATTAGTTAGCTTATAAGCAATTTACCCGCTTTTATTTACACGCCCAAACTTATCGAAAAAATGCCATTCTCTGCAATAAAAGTTGTTCGGTTTTACACGGTTTATTCAAAAAAACGCTTTCATTGCAGGTTGATCATCTATATAATATAAACTACTAGATCAAAGCTTGTTACACAGATAATTTATTTTTGAAGAAGATGAGTTTTCCACTCTTTTGAGTTTATCTTGGAGTAGATTTTTGTATCTTTGCCTCCTGAAATTAAGGCTGTTACACGCAGTCAAACCATAAGCGCCAAACTAATTAACCTGTTGATGGAATCACCCACAGTGCTCGTAAGCCTGATTATCGGATTGCCACTACTTGGTTTTCTCATAAACGGAATTGCCGGACTTTTTTGGAAAGACTTTCGAACGAAGAAGAGTTTTATCGGCACACTTGCCAACTTTGCTGTATTTATACCCTTTCTGGTAACTGTCTACCTGTTTTTGAATTTTAATGCTGAAGCGGGTGCAATTCATGCCAAGCTCTTTACGTGGATTGATACCGGTGGTCTAACCGTAGATATTGCTTACCAGATCGATCAGCTATCACTCATCATGACCCTGGTTGTTACCGGTGTTGGGTCTCTGATTCATCTCTATTCAATCGGGTACATGTCTCACGATCCCGGGTTCTGGAAGTTTTTTGCTTATCTGAACCTGTTCATCTTTGCTATGCTGAACCTGGTACTGGCAGATAACTTGTTGTTGCTCTTTTTAGGCTGGGAAGGTGTTGGTCTCTGTTCGTACCTGCTGATAGGTTTCTGGTACACCGACATGATGAAGTCGGATGCGGCAAAAAAAGCGTTCCTCTATAACAGGGTTGGTGATTTCGCATTTTTGATCGCCATTTTTATGATTTTTGAAGCGGTTGGCAGCTTGAATTTTGATGTGGTTCTTGCCAATCTTGATGCCTTCACCGGTGATGCGGTTTTTTGGATCGCATTTCTGATGTTTATCGGTGCTACAGGTAAGAGCGCTCAGATTCCGCTGTTTGTGTGGCTGCCCGACGCGATGGCGGGCCCTACATCAGTTTCTGCCCTAATTCACGCAGCTACCATGGTAACTTCGGGTATATACCTGATTACCAGAATGTCGTCGATGTATGTTTTAACCCCGGAGGTTATGATGATCGTCGCCGTAATTGGTGCTCTTACTGCAATTGTTGCGGCAACCATCGCTATCACACAGTACGATATTAAAGCTGTACTTGCCTACTCAACGGTATCACAGCTTGGATTTATGTTTCTTGCACTTGGGGCTGGTGCTTACACAGCAGCGCTTTTTCATGTTGTTACGCATGCATTTTTTAAAGCTTGCCTCTTCCTTGGGTCCGGTTCAGTAATACATACGATGGAGCATGTGGAGCATAAGCTTCACAATAAAGGAAAAGATGTGCATTTCGATCCGCAGGATATCCGGAATATGGGCGGGCTTCGGAAATACATGCCATCTACATATAAAACATTTTTGATTGCTACGGTAGCCATTGCCGGTATTCCGCCACTGGCCGGTTTCTTCTCAAAAGATGAAATCCTGATGCACACTGCCAACATGGGCTTCGGCGAATTTGCCGGCGCCATGTACTTCATATTATGGGGCGTTGCTACAATTACTGCATTCATGACAGCTTTCTACATGTTCCGTTTAACTCTTACCACATTCCACGGCAGTTTTAAACTTCCAAAACTTGTGAAAGGAGCAGAAAATGCTGAAGAGTATCTGCACGAGAGCCCCGCTACTATGACCATACCGCTTTGGACTCTGGCCGGTCTTTCGATTGTTGGCGGATTTATCGGGATACCGAATTTTATTGCCAAAACTTTTGGAGGCGAGGGAACTATTAATTGGCTGGGAAGCTGGATGAGCCCGATTGCGGCAGATATTCCGCTAACGCTGTCAATACCTGCTGAGTGGGGATTAATGGTTTTTGCAACCCTGGTTGCTGCTACAGGTGTTTTTGTAGCCTTTAAGATGTACGGGTATGACAATCAGGAGGAATCCGATGCTAAAATATCTTCAAAATTTGGAGGCTTGTATCAAGTCTGGAAAGAAAAATACAACCTGGATGAGTTGTATGAAGATACAGTTGTGCATCCAACCGTGAGATTTTCAGATAAAGTACTGGCTGTTTTCGATATGAAAGTGGTAGATGGTACTGTAAATGCCGTGGCCGGAATGGTGCGCCTTACCGGAAGCCTTCTTCGATACATTCAAACCGGTGTTACGAGCAACTATGCTTTATTCCTCGTTCTCGGTGTAATACTGGTTCTCACATTACTATTGTTCTAAAGATATCTGCTGATAAACATGGAGTTTTTACTAAATCTTACCATTTATTTCCCGCTTCTTGGTGTTCTGGCATTTTTATTTATAAAAAATGATAATGCCGTAAAATGGACCAGTCTTGTTGTTACATCTGTCACATTTTTAATATCACTTCCGCTGCTGTTTAATTTTGATGTAGCCAACTCAGCTGTTCCCCAATATCTTACTGAGGGTTCTCCAATCTTGACGGGTATGGATATTAAATACCTGGTAGGTCTTGACGGTCTCAGCCTGCTGCTCTTTATGCTTACCACTCTATTCGGGCCAATTGTAATACTGTCCTCATGGAATTCAGTAAATAAGAGTCTTATAGGGTATTATAGCATGCTTTTGATTTTGCAAACAGCATCACTGGGTGTTTTTGCATCTCTCGATCTTGTTGTCTTTTATGTGTTCTTTGAGCTCTCACTTATCCCCATGTATTTTTTGATAGGAATCTGGGGCGGAAGCGATAAAATTCGTGCTACCATCAAATTCTTTATCTATACTCTTGTTGGTTCTTTGATAATGCTCGTTGCATTAATCTATCTGGGTTTCAATGCAGGAGCTGCAACCGGTGTATATCAGTTTTCTGCAGACTGGAGATTTATCTCAAGTCCTGATTATATGATTGGGCTTGTTGAACAAACTTGGTTATTCCTCGCTTTTGCACTTGCATTCTGTATTAAAGTACCATTGTTTCCATTCCACACCTGGCTTCCATATGCTCACACAGAAGCACCAACTGCAGGTTCTGTTGTGCTTGCGGCCATAATGTTGAAGCTTGGAACTTACGGTCTCATTCGTGTATGTATGACGGTATTTCCAAATGCATTTATGGAATTTGCACCCTTGATGGCAATACTAGCTGTGATTGGAATCATTTATGGTGCATTAGTTGCCATGGTACAGAAAGATGTGAAAAAACTGGTTGCGTATTCATCTGTTAGTCACCTGGGATTTGTAGTTCTCGGAATCTTCGCATTTAATACGATTGCGGTACAGGGTGCCATCATTCAGATGATAAATCACGGCCTTTCAACGGGAGCGCTCTTTCTTATAGTAGGTATGATTTATGACAGACGCCACACCCGGATGATCTCTGACTTTGGAGGTATTGCTAAAAAAATGCCGGTTTTTGCAGTGATGTTTATGATTGCAACCCTGGCCTCTATCGGTCTTCCGGGACTGAATGGTTTTATTGGTGAATTTTTAATTCTCAACGGTTCATTCTTCTCAACCTTATATGCAAATAAAGCCTATGCAGTAATCGCTGCACTTGGGGTGATACTTGCCGCTGTATATATGCTTTGGATGTATCAGAGGGTAATGTTTGGCCCGATTAATAACGAAGAAAATGAAAAACTCATTGATTTGAATGGCAGGGAAATTGGCCTGTTGATTCCTCTTGTAATATTTATGGTATGGATTGGAATCAGACCTGTTGATTTTACAAAGTATTCAGAAGAGTGGGTTGAGTCATTCATTTCCATGTCAGAAGAAAAAAGTGTTGCTATAATTCAAAACGCAGATACAGAAAATTTGCCCGATTGGACTGCAAAATTCTACAATTTGCATGAGGGTCATTCAGAAACCGAATTTGCACTAAAAGACGAGTAATCAGTCATGAGTACATTATCAAAAAATGAGATCGAACAAGAATTAAAAAACCTCAGTGGGTGGACGTTCGAAGAAGATAAGATCTCTAAAGAGTTCGAGTTTGAAAATTTTAAAGAAGCGATGGCCTTTATGGTAAAGGTGGGATTTGAAGCTGAAGATCAGGCACATCATCCTGAATGGAAGAATGTTTACAACAAAGTTTCAATCAGCCTTAGCACTCACGATGCAGGCGGCAAAATAACAGAGAAAGACATTCGCCTTGCAAAAGCAATTGAAGGCGTCGCGAACTAATTTTAAGTATAAAATTCAACATAAGCGCACAGTATCTAAAACAAAGAATTGATGGATTATTTACACGACCTACACTCCTTTTTGCCCGGTATTATTGTTGCCATCGCCGGCTTAACTGTGATTATGCTGGATGCATTCAAAAAGTCTATCGCACTTTCATATTCAGTTGCAGTATTTGGGTTGGGAATTGCCACACTCGTTGCAATTCAATCACTGTTTGGTGATACCGGAACAGCTTTCTCAGGAATGATAGTATATGGGGGGATTGGATCTTTTGGTACAGTTATTGTTCTCTTGGGGTCTCTTTTTTGTGTTATAATTTCAAAGGATTATCTCTCCGACTTTGATCTTCACAATGGTGAAGTGTATGCTATGGTTCTTTTTTCAGTAACAGGCATGCTTGGGCTCGCAGTTTCTAATGATCTGATAACACTTTTCATCAGTCTGGAAACCATGTCGATATGCCTTTATGTTTTAGCTGGTCTTATGAAAAACGAAAAGGCAGGTGCTGAAGCAGCCCTGAAATATTTTCTTCTTGGGGCCTTCTCTACAGGATTTTTACTCTATGGGATAGCACTGATTTACGGAGCCACCGGACAGACAAATCTTATTGAGATTGCAGCAGTGGCTGAACCAACTCTACTGTTCTTTGCCGGCTCAGCACTGTTACTGGTTGGGATTTTCTTTAAAATTGCAGCCGTGCCATTTCACATGTGGACCCCGGATGTCTATCAGGGTACACCCACTACACTTACTGCTTTCATGGCTACAGCAGCGAAATCTGCAACATTTGTGGCTTTTATTCTGGTACTCACGAGAATGCTTCCCGATTCTGAAGCCGGAGACTGGACTAATGTAATTCAGGTTGTAGCCATCATCACGATGATTGTGGGCAATCTGATTGCACTAGCTCAAGACAATGTTAAGCGAATGCTGGCATATTCAAGTATTGCGCATGCGGGTTATTTAATGGTTGGCCTGGCTGCAGGTACAGCGGCCGGATATACCGGTGTTCTTTATTACCTGTTTGCCTATACGTTAATGAATGTAGGTGCCTTTGGAGTTATTGCCTACTATGAGCGCAACCACGGACTCGATTTTACTCAAATTGAAAGTTATGCCGGGCTTGGGTTTAAAATGCCGGTTATGGGAGTTATGTTGTCAGTATTTCTATTTTCACTTGCCGGAATTCCACCGCTTGTAGGTTTTGTAGGTAAATATTACGTATTTGCTGCGGCAGTTCAGGCGGGGTTAATACCACTGGCTATAATCGGGGTTTTAGCAAGTGCAGCCAGTGTTTATTACTACCTGAGAGTTATGGTTTATCTTTACTTCAAAGAAGCTCACAAAGACTATACACTGAAGCAACCGGGGTTTATGTTTAAGACTACACTCATCATCCTCGCAGTACTCACAATCTATTATGGTGTGGAACCGGTATTGCCAACCTCCGGCCTTATCGAACTCATAAGCTCTTACTACTCGATTTAAAAATTGAAGCCCAGGGGATTTAATCAGCTATGATTGATGTAAAATCATAGCTTTTTGAATAGTTATTGCTCGAAACTCAGCAATAAGTGAAATGAATAAATCGAGCATTTGCAGATTGTAATCAAAGAATCAATTTCATATCTTTTAAGGCTCTGTTATCGGCATAAAGCACGGTGACTGTTTCCAATTACGGAATACAACCAAAGACTTATACGAATGAAAAAAGATTTTTATGAAATGACTTACATTCTGAATCCTGTTCTTGAAGAAGAGAGATTTTCAGAGCTTGTAAGTTTTGTGAATAAGCTAATCGAAGACAATGGCGGTGATATTGTTGAAGTAGATGAGTGGGGAGTAAAAAAGCTTGCCTACATCATGGACAAAAAAAGCACCGGTTACTATGTGAACCTATATTTCAATGCGCCGGGTGCTGCAATCGAAGTAGTAGAGAGAAACATGAGAATCAATGATGATATCATGAGATATATTACTATCAAGTACGATGCGAAAATGAAACGATACTTCGATTTGAAGCAAAAAGGGGAAGCCCCAACGCTTTTTGAAGAAGATGCTGAAGAGTCAAACGAAGACGATAATTAAGGAGATTAGCTATGATTAACAATCCATCACACCCCAAGAAAGGACATTTAAAAAATAAAGACTGCAAATTTACAAAAGCAGGTTTCGAGTACATCGACTATAAACAGACCGAAATTCTTGAACGCTTTATTAATGATCAGGGTAAAATTTTACCAAGAAGAGTAACCGGCACCAGTGCAAAGCATCAGAGAATGCTCTCAACTGCTATAAAACGTGCTCGATTTTTAGGGCTGATTCCATACGTAACTGAAAACCTGAGATAAGAATTACTATGAAGCTTATACTAAAAGAAGACGTTGAAAAATTAGGTTCTGCCGGTGATCTGGTAGATGTGAAACCAGGTTATGGCAGAAATTATCTGATACCTCAGGCTAAAGCTGTTCTTGCAACTGAAGGTGCAATTAAGCAGTTTGAAAACCTAAAACGAGAAGCTGAGCTAAGAGCAGAACTGACTGTTGAAGCTGCCAAAGAACTGGCAACCCAGTTAAATGCTACGTCACTCACGATTCCTGTAAAAGTAGGTGAAGATGATAAAATTCATGGTACGGTTACAAATATTCAGGTAGCCGATGCTCTTGAAGAGCGTGATATTATTATCGACAGGCGAAAGATTACGATGGATCAGGATATCAAAACGCTTGGCGAGTACACAGCGACAATTGATCTGATGGGTGATCTTAAACCTCAGGTTAAAGTTTGGGTTGTAAAAGAAGACGAATAAACACGATTCGCCTTATTATTTAAGCATTTATCATTGACAATGAAAAAATTGGGAATCTTACTGGGGATTGCGCTTTATGCGTTATCCCCATTTTTTGTATATGGCCAGCTGCTTGATCCGGTAGATTATAATTTCATTGAAATACCGGACAGTGCGAAGGCAGGTGAGGTGTTTAATGTGAAAGTAGAGGCAACTATAGAGGGAGACTGGCATCTGTACTCAGTGCTGAATGATCCGGATGCAGGCCCTTATCCAACTACATTCTCATCTGCAATAAATCAGATGACTATTGCAGGCCCCGTACAGGAAACAGAAGCCATCTTGGCATTCGATCCCAATTTTAACACCGAACTCGGATGGCACTCAAATCGTGCTGAATTTACCATTCCGGTTGCTTTCAGAACCGATCTTCAGGGCGAACAGCCCGTTCACCTTGAAGTTCTCTATCAGGTTTGTGATGACAGATCATGCCTTCCGCCGAAAACCAAGTCAATTGAAGGAACTATACTTTTAGCCGGGATTGCGGATTCACCATTTGATGATTTTCCCGAAAAGGCTGAAATTTCTCAACAAGAAGAGACTTTTGAGCTTACAAGTGACTCATCGGTAGCATCAGACAGCGTTTGGGCTTTCCTTTGGCTGGCTATAACCGCAGGCTTGGCGGCACTTTTAACACCTTGTGTTTTCCCATTAATTCCGCTTGTGGTGTCCTACTTTTCAAATCAGGGTGGTGAAGGTAAAAAGGGGACCAGTTGGGGGCAGGCTCTTATTTTCGGTCTCTCTATCGTATTGATATTTACAGCAATCGGTGCATTGCTTGCTTTGATTTTGGGAGTGGCGGGTGTAAGTCAATTTGCTTCGAATCCATGGGTAAATCTTATCATCGGATTGATGTTCGTGGTATTCGGCGTGAGCCTTTTGGGGATGTTTGAACTCAGATTGCCATACAAGCTTACAAACTGGCTGAATCGGAAAAGCAACGAGGGTAGCGGTATAATGGGGACTCTTTTTATGGGTTTTACAATCAGTGCTGTTTCCTTTTCTTGTACAGCACCCTTTGTAGGTGCAATCTTAGCTGCAACTACAGGAGGGGAGTGGTTCTTTCCAATTGTAGGAATGTTAGGATTTTCAACCGCATTCGCGAGCCCCTTCGTGCTATTTGCAATGTTTCCGGGTTATCTTGAATCTCTTCCTAAAAGCGGATCCTGGATGAATATTGTAAAAGTAATTTTAGGATTTATTATTCTTGCAGCTGCTATAAAATTTCTCTCTAATGCGGATATTATCTGGCAATGGGGCATTATTTCGAGGCCACTTGGTATCGCGATCTGGATAACACTATTCTTTTTGGCCGGTTTGTATCTGATCGGAACCTACTCTATTCATGGTGATGAGAGGCCAAAATTTATAACAACGGGAAGATTATTGATTTCAATACCCTTCTTTCTGTTCAGCTTTTACCTGCTTCCGGGTTTAATGGGAGCTTCGTTAGGTATTTGGGATGCATGGCTCCCTGCCAGGCAGGCAACGGATGTGAGTGTTGTACGAGCTATCAGTTCAGCCGGAGGTGTTACTTCGGCAGAGGAGCAGTGGTCAAACAATTATGAAATATCAGTTGAAAAAGCCATCACAGAAAACAGGCCTGTGTTTATCGATTTTACCGGTTATACGTGTACAAACTGCAGAGCAATGGAGAGTACTGTTTTTCCGAGAGAGAACATTGTGGAGCGATTTGAGCAGATGGAGAAGGTAAAGCTGTACACTGACGGTGGCCAGCAGGCTCAGGAAAATCAAAAATTCCAGTTTGAATTAACCGGCACACTTGCTTTACCTACCTATGTAATTGTAGATCCGCACACAGGAATTGTGCTGGACCAATTAATTGGTTTTACAAGAGCACCGGACTTTGAACAGTTTCTTGACAGAGGCATTGAACGGTTTGAAAGGATAAATTCACGTGCCGGATTGTAGCCAGACTCTCAAAAAAACAGAAGAATATATTTTTTTTTACTTTCAAAAATTAACTGTAATTCTTTTTCGTAAAGAAAAAAAACTTTCGTCACATTAAAATTCGGCTACTCGTATTACTTGAAATGAGGTTGGAACGTATGCCTAACTGATATAAAAACACTCAACAGTTATCGTAGATAGAGTTTTTCAGTCTCTCATAAACTTAGAAAATCAGAACAATATTGGAATAAAAAAGTCATTTTAGCATCAAGAAATCTCCTCTGATTGTGCTCAAAAAAAAGTTTTACAAAAGAGTGAAAAGTATTGCAAATAATTTCTTCTTTTTGGATTTTCCTTTCTACATGTTCAAATTATAAATCAAATGTTCTATGAATATCACAGTAAATAAGTTTTCATTATTCATTTTCTTATTATCTCTTGGCATCCTATTCAGTTCATGCCGAACTGCAGAAGAAATTGTTGAGCCCGAGCCTGAGCCAGAAGTGGTTGAAGAGCCTGTGGAGCAAGAAGATTGGACTGTTGAAGAAGAAGAGCCTGAAGAGGTAACTGTAGTTGAAGAATTACAAACTATCAATTTTGGGTTTGACAGACACAACATTACTGATCAAGCTGCCCGATTACTTGCAGAAAACGTAACAAAATTACGTGAGAATCCATCTGCAAGGGTGCGTGTTGACGCATATACCGATCATGTTGGTGGAGATCAGTACAACCTGAGGCTAAGTTTGCGGAGAGCTGCTGCTGTGGTTGACTTCTACACACAGAATGGTATTGCTGAGGGAAGGATTGATTCCAGAGGATTAGGTAAAGCTCCGATTCCTTGCTCTGAAGCTGAAATGGACAGAGACACTCCAGGTTGCGAGAAAAACCGAAGAGCTGAATCGCATCCAATCAATAGATAAAAAGAAGTATTGAATTTAAACGCATCTGGTTACAATCAGATGCGTTTTTTTTTGCCTGGTAATGTTTTAGAGATTTTTAAAGCAATTTTTAAGGTATCACGCTCTCCTGAGTTGTTAAAAAATGCATGCTGATTAAATTTATTTAAGAAATTGGCTAATCAGTTTGGCACTTAGTGTTAGCATCTAATATATTCCATAAGTAAATACACAAAACAAGTAGCTTGATAGAATTGCAAAGTTTTCAAAATATTATTTAATGTTTGATTCTTTGACTTTATGATTCAAAAGATCTATCATTTTGCTTCAAAATTAAGCTCATAACCAAAACATAACGCGGAGTAATAGTATGACTTCATCTTTAGCTCTCTTTTTTCTTCAAGCTGGGGCTGATGCTGGCTTTTTTAATGTATTAGTAGAAAAGTTTAACGAAGGCGGTGAATTTATGTGGCCGGTGTTAATAGCCTTAGTATTAGGTTTGGCTATTTTCCTGGAACGTATCATCACATTAAACCTGGCAGACATCAACACAAGAAAATTTGTACTTGAGGTACAACAGGCACTACAAGAAGGTGGTATCCCTGCTGCACAAGAACTTTGTGCAAAAACCAGAGGCCCTGTTGCATCAGTTTTTCAGGCAGGCTTAATGCGTGCCGATGAGGGCATCGATGCTGCTGAAAAAGCTATTACAACCTATGGCTCAATTGAAATGAGTTTTCTCGAAAGAGGCCTTGTATGGCTTTCACTATTCATTGCAATTGCCCCGCTGCTCGGATTCCTTGGAACTGTAGTTGGTATGATTGAGGCGTTTGATGCGATCGAAGCTGCAGCTGATATCTCTCCAAGCCTGGTAGCTCGTGGTATTAAAATTGCGCTTCTTACAACTGCAGGTGGTCTTCTGTCCGGTATTATTCTTCAAATCGGGTATAACTACTGCGTATCAAAGATCGACAGACTTATCTCTGATATGGAAGAAAGCTCCATAACATTGATTGACTCTATTGTACTTCTTAAGGAAGGAAAGCAAATCGTATCTGAAGACAGCGCCCCTGAAACTGACGAAGCATAAGCCGTTACTGCACAGAAACTTTAAATCAAACAAACAGAATTATGGTTGATACATTAGCAGTCGGCTTGGTGATGGCATTAATTGCCATAGGAATTGTAGGAATAATAATCTCCGGTATCCGAAATATAATGAATGGCAAATCTGAGTTTAAACGGATTGCCGTTATGCTGGTACCGGTACTTATTTTCGCAGCTGCATATGGACTGTCCGGTTCATTTGAACAGGCTGGCGTAGCAACAATGGTAGTAATGGTCGCGTTGATGATGATCTCGATCTTATTGACCGGTACACGCGGAACATTCAAATTCTAAACTGAGAAAACAACATGCTGAATAGAAAGCGAAAAAGAGAATCCGGTGATATTGACGGTTCATCACTTGCTGATATTGCATTCCTGCTTTTAATATTCTTCCTCGTTGTGACAACTATCGATGTTGACACAGGTATAGGGCTGGTTTTGCCTCCTATACCTGATGACATTGAGCCGCCCCCGGTTCGCGAACGAAACCTGATGAATATTCTGGTAAACGAACGTGGAATGGTTCTCATTAACGAACAACCAGCAGCTGTTGCAGCTGTGAGAGAACGTGTGAAAGAGTTTATAGATAATAATGGCGTGAATCCCGATTTATCCGAATCTCCGGATGACGCTATTGTATCTATTAAAACAGACAGAAGAACACCATATAATATCTACATCGACATGCTCGATGAAGTTATGGGTGCGTATGCAGAATTAAGGCATACGGCATCTATGGATAGATTTGGTGTTCCTTTCAGTTCTCTTGAACAAGGAAGTGAACGCAGGGCAGAAATACAGGAAATGTATCCGAAGAAAATTTCAATCGCAGAGCCTGATCAAGGATAATCTTTATGTCAAAATTTAAAAAGAAACAAGCGAATACAAAGCAGGGCGTACCAACATCAGCTATGCCGGATGTTGTGTTTATGCTCCTTATCTTCTTCATGGTTACAACTGTGCTTCGTGAAGTAGAGTTGCAGGTGCAAATTGATTATGCTGTTGCAGAGAACATTGAGAAGATTGAACAAAAACGTCTTGTGAGTTACATTTATATTGGACCTGAGCGGCTGGGCGCCAACAGACTTGGCGAAACCCGCGTTCAAATTGACGATGCTCTTGTTGATGACATTAACGCTATCAGAAATATCATGTACGATAAACTGATGGAACAACCCCGATTGATTGTATCCTTAAGGGTCGACAGAGACTCTGAATTTGGGGTGATCACTGATGTTCAGCAGGAATTGCGTCAGGCAGGTACTCTAAGAATTAATTACTCTACGAGACGACAGATTTAATTTATTTATTAACCTAATTTTTAAAAGGCATTTGCACATACGTTGCAATGCCTTTTTTTATTTATATGAAAAATAAAAACTTTCAGCCAATTCAAGAGATTGGATTTTCATCATTGATTGATAAAATCAGCGAATACGATGGAAAAGAGAATAAAGATATCATAAACGGTATTGGAGATGATGCTTCAGTATTATCAATTGATGCTACGCGCGCACTCTGTACAACAACAGAGATATTTTTAGAAGGTGTACATTTTGATCTGACTTACCACCCTCTGCACCATTTGGGCTATAAAATTGTAACTGCAGCTGTTAGTGATATCTATGCAATGAACTGTGTGCCAGATCAGATTCTCACCAGTATTGCAATTCCAAATAAGTACTCGGTTCAGATGATTGAACAACTATATCAGGGAGTTGACGCTGCCTGTAAAGATTATAATTGTCAGTTAACCGGAGGTGATACAACTGCTTCGCATCAAATATTAGCTGTTTCTGTTACAGCAACAGGAATAGCACAAAAAGATAAAATTATCTACAGAAATACAGCAGCAATAGATGATGCCATCTGTGTTACCGGCGATCTTGGAGGCGCATTAGCCGGTCTTCGTATTCTGATGAGGGAAAAAGAGCATTGGAAAAATTCTGATAATCAACAGTTTCAGCCCGATCTCCAAGAATATGAGTACGTTGTAAAACGTCAACTTCTACCCTCAGCTCGTTTAGATTTCGTAAAGGATATTTCGCAGAGTGAAATAGTACCTACAGCAATGTTAGATCTCACACAGGGGTTGCTCGCAGATTGTAAACAGCTTGCAGTGAAATCTGGAAATGGTGCAGAATTATTTACACCTGCTGTTCCCATTTCACTCGACACCCGAAAAGTAGCAGATGAAATGAAAGAGGACGTTGATAAATATGCATTTTATGGTGGAGAAGATTTTGAAATGTTGTTTACACTCAATAAAGATCATGTAGAGAAATTTGCTGAAGTATTTGACGATTTTGTGGTCATAGGGAGAATGACTCAAGACAAAAATAAGTTCATAATAAACACGGGAGAAGGTGAGTCTATAGAAATTGATCTTTGATTCTGCATATTAGCCTGTTTCTCACGTTTATAAGTGAACAACTTTTACAATGCATGTCTGCCAGGCAGATCACAGTTTAGTTTAAAATGTCTTATATTTAAGGCTATTTTCTTACTCAATCATCAGAAATGTCAAAAAAGAAATTGTCTAAAAAAGAATCTTCAGATAAAAATAAGAAAGGAGAGAAAAAAACTCCCAGATTTCCAATTTGGATCTATTTGGTTTTATTCCTTCTTTTAATAGGTTTCAACCTTTATTTCGTACCGGGTGACTCCTCAGAAAGAATTAAATACAGTGAATTTCTCACGTATGTTCAGGAAGGCTATGTTGAAGAAATCACGATTATTAATAAGGTAGAAATTGAAGGGACGTACTCAGAAAAAGCTTTTGAAGAAGGACTTATTGAACGCCCTCAACCGGCAGAAAGTCGATGGGAAAGAGCAGAGGGTTCCTCAGGTAAGTTCACAACTACTATGCTTGAAGGAGACGAAGTTCGCTCACTATTTGATGAATATGGTATTGTATATGATGTACGGATTGAAGAGAACTGGTTTAGCGGGATATTTATCTGGCTCATTCCGATTGCTCTGATCATCGCTTTTTGGATCTTTATTTTCAGAAGAATGAATCCGGGCCAGCAGGTATTGAATATAGGCAAAAATAAAGCCTCTCTATATGATAAGCAGACTGAAAGTAAGGTCTCTTTCAAAGACGTAGCAGGTCTTCAGGAAGCAAAAGCAGAGGTAGAGGAAGTGGTTGAGTTTTTAAGTAATCCTCAAAAATTCACAAAACTTGGGGGTACTTTGCCCAAAGGTGTGCTGCTTGTAGGGCCTCCGGGAACCGGAAAAACCCTTCTTGCTAAAGCTACTGCAGGTGAAGCTGATGTACCGTTCTTCTCTCTGAGTGGTTCAGATTTTGTGGAAATGTTTGTTGGGGTAGGTGCTGCCAGAGTTCGGGATCTGTTTAAACAGGCTAAAGAAAAAGCACCCTGTATTATTTTTATTGATGAAATAGATTCCATAGGACGTACCCGTGGCCGCGGAATGGCTATGAGTTCAAATGATGAGAGAGAAAATACGCTGAACCAGCTCCTTAGCGAAATGGACGGATTTAACTCCGATAAAGGTGTTATCATCATGGCAGCTACGAACAGGCCTGATATTTTAGATTCAGCCCTGTTAAGACCGGGTCGATTCGACAGGCAGATTATGATTGATAAACCGGATTTAAAAGGCCGGATGCAGATACTCGATGTTCACTCAAAAAAACTACAACTCTCTGAAGTTATCGATTTAAAAGTACTTGCCTCGCAAACCCCGGGTTTTGCCGGTGCTGATCTTGCTAATCTTTGTAATGAGGCTGCACTGTTTGCCGCCCGACGAGACAAAGACAAAGTTGAGATGGAAGATTTTCAGGATGCGATCGAGAGAGTTGTTGCCGGACTAGAGAAGAAAAATAAATTGATAAGTCCCAATGAGCGGAAAATCGTAGCGTATCATGAGGCTGGCCACGCAATAGTGGGTTGGATGCTCAAATATACAGATCCTGTACTCAAGGTAAGTATTGTACCTCGTGGCTTCGCTGCACTGGGATACACACTTCAAACTCCACTCGAAGACCGCTTCCTCATGACAACAGAGGAACTCGAAGATAAAATATGTGCACTGCTTGGTGGCAGGGTTGCCGAAGAAATTGTATTCGGTAAAATTTCTACCGGTGCCCAAAACGATCTCGAGCGTATCACAACCATGGCATTTGCGATGGTAGCTGAATTTGGTATGAGTGAAGAGCTTGGGTATTTATCTCTGAAAGATTCGAATAGCCCGGAGAACAGCTATGGATTCAATAAAAAATATTCTGAAAGCACAGCGCAAAAGATTGACCAGGCAATTCGGAATATTATTCAGAGAAATTACCAACGTACCCTCGAGTTGTTGAATAAGCATCGAAAAAAACTTGAAGAGATGGCAGAGACACTTCTTGAGAAAGAAGTTCTGAACCATATTGATCTGAGAGAAATGCTGGGCGACAGGCCGAGTGGTAACTATCCTGAAGGAATATTTGAATCACCTGAGGTGAAATCAAAATCCAATGGATCTGCTTCTAAAGGGGAAAAAAATAAGCAAGATGAAACAGATATTGAAGAAAAGCCAAAACTAAAAGCTGAAGAAACAGAGTCAGAAAAGCAGCAAGATGGTGATTGATAAGTAAATTCAATTATTAACTACCGGGTATATGTAAAAGAGCTTATTTATTGTAAATAAGCTCTTTTTTTGGTGTGCCGTGCATGGCAACCAACTTAGTTGTGAGAGTCCACTGCGGGGGTTTGTAATTGCCAACCACCAGCCAATAGCAAGGGTGTCCATCGCGAGGTTGAATCTCTCAGGGATTATTTTGCCGAAAACAAGGATGAACTGTCAACATCTATACTGCGGGGCAACTACCGCCCCAACCCTGTTCGCAGGGTGGTGTGAGAGGACAGTCAGGCTGTCTTCCTACTCGATTTAGTAATCTCTTTTTTTAAAAACAGTTGCAGGCTTGAGGAACCGTTAGTAATCTGTAGTTGTTTTAGGATCTGATAATTACAATTTAAAAGTATATGATCTACGTAACACGAAAAGCTCACTTTAATGCATCTCACAGATTACATAATCCCCATAAGTCTGACGATTGGAACAGACAAACATTCGGGAAGTGCAATAATCCCAACTGGCATGGACATAACTACGTAATTGAAGTAACTGTAGCCGGTGAACCGGATCCAGATACAGGTTATGTTATCGATTTAGGGAGGCTCAAGAAGATTATGCAAGATCGGATTCTTGATCCGTGTGATCATAAAAATCTGAATATTGAAGTTCCCTTTCTGAAAGACATTATCCCAACCTCTGAAAATTTAGTGAAGGCATTTTTTCACCAATTGGAAGATGATATTGCGGTATCCGCTAGCGAAAATTCAAAACTTTATTCGGTGAAGCTATTTGAAACCGAACGAAACATAGCCGAATATTGTCCTAATCGGGCACACTAAAATTTTTTGAAACTAAGCACATATGATTTCAACAAACGTAAAACGATTTTATGATCCTACCTTTGTAGTGACAAAAGAGTACAAAGATAGCTTGCCTGATTTGCAGAACGGACCTGCATCATTAATTGAAGGCGCAAATGTTCCGATTCAGCAAGTGGGTATATCAAACTTCAAGCTTCCGCTCAAATATCCAACTCCATCGGGTGATCTGATAACTCTCGAAACCTCAGTAGATGGATATGTTGGCCTCGACGCAGGAAAGAAAGGGATAAACATGAGTAGAATCATGAGGACCTTTTATAAATTTCAATATGATATTTTTCATCCTGATAAATTGAAAGAAATTCTTGAAGCATACAGAGAGGATCTTCAAAGCAAAAGCGCATTTATTAAACTCAGTTTCAACTATCCGATGATTCAGGAGAGCTTGCGTTCGGGTATGTCTGGCTATCAGTATTATGGTGTGTCTTTAGAAGGTAATCTGGATGAATTCAATAAATTTACACGCCATGTTCACATAGACTTTGAATATAGTTCGGCTTGTCCTTGTTCATATGAACTTGCTGAACATGCCCGTGAAACACGAGATGTAGCAGCAATTCCTCACAGCCAGCGAAGTGTGGCAAATATAACCGTACAGCTGAACAGTGAGTTGTTTGTCGATGATCTGGTAGAGATGTGCAGGGATGCACTGAAAACAGAAACCCAGGTAATGGTAAAAAGAGAAGACGAGCAGGCTTTTGCAGAATTGAATGGTGCCTATCAAAAGTTTGTGGAAGATGCCGCGCGTCTGTTATACGATGAACTTAACAAAGATGAACGCATACGAGATTTTGTAGTAAGATGCGCCCATCTTGAGAGCCTTCACAGCCACGATGCTGTAAGCCGTATCTGCAAAGGATTGCCAAACGGACTCAGATAATTAAACAACAGAACATCATCATCATGAAGCCCGGGTTAATCCAGGGCTTTACCGATGAGTCTTTCTTGTTCAGCTTCATGAATTTTCTTTTGACCTGCGGCCGGTGATGCCGACGATTGGCGCCCTGCATATCGAAGTTTTTGCCCCTTTCCGAGCAGTTCAGTGAGTCTTGGCATCACATAAGTCCAGGATCCCATATTCTTTGGTTCTTCCTGGCACCACACGATTTCTTTTACGTGTTTAAACTCGTTCAGGTAACTCTTTACATCTTTATCTGCCAGAGGATAGAGCATTTCCATCCGGGTTAGAGCAACATTTCCGCGTCCACGCTCATCACGTTCTTTAAGCAGATCGTAATAAACTTTTCCGGAACAGATTACAATACGGTCGATTGCTTTGGGATCTTCCACACTTTCATCACCTATGAATGGCTTGAATTTACTGTTTGCCAGCTCTTCTACATTGCAAACAGCCTGGGGATGTCTCAGAAGGCTCTTTGGAGACATGATGATCAGCGGCTTTTTATTCTCCTGAAGTGCTTGCTTGCGTAACAGGTGGAAATATTGTGCCGGAGTTGTAAGGTTTGCTACCTGCATATTATCTTCGGCGCAAAGCTGTAAAAAGCGTTCAAGACGGGCTGATGAGTGTTCCGGTCCCTGCCCCTCATAACCGTGAGGGAGAGTCATAACCAATGCAGATTTTTGTCCCCATTTTGCTTCGGATGAGGATATAAACTGATCAATGATAATCTGTGCACCGTTTGCAAAATCACCAAACTGAGCTTCCCATATAACGAGTGCATCAAGTTTTGCGGCTGAGTAGCCAAATTCAAAACCAAGTGCGGCAAACTCACTTAAATGGCTGTTATAGGGATAAAACGGTGCCTGATTTTCTTCCAGATTATTCAGTGGAATAAATCGTTGATTGGTTTGTGTACCGTGCAGAACGGCGTGCCTGTGCGAGAATGTGCCCCGTTCGGCATCCTGCCCTGTAAGGCGAACCGTAACTCCGCTTTTCAGTAGTGACCCAAAGGCGAGCGCTTCGGCGAATCCCCAGTCAATTTTCTCCTCATTCTTCTTAACTGTATCAGCTCGTTTTGCGAGTTGTCTAAGGAGTTTTGGGTTTGCGTCAAAATCTTTTGGTACTGTATTCAGCTTAATCGCGATATCATTCAAATCTTCAACAGAATAAGTGGTATCCGGGAATTGTGCTCGCTCTTTTTGTTTTTCTTCCGATCTGATTAGCATCTTGTCGGTTATTTCTAGAGCGGGAGAGCTTTTAGCATCTTCAAAAGCCTGCTGAAGAAGTTCTTCAAAATCATCAAAAATAGTTTGAGTTTCCTCTTCTGTAAATTCACCTTTTCTAAGAAGTTCTTTCAGATAAAGATCACGCACAGTAGGATGGTTATCGATCTCTTTATACATACCCGGCTGTGTGAATGCTGGTTCGTCACCTTCATTGTGGCCATGTTTTCTGTAGCAGATAAGATCAATTACCACATCTTTACCGAATTTCTGTCTGTAGTCGATGGCCAGGTTCATAGCGTGCACAGCCGCTTCAGGATCATCACCGTTTACGTGGAAGATCGGAGCCAGAATCATCTTGGCAAGGTCAGATGCATATTCAGTTGATCGTGCATCTATCGGAAGAGTGGTAAATCCAATCTGATTGTTGATTATGATGTGAATGGTTCCGCCTGTTTCATACCCTCTTAGCTGAGAAAGATTCAGTGTTTCTGCAACCACACCCTGCCCTGCAAATGCCGCATCACCGTGCATTAAAATGGGCACTATTTTATTTTTTGGACCTTCTCCATCGTAGTGATCCTGATTTGCCCGTGCAGCACCTTCAACAACAGGGTTAACTGCTTCCAGATGACTTGGATTTGGCAGGAGCTCCAGCTCGATCTCTTTACCTGATCGTGTTTTATAAAATCCTTTTGATCCTAAATGGTACTTCACATCGCCCGATCCCTGTATAGTTTCAGGATCAATATTTCCTTCGAAATCAGCAAATACTTTGCGATAGGGTTTATTCATGATATTTACAAGAATATTCAATCGCCCTCGATGAGCCATTCCAAGGAAAAACTTATTAACATCACTCTTACCTGATCGCTCAATAAGAAAATGCATCATAGGGATGAGAGTTTCCGCACCTTCCAGTGAAAAGCGTTTATGGCCAATATATTTCTTATGTAAAAACTGCTCAAATGCCATAGCCTGATTCAGTTTGTGAAGAATATCTTTTCGATCTTCTTTACTCAGATCAGGTGTGTTTGTGGTAGCTTCCATCATTTCCCGAAGCCACTTTCTCTCATTGAGATCGAGGAGATGTTTAAATTCAGCTCCAATTTTACCACAATATGTGCTTCTCAGAAGCTGAATGATATCACGAAGTTTGGCTGTTTTTTTACCACCCAGCCCATCACAAAAGAATTCCCGGTCAAGATCCCACAGTGTGAGTCCGTAATATTCAAGATCCAGCTCGGGACTTCTGCCCGGTTCGCTGCCAAGCGGATCGAGATTTGCAATTACGTGGCCACGCATTCTGTACATGTTGATCAATCGCCATACAGCAATGGCTCGTCTGTCTTGTTCAAGGGTATTTCCCCGGCCACTCAGCAAACCTTCGTATTTATCTTCGCCATATGGGAATGGCTCGTAGGGTATATCGAGATCTGTAAATATTCCCTGATAGAAATCTTCTTCTCCGTTAAGCAAAGAGTGGATTTTCTGGAGAAACATTCCGGACTCTGCGCCCTGGATAATTCTGTGATCGTATGTGCAGGTAACCGTCATCACCTTGCTTACACCCAATTGGTTTAGAACATCCTGTGCCATCGACTGAAACTCAGCAGGATAATTGATGGCTCCTGTTGCAATAATAGCGCCTTGCCCCTTCATAAGGCGAGGCACGGATGATACCGTACCAATAGTTCCCGGATTGGTAATACTTATGGTAGTCTCCTGAAAATCTGCAATTTCCAAATTACCATTTCTGGCTTTATCGATGAGAACTGCATACGCATGCAGAAACTCCCGGAAGTTCATTTTGTCAACACCTTTGA
>SLJB01000266.1 GCA_007135335.1 Balneolaceae bacterium
TACAGTTGCAATCTTAGGGCCGGAAAAACTGAGCAGAGTTTCAATATTGCCGTTAGATAAAGAAAAAAAGAGATGGAACTCAAAACTCTCTAAAGAGAAGGCATAATGAAGAAGTTCATCCTCAAACTCATTATTCTGTTATTCATTGCATTATTACCGTTTCAATTAACAGGACAGAATGTGATTGAAGTTAAATCAGCGGATACCACTTATACGAACCGTTTGACATTATTACCCATACTTGGGTCGGCTCCTGAAACGAGTTTTATGTTTGGTGGTGTGGCAATGCAGCAATTCAAACCGGCCGGTGCCGGGCCGGAAACACGCCCTTCAAATATCATGCTCTCTGCAATTTATACACTTAACAATCAGGCTTTAGTGGAGCTGATTCCGGCCGTTATCCTTCCCGATGAATCGTGGATTCTTGGCGGCTCTATGTTTGCTTACTATTTCCCTACTGATTATTGGGGTATCGGCTCGAATACAAAAAGTGAAGATCAAATCAGTATTGAGTATAAAATGTTCTTTGCAAAGTTTATGGGGCTCAAAAGAATAAGCGAATCATTTTATTCAGGACCTATCGTGCGTTGGTTTAAAAACTATGATTTTGTTTATAAAAACAGTGAAGGAGAACCTATAGAATCTGTCAGTTTAACAGGGCATGATGGAGGCAGTGGCATTGGCATCGGCGGAGCCATCCGATGGGACAAGCGAGATAGAATCATGACACCTACAAAAAACCATTTTCTTGAGTTTATGGTTACGGTTCATCCACAAATTTTCGGAACCTCTTTTTCATATAGTGAATTTCGATTGGACGGCAGAAAGTATCTGGATTTAGCGGGAAATGGATCCTCGGTACTGGCTTTTCAAACTCAATTAAAGGCAACGGCCGGCGATGTGCCTTTTCTTGATCTTTCAGGTATTGGTGGCAGTCAAATCTTGAGAGGGTATTACTATGGAAGATTTCGGGATAATCACTCACTACAAGTTCAAACTGAATGGCGCCGGCAATTGAAAGGCAGGTTTGGATTTGCGCTTTTTGGCGGTGTTGGAAGTGTGTGGTCGTCATGGGATGAGATTGATCTGAACCAGGCAAAGTGGGCAGCCGGTGGGGGTTTAAGGTTTAATCTGAATCCGGGCGATACCACTAATCTCAGAATTGATTATGCAGCCGGCCCAAATACTACCGGATTGTATCTGACTCTTGGGGAAGCGTTTTAAAGAGTATGAGAGTATTGAGATGCTGATGGCTGGAGTTTGGAATCATCTGAAATTCGCAATTAAGTAATACACATAATGGAAAAGACTTTAAATCAAACACTTTTGACTTCTGTTATACAGAACATGACAAATAACAGGCATGTTTATGGAGCCATCCTCTGTGTAGAAAACGGTGACAGTTCTATTTCTTGGAGCGGGGCTGCCGGTGAGCTGAACAAAGATGATCGTTATTTTATTGCCAGTGTAACCAAGCTCTGCATCACTGCCATGATTTTGATGCTCAGAAATGAAGGGCACCTGAAACTGGATGATAAGATTACTAAATATTTTTCTGAAGGTTACCTGAACAAGCTCCATGTACTGAAGGGTATAGACTACACAGATCAAATTACCATCACACACTTGCTGTCAAATACTTCCGGTATACCGGATTATTTCTCCCACAAGCAGGCTAATGGAAAAACAGCTGCCGACGACCTGTTTGGCGGAAAGGATGAGCCCTGGCCGCTGGAAAGAACTTTGGATCATGTAAAGAACATGACCCCAAACTTCAGCCCGGGGCAAAAAGGCAGGGCCCGCTATTCCGATACAAACTTTCAGCTATTGGGCCGGATTATCGAAAAAATCACAGGCAAAGATCTGGCAGATATTTTCAAAGAGAGAATTTTTGATATATTGAAGTTAACCAACACCTACGCTTACCGGGATGTAAACGATGACTCTCCGGCGAAAATGTATTACAAGAAACATAAGCTTCATCTGCCCAAATTCATTGCCTCTGTTACAGCAGAAGGTGGCGTGGTTTCGACCGCCCCGGAACTGATGATTTTCCTGAAAGCCTTCTTTAACGGACGATTTTTCCCAAAAGAAGATCTGGAAGAGTTAAAAAGATGGAACCTGATCTGGTTTCCCGGCCAGTTTTATTTCGGTATCGGTCTTGAGAAACTGTGGACACCCCGGTTTATCTCACCCCTTAAACCGATCCGGGAGATCATCGGCTGCTGGGGGCAATCGGGAGCGTTTGCATTTCATCACCCCGACACGGATCTCTACTTTACAGGAACCGTGAACCAATTGAGCGGCTTTGGGCACAGTGCAGCGTACAAAGCAATGATCAGCATAATCAAATCCGCTCATTCAGGTATACTTTATACAAAGTCACCATGAAACAAAAAACCGTCATCATCACCGGAGCCAATTCGGGAATCGGAAAAGCCGCTGCGCTTAAATTTGCCTCGGAACAGTATACGGTTATTATGGCCTGCCGCAATCTGGAAAAAAGTCGCCCGGTGCGGGATCAGATTGCAACGGAAACCGGCAATGACAGGGTTTATATCGAACAGGTGGATATGGGCTCATTTGAATCGATCCGGGGGTTTTGCAGTACTTATCACTTAAAATATCAGGTACTTGATATCCTGATTCACAACGCTGCATACTTCAATCATGGTGAGCCATACAAACAGAGTCCCGATGGCATTGAAATCACCTTTGCCACCAATGTAGCCGGTCCTTTTCTTATGACGATGCTGCTGCGTGAACTGCTTGCTAAATCGGCTGATGCACGAATTCTTCACTCGGGCAGCAACATCATCAAGCACTTTCTGAGTCCAAATAAGGAGATCGATTTCGATCA
>SLJB01000076.1 GCA_007135335.1 Balneolaceae bacterium
TATCGGATAAAATATAAGTAACCAAAGAAGCAAATGATTCTTTAAGAATTTTCTCATGTTTTTTTGAGTTCGTTGAATATTTGAGTCTGCATAACATATAATTCCACGACAACCTCGTTATCGCTTTTCATGTCGCAGAATATTCCATTTAGTTGTTATTTGCAAGCAAAGACACTTACCCGTCATATTACACGACACAAATATTAGGGGTTTTGTCCGGTAATAAATAAAAAACGACAACTTTTTCTGTAAGGATTTCGCAATTTTTGGTTCATACAATTAAAAAGATGAAAAATAAATTCTCTTTAGATTTATGAAATTATTGCAGCAAGTAAGACAAGTAATTCGCAGAAGAAACTACAGCTACAGTACCGAGAAACACTACTGCACCTGGATAAAAAGATATATTCGATTCCATGACAATAATCATCCAAAAGACCTTAAAGAAAAAGACATCGTAACATTTCTTAATTACCTGGCTATTAAAAGAAATGTTGCTGCATCTACTCAAAACCAGGCACTTTGTGCAATCGTATTTCTCTATAAACAGGTTTTAAAATTAGATGTTGGTGATCTGAATAAACTGGAAAGAGCAAAAAAACCGAAACATCTGCCATCCGTTCTATCTAAAAATGATGTCACAAAACTGTTAGATCATATGAGCGGTGTTCCCCTTCTGATCTGTTATTTGCTTTACGGAGCAGGACTTCGAATATCAGAAGCACTTCGCCTTAGAATTCAGGATGTTGATTTCGATTATATGCAGCTAATTATTCGTAACGGTAAGGGGAAAAAAGACAGAATTACAATGCTCCCCGAAAAGCTAAAACCATTACTGAAAGATCAGGTGCGCAAAGTTCAAAACCTCCACCGGCAGGATCTTGCAAAGGGATTTGGCAGAACCCTGCTGCCAAATGCACTTTCCAGAAAGTACCCCAATGCCGCAGCAGACTTTAGCTGGCAATATCTGTTTCCTGCCCGTACAAGGCGCAGAGACCCGCGAACCGGTATCCGCCACAGGTATCACATTTCACCAAAGAAAATACAGCGTGCTGTAAGTTTAGCTGCGGAGAAGGCAGAAATAACAAAAAAAATAAGTCCGCATACCCTTCGTCACTCCTTTGCCACGCATCTTTTGAATAACGGCTACGATATCAGAACGGTTCAGGATCTTCTGGGCCATAAAAGTCTGAAAACGACTTCTATCTATCTCCACGTTCTCAATCGCGGCGGTATGGGCGTAAAAAGTCCTTTAGACCTATAAATACCCTTACTCTCCATACGGTGTCAATTACTCTTAAACCTCAGCCACCTCATCCAGCCTCACACCCACCAGGCGGCTTACACCGGTTTCGGGCATGGTTACCCCGTACATCATCTCCGCTTTCGACATGGTTTTTTTGTTGTGCGTAATAATGATGAACTGTGTATCGTCGCTGAACTTGCGGATCATGGCGGAAAACCGTTCGATATTGGCATCGTCAAGCGGAGCATCCACCTCATCGAGCACGCAGAAAGGGGAGGGCTTTACAAGGTAGATGGCAAACAGCAGGGCAATCGCGGTAAGTGTTTTCTCCCCGCCGGATAACTGATTGATGCTCGACGGACGCTTGCCGCGCGGGTTGGCTTTGATATCGATCTTGGCCTCAAGCGGATCTTCGGCATCTTCCTCAATCAGCAGGTCGCAGTAGTCATCCTCATGGAACAGGGTGTTGAACACTGTCTTGAAGTTCGTGCGGATGCTCTCAAATGTTTCATTAAATCGCTGTGTGGCCGTTCTGTTGATCTCACGGATGGTTTCGCGCATCTCTTTTTCAGCCTGGAGAAGATCTCCAATCTGGCTTTCATAAAAATCGAGTCGCTCTTTCTCCTCCTCAAACTGCTCAATGGCCAGCGGGTTCACCTCACCGATCCGGTTCAGGCGCTGCCGAAGCACCCCGATTCGCTCTTTTGCATCCGCCGGGTCGGTATCTTCGGGTAATATCTGATCAACCTGATCCATCAAAATACCGTAAGTCTCCCAGATATGGTCGGACAGGCTCTGCGCCTGCAGTTCAAATTTTTCCCGGGCCATGGTTAGATGGTGCACCAGCTCAAGGTTTACCTCTTTTTTACGGCGAAGCTCTTTCAGCTCTTTTTCAATCTCGTTAATCTCGCCCCGATGGCGGCTGCTCGCTTCTTCAGCCTCAGTGAGTTTTGAATCTGCGGCCGATTTTTTCAGACGCACCTCCTCCAGTTCCAGTCCGGTTTTTTCTATGGAGGCTTTGTACTCAGTAATTTTTTTATGGCTCGCATCAAGCAGCTCATTCCGTGAATTCAGCCGGCTTTTAATACTCTCAATACCGCTCTCTGCCCGCTGTAGATCACGGCTCAGGTTCTCAGTTTTATTCTTCAGATCCTGATGTTTCAGCTGTGCATCATTAAAGCGATTTTGGGCAATGGCACGATCTTCTTCCAGCTTCTGCAGTGCTTTTTTCTTCTTTTCCTGCTCTTTACCAAGCTCCATGATTATCTGCTGGAGCTCTTTCTGCCGGGGCTGAAGGTT
Organism: Balneolaceae bacterium; assembly: GCA_007135335.1. GTDB lineage: Bacteria > Bacteroidota > Rhodothermia > Balneolales > Balneolaceae > Rhodohalobacter. The sequence continues at coordinate 2,546 of SLJB01000076.1, forward strand.
TTCAAGTTCCTCTGCGGTAAGATCGCGGCTGCCGGCAAGGGACTCTTTTCGTGTGCGCAATTCCGATATATTTTTCTCATACACCTGCACACCTGATTGGTACCGGCTCATGGCCTGTTCATGTTCGCGTGCGGTTTTTTGGAGCTGCCGGATCGCTTGCCGGTGAGCATCCAGATCGAGTGCGGAAAGTTCATTTAACACTTTACTCAGGGCAGTTTCACCTTCGGTCAGCTTCAGCTCAATCGCTTTTTGCCGGGAGTGAAGTTTATCCAGCTTGTCTTTGAGGCCCAGCCGCATACCCGCCTGCTTGTTTTTACTGCCGCTTTTCAGGATATGATTGGATGTAATAAGGTCGCCGTCGGGTGTTACGGCGGCGCTGCCTGTTGTTTTCAATATGGCCGAGCCCGATTTTACATCCGGAGCCATCAGAACAGTGCCCAACAGTAACTGCCCGGCATGTCTGAACTCCTCATCACAAAGCACATGCTCCATGATAGAGCCTGAATGTTGCGGGTACGATGTTTTCAGTTCATTCAGCGGGATAAAGGTTGCCCTTCCTTTTTTTGCCTCTTTCAAATAATTTGATGCACGTATGGCATCGTCCATTGATTCTACAACCAGGTAATTCACTGCATCTCCCAGTGCAGCCTCCAGTGCTATGGTGTACTCCTCAGAGGTTTGAAGTATCTCCCCAACCGGCTTTAGCAGGCTGAAATCGGAAGCGTGTTTTTCCGTTAAAAATGCTGCTGATTGAGGCAGTGCATCATTCGATTGAGCAATACTGTTCAGCAAGCTTATTTCTGATGCAGCAGCATCACGCCGGCTCTTTTCTGCTCGGATCTCCTCACGAAGAGTTTCCCGTTTTGCTTCCAGGTCGCTGCGTTTTTCCGATGCTTTTTGCAGCTGTAACTCATGGGCTTCTATATCAGCATAGATCTTTTCCGCTTTCTCTTTGGTGAGGTTCAGTTCTCCTTTGGCATTCAGGATTTCATCCTCAAAATTTTCAATATCACGCAGAATCCTGTATTCATCATCCTGGCTGTTCTCCAGTTTCGATTCCAGCTTAATCCTGCTCGATTGTAAACCGGTAAGTTTCCGGCCGGAATCGCTGATGGCAATATCAAGCTCGTAGAGTTCATGGCGAAGTTTGGAGTATTTTTGCTGAACCTCTGAAAAGGTCTCTTTCGACTGTTTCAGGGAATTTTCAGAGCGCTCTTTTTCACCGGAGATATTAGCCAGTTTTTTTTCACTCGCATCTTTCAGCGCTTCCAGCTCTTTGATATCCACCTTACTCTGCTCAATATCAGAATGGTGTTGTTTAATGACGCTCTCTTCATTTATAATCTTCTCCCCGGTAATCTGAAGCGATGTTTCCATTTCACGAATGGAGCTGTAAAGCTGACTAACCCTTCGTTTGGCTTCGGCTTCGTTCCGCTCTTTTTCGAGTAGATTAGCGCGCGAGGTCTCATCGGTAAGCTCAAGTTCGTTCAGCCGTGATGTAATCTCTTTTTTCTCTTTTTCGGCATTTGAAATCCGTGTTTCCAGCGGTTCAAGCTCCTCTTTGATGGTGCTGAACTCATGGAGTGTGTAGGCTTGATCGAGTGTAACAAGTTCTTTTTTCAGCTTTTTAGCCTTTACCGCTTTTTCTGCCTGAATTTCCAGTGAACGGGCCTTTTTACGGATTTCAACAAGAATATCTTCGAGGCGCTGGAGATCTTTCAGGGTTTCATCGAGCTTGCGCAGAGTCTGTTTTCTTTTCTCTTTGTAGCGTGTAACCCCGGCGGCCTCTTCAAACAGCCTTCGCCGGTCGTTGTTACGGTCGTTCAGGATCTCTTCCACCATTTTCAGCTCTATCACCGAGTAGGCGTCCGAGCTCATCCCTGTATCCATGAACAGTTCCATTATGTCTTTGAGGCGGCAGGGTGTGTTGTTGATGAGATATTCGCTGTCTCCCGAACGATAAAGCCTGCGTGTTATGGTAAGCTCGCTGTACTCAACCGGCAGAATTCCTTTGTTGTTCACAAAAGTGAGGGAGACATCAGCCATGCCCAGCGCTTTCTTTTTCGCCGTGCCGTTAAAAATAACATTGCTCATGGAGCTTGATCGCAGCAGGGTAGGGCGCTGCTCTCCGAGAACCCAGCGAAGTGCATCCACAATGTTCGATTTTCCGCATCCGTTCGGCCCCACAATAGCGGTGATGCCGTTGTCGAATTTCACGTGTGTTTTGTGAGCAAAACTTTTAAAGCCGTGTAATTCGAGATCAGAGATGTACATTTTTTAGGATTCAGTATCGGGTAATGAGATATATCGAGTAGTGAGAGTTACGTGTTAAGTATCAATTATCAAGCATCGTGTAATGGGCTCAATATGAAGTCAAACTCAATACTAACTACCTGATACTCTATACTCAACCATCAAACCGTCATAATTTCCTGCTCTTTCACTTCAAGAAGTTCATCAATCTGGGCGATGTATTTGTCTGTAAGCTTTTGAACAGCATCTTCACCCTCAAAACGGCTGTCTTCGGGCAGTGATTCACTCTGAACAGTGGTTTTGATCTCGTCATTCGCATCGCGGCGTGAGTTGCGAATACTGATACGCGCTTTTTCAGCGATATCTTTTGCCAGTTTTACAAGCTCTTTTCTTCGCTCTTCGGATAACATCGGGAGAGGTATGCGGATCAGGTGGCCGTCGTTGTTGGGATTCAGGCCCAGCCCCGATGCCATAATGGCTTTTTCCACATCCCTGATAACATTTTTATCATAGGGTTGTACGGTTAGGAGGCGTGCTTCAGGTGCGGCAACGGTTGCTAACTGATTCAGTGGAGTTTGAGATCCGTAGTAATCAACTTTTACGTTATCGAGCAGGGTAGTGGTGGCTTTCCCGGCTCTGATATGAGAGAACTCTTTTTTGCAAAAGGCAACCGCCTCTGCCATGCTTTCTTTAGAAGTGTCGATTATAAACTGCAGATCTTCAGGTAACATCGGTTTTGGGTTTGGTTTCAGTTAACAACAAACGCTGTGTTCAGGCTTTTGATCATTCCATGCTACAGATGAAATCGGATTGATTCCGACCGGTAAAAATGATCAAGGCTGAAAGTTACTAAAACTACGATTTTTCCCAAACAACAGTTGTGCCAATTGAACGATCTTTATTTACAACTTTCATGAGGTTACCGGGCTCATTTACGTTAAATACAATAATGGGTGTTTTATTGTCGCGGCAGAGTGTGAAGGCAGTTAAATCCATCACATTAAGGCGTTTATTGAGAACCTCATCACCGGTAAGGGTGTCATATTTTTTTGCATTGGCGTTTTTTTCGGGATCGGAATCGTAGATGCCATCCACACGGGTACCTTTCAAAATTACATCGGCTTCTATTTCGATGGCCCGAAGTGATGCCGCAGTATCGGTGGTGAAGTATGGATTTCCGGTTCCCGCACCGAAAATGATGACTCTCCCTTTTTCAAGATGTCGTATGGCACGGCGGCGTATATACGGTTCCGCGATCTCTTCCATTCGTATGGCACTCATCAGCCGTGTATGAATTCCTTTTCGTTCAAGGGCATCCTGAAGCGCCATGCTGTTAATCATGGTGGCAAGCATTCCCATATAATCACCCTGTACACGATCCATTCCTTTTGTTGCGCCGCGTACTCCCCGGAAAATATTTCCTCCGCCTATAACAATGGAAACTTCCGCTCCGCTCTCCTGAACTGTTTTAACTTCATTTGCATAGAGGGCAAGCATATCCGCATCGATACCATGACCTTGTTCGCCAAGCAGTGCTTCACCGCTGAGTTTGAGAAGAATTCTTTTGAATGGTTTTGCCAAAATGGGGACGTTTTAGAGTGATAATTTCAATGAATTCAAAAAGTAAGAAGTTTGCAGCGATAAAATTGTTAGAAAGCATAAACCTCAGGTCAAAAAAAAAGCTACCTGAAAGGCAGCTTTTTTGATAGTAAAAATATTACGATTCACCGAGTTGAATTCGATGAAAGGAGCGTACAAGTGGTGCACCCTGTTGAGTGAGGTACTCTTTAACGGAAACTCCGTTATCTTTCACGAATTTCTGTTCGAGAAGTACACGCTCTTCATAGAAACGTCGAAGTTTACCCTTGGCTGCTTTTTCAGCGATTTCGGCAGGTTTGCCTTCGTTGATTAGCTGCTCCTTGGCAATTTCAAGCTCTTTTTCAACAACAGATGCATCTACTTCATCGCGTTTTACAGCAATTGGGTTCATGGCAGCAATCTGCATGGCCACATCTTTTCCAATTTCAGTGTCATCCATAGAGCTCTCAAACTCAACAATTACTCCAAGCTGGTTGCCCGGGTGAATATATTGAACAAGTGAACCACTGGTATTGATATAAACAACCTTGCTGATTTCAATTTTCTCTCCAATTTTCCCAACCATCTCTTCAAGATGTTGTTCAATCGTGAGTCCGTTTACATCTTCTTTCAAAAGATCTGCAATGGTTCCTGCTTCACTATTGAATGCGGCGTTCAAAAATGATTCTGCCTGTGCCTGAAAATCGTCATTTCTGGCTACAAAATCGGTTTCACAGTTAATTTCAATTGCAGAGGCTTTCGATCTGTCGTCGCTCAGTTTAATCAGAACGAGACCTTGATTCGCTTCGCGGTCAGCTCTTTTTTCGGATACCTGCTGGCCTTTTTTACGCAAAATTTCAACGGCTTTGTCAAAATCGCCTTCAGCTTCGGTGAGGGCCTTTTTACAGTCCATCATACCAGCGCCTGTAGCGTTGCGTAATTTCATTACATCTTTTGCACTAATGCTCATTTCTGGAAAATTTTGTTATTAAAGGTTTACTTACTCTTTGTCAGAACTTTCTTCACTTTTATCTGACTCTGCATCTATATCAGAATCATCTGACTCATTTTCTGCATCGGAATCAGAATCTTCAGCTGTTTCACTATCGTCAGATTTTTTTCTGCGGCGTGTTCTTCTTCTTGTCTGAATTCCTGTCTCTTTTGCATCTTCCTCTGCAGGTTCATCAGAACTGCTTTTTGCCTCAACGGCTGCAGCTTCCATCAGCTCTTCTTCTTTAAGTGCTTCACGCTCAGCGTTGCCTTCAATAATGGCATCAGCAATAAGCGATGTTACCAGCTGGATGGTTCGGGCTGAATCGTCATTCGCAGGAATGATATAATCAGGTACATCGGGATCACTATTTGTATCAACAAGAGAAATGATCGGGATATTCAGTTTAATGGCTTCATTGATTGAAATGTGCTCTTTAATGGTATCCACCACAAAGATTGCACCTGGAATCCGGGTCATGTTGGCAATACCACCAAGAGTTTGCTCAAGCTTCAATTTTTCACGGTCAAGCATCAGGCCTTCCTTCTTGGTCAGTTCGTCGAAGGTACCGTCCTGTTTCATTTTTTCAATCTCTTCCATCCGCGAAATGCTTTTGCGAACAGTGCTGAAATTGGTGAGCATTCCACCGAGCCATCTGTGGGTAACAAATGGCATGCCACAGCGAATGGCTTCAGTTTTGATAATTTCCTGGGCCTGCTTTTTGGTTCCTACAAAAAGAATAGTTTTTCCGGCACGGGAAAGTTTAGTTACTTCATCCAGTGCTTCCTGAAAATATTTTTCTGTCTTTTTGAGGTCGATGATGTGAATCCCGTTGCGGGCCATAAAGATGAATTCTTTCATCTTTGGATTCCATCGACGAGTAAGGTGACCGAAATGGGCGCCTGATTTGAGTAGTTCTTCTACGGATGCTGCTTTAGGCATAGTATAATAAGTATGTATGTTTGAGTTTATCCTCTACACAGGTCATTCCCTGAACACCAATCCCGGCATTTTACCAGAACACCCGGCGATGGGTCGCTGTGTATGTGTGATTATTTATTTGGTTCGTGGTCTAAAGTGCAGGGCAGATAACAAGATATACCAGGCAGCGTGAACCGCGAACCGTGTAAAATGTTTATCGCTTGCTAAACTGGAATTTCTTCCGGGCTTTAGGCTGGCCGTATTTCTTACGCTCAACCATTCTGTCGTCCCTTGTAAGAAGTCCGTTCTCTTTTAAAACAGAGTGAAGATCTTCATTCAGATCATCAAGTGCGCGGGCAATAGCAAGAGAAACTGCACCGGCCTGGCCGGTAACACCACCACCGCGAACGGTGATTTTGATGTCGTACTTGCCGTCAAGCTCGGTTACCTCGAGAGGAAGCTTCGCTATATTAATTCGGGCCTGTGTTTTAAAATACTCTTCAATTGGTTTGCCATTAATAATAAACGAACCGCTGCCATTTTTGATGTAGAGTCTGGCAGTGGATGTTTTTCTTCGGCCAATGTAATTTTCTTGTGCCATGTTAAAACTTGATCTCTGTAATTTCTGGTTGTTGTGCTGTATGAGGGTGAACCGGACCTGCATAAACTCTCAGGTTGGTTAAGAGCTGCTTTCCAAGTTTGGTTTTTGGAAGCATTCCTTTCACTGCTTTTGTTACCAGCGATGTTGGATCTTTTGCCAGCATATCCTCTGCAGAAGTGAACTTCTCTCCGCCCGGGTAGCCGGTGTGACGGAAATAAAGTTTGTCCGTCATCTTTTTACCGGTAAGGGCTGCTTTCTCAGCATTGATAACGATCACGTTATCGCCTGTATCCATGTGCGGAGTAAATTCCGGTTTGTTCTTTCCTCGTAGAATTGAAGCAATGTGGCTGCTCAATCGTCCCAGTGGTTTGTCTTCAGCATCCACCAAAACCCACTTCTTATCTGTGGTTGATGGCTTTGCACTAAATGTTTTATTACTGATCGTATTCACGATAATCTCTTTGTAGTTTTAAAAAATTGGTAAGTCGAAAAAAATAAGGGTAATTAAGAAGGATTGCAATATTGAATAGTGAAATTCTTTTATTGAACCACCCCCGCAGAGTGCAATGCATTGAGAACACTCATAATAATACAATATGTTGACACACCCTTCTGCGCTCATTGCGGTTTCCCCAAACGAAACTGAGCCACGGCATGTAAACCGCCAGGGGAGCCGGGGGCCGCAGAGATTGCTCTCAATATTTTTCTTCATCCGCTAATGAAGCAGGGTTGGATCCCAGCCTTTAATTCCTCTGCTGTTTACGGCTACAACCGAGATCTGTTCAGACAAATCAACTTCAGTAACTGACAATGTGTACTCTCCGGTTCTTTTAAGTTGCTCTCTTCCGGAAGTATCGGTATATGTCACAAGAAAATGATCGATATCTCTTTCAGGAGGCTCATTCCAGGAGAGGGTCATATCACCTGAAGTCTCCGTCAATTCTAAACCTGTTATTTTTGACGGTGCATTTGCGAGCATCATGAGAGTGGCTGTGGTTGATTTGGACACTTCACGCACAAGATGGTGATTGATAGTTTCGAGTCTGTCGGTGGCCTGATGATAGTTGGGATTTCCAAGGATCGGGTAGGAACCGATCCCTCCAATCACATCACCGTAGGCGTCAAAGAAAACGTGAGCATCTGTGTTTCGGTAGTAACGGGAGTCGTATGTAATCAGATCTGTAAACAGGATTGCCCCGGAGTGCTGTATATCCCGGATGCCGTAGTTGGAAAACCGGATGGTATTATCAAGGCGGTGGTGGCGGGTCCAGCCCATCATGTCGTTATTAACCACACCTGCCGCCCTAAGGCCTTCCTCTTCAGCTACGCGAACAAATTCACGGGCACCAAGCAATCCCGATTCCTCCGCGGTAAGCGAGGCAAATATAATGGTTGCCGGCTGGGGATTGTTTGCCAGAACCCGTGCAGCTTCCAACATAACCGAGGTGCCTGATGTGTTGTCATCAGCCCCGGGACTCCGCATCACAGAATCGAAGTGGGAGCTGAGAATATACACCACCTCCGGGTGGGTGGTGCCTTCAAGCCGGGCAATCACGTTGGCCGTTTCAACCCCATCGGCCGGACTGAACCACTGAAGTTCCGGTTCATACCCGAACGATTTGAATGTCTCATATATAAAGGCGCTCGCTTTTTGATTGCCGGGCTGCGTCATGTGTTTGGAGCCGAAATCATACATCGTTTTTTGATAGTGGTAAAGGCGGGTGATGTTGACCTCCTCAGTGGCCGCTTTTACTTCATCATATATCGGGCGGTACATGCCCTCGGCTATTTGTCTCAGTTCTTTTTCACTTTCAAGGTTCGCTTGCAGACGTTCTCTCAATGTTTCCTTTGAGATTTTATCGCCGATTCTCACGAGGTAAACCCCCTGCTCCGGTGAAATGGTATTGCCATCGCGCTCGGCCACAATCAGCAGCTTGCTGCCATCGGGACTGGGCTCCCATGCATTTTCCATCGAAACGGTTCGGACGCTGTTGTTGTGGAAAAGCCGGTGGAAATCTTTGGTATCAACATTGTAAAGGTGCGATCGCCGGTGGCGTGCTTCGCCCATCATACCGAGCACGGTGTTGTCATTTAAAAAGTGCGGGAACAGTTCGTGCTGAATGTCATAGCTGAGCCGGTCGTGTTCGCCGGAATCAAGATGAACCAAATGGATATCCCAGCTGATGCCTTCACGCAGCATGTAGGCAAGGGTGGCGCCGTCAGGTGATAAAGCAGGGTGCTGCAGCGGATCGTTTTTTGAGACCTGTTTCGTGGGCTCAAAATGGTTTCCGGAAAGATCTACGGTAAAAATGGAGGTTTCATCATCTGTTATCTGCATAAATGCCAAACGGGTTCCATTTTTCGACACAACAGCCGATTGACCTTCCCAGCTATTCAGTTTACCGCTTTCTTTATGATAAAGAACAATTGAATTTGGCCGGTCGAACGAGTGGCGTTCGGTACCTGCCGGAGTGGGGAAGGGGGAGGATGAATAGGAGTCGAAGGTAATTAAATCAGTTCCGGATATGGGCTGCGGGGAATCATAAAAACCATCTTCACCGGTGAAGCGGACAGGAGAACTCTGCCCCTCACTGATAGAGTAGATATCGCTGTAAGTGTGGTTATCGGGATTGGCTCCTGAAAACCATAAGATACCATGCTCATCGAAAGCGGGGGTGCGCAGTATCAGGTTTTCGGTATTGATGAGTGCGGTTTCACCGGTGCTGAGATCAACCCGGTGGAGGGAAGTGTTGACAGCCTCTTCAAACATCAGCTCACTTCGTAAACGAACAATTTCCGCCCGATTTCGTGCTTCGAAGGCTTCGTTTAACTGCTGCTGAAGGGCGATCATCTGCCGGGTAATCTCTGTCCGCTTGATCATCCCGCTCTCTCCATCGGGCGAAAATCGAAAACTGTGGCCATCGAGGGTATGCAGGTTTTCGATTCCATCTTCCGCAATTCGGCCGATGTTGGTTACAATAAATCCATCACGGCTCTCTTCCCAGGTAAAATGCTGATTGTCCGGGCTGAAAATGGGATTCCTGCCATCGTCCGAAATATCATCAACGCGATAGAGCTCGCCGGTGAGTAGTGCAATCTCATCAAAATAGAGCTCTGCATCGGGAGAGTCGAGAATCGCAAGGAAATCGTGCAGTGCGCCGATATAGTCACCCGCATCCCACTTGAGATAGGCTTGGGTGTATGGGTCGGTGGCGTACGCTGAAAATGTTTGACTCAAAAAGAGAACAGATGAAAAAACGAAGATTCGAATGTGGCGGGTCATGGAAATTTATTTTGTCTGAAGTTTCACCGAATTTATCCGTAATAGTTGTAAAATTCATAAAAGAATAATTTTTGATGATAAGATGAATGGGTTTTTACCTTGAATTCCCGAAGATATTATCCTCTAAAAGCCGTATTTTTGAGCGGTATAAGAAAATAGAAATACACATTTTTGAAAAGCAACAGAGGACAATTTATGACATCCAAAAACCCACTTCTGCAAACTAAAGTTAAATTTGATACGGGTTCAGGTGAGGCGCATTTATACAGCCTCAAAAAACTGGAGGAGCTTGGCTTTGGTAACATCAGTAAACTGCCGTTTACTATTAAGATCCTCCTTGAGGCAGTATTGAGAGAGTTTGACGGCTATGTAGTCACTGAAGATGATGTGAAGGTGTTATCATCCTACAATGCCAAACAACCGGCAGGCGAAGTACCGTTTAAACCATCGCGAGTGGTGCTTCAGGATTTTACCGGTGTGCCGGCTGTAGTTGATCTGGCCGCTCTGCGTTCCGCCATGAAAAAAATGGGTGGCAATCCGCAGTCCATTAATCCGCAAGTACCCGTAGATCTGGTAATTGACCACTCTGTGCAGGTTGATCAGTTTGGACAGGAGTTCGCGTTTATGTTCAACGTGGAGAAAGAGATGGAGCGTAACCGCGAGCGCTATGAGTTTTTAAAATGGGGTAAAGAGGCATTTGATAATTTCCGGGTTGTACCACCGGGCCGCGGAATTGTGCACCAGGTAAATCTGGAATACCTGGCCAAAGGAGTATTTACACGTGAAGAGAAAGACGGAACCACCGTTGCCTACCCCGATACGCTGGTGGGAACCGATTCGCACACAACCATGATTAACGGCCTCGGAATTTTAGGCTGGGGCGTTGGCGGTATCGAAGCGGAAGCGGCCATGCTTGGCCAGCCGATCTATATGCTGGTACCTGAAGTTGTGGGTGTAAAACTGACCGGCAAGCTGAGAGAAGGAATCACAGCTACTGACCTTACCCTGACCGTAACAGAGATGCTTCGCCGCCACGGTGTGGTAAGCAAATTTGTGGAATTTTTTGGCCCGGGCCTGAGTAACATGAGCCTGCCCGATCGCGCAACAATCGCAAATATGAGTCCCGAATATGGCGCAACCATGGGCTTTTTCCCGATTGATAAGGAAGCTCTCAGGTATATGACCCGAACAGGGCGATCTGCCGAGCAGGTAAAACTTGTTGAAGCGTATATGAAAGAGCAGGGGCTGTTCCGCACCGATGACATTCCCGACCCGGATTTCACAGAAGTGCTTGAACTGGACCTCGGTGATGTGGAAACTTCACTGGCAGGCCCGAAGCGTCCGCAGGATCGTATCACACTTCCCAACATGAAGCGCACGTTTGAGGCATCCCTCACCAGCAACGATCCCACCATGGGCTTCAACCTTGCGCAGGAAAAGCTGGCGAACACGGGTGTCTTTAAAAACGGGCAGACCATCGACATGAAACACGGCGATGTGGTAATTGCCGCGATTACGAGTTGCACCAACACCTCTAACCCAAGCGTGATGCTTGGAGCCGGAATTATCGCCAAAAAGGCTGTTGAAAAAGGGATGAAAGTTCCTCCCTATGTGAAGACATCCCTCGCACCGGGTTCGCGTGTGGTAACCGAATATCTCAATGAAGCGGGACTCACCGAATACATGAACCAGCTTGGGTTCAACCTGGTGGGTTACGGCTGTACAACCTGTATCGGTAACTCAGGTCCGCTGCCTGAAGCTGTGGAAAATGCGGTGAAAGAGGGTGATCTGATTGTAGCCGGTGTACTATCCGGAAACAGAAACTTTGAAGGGCGTATCCACCCGTATGTAAAGGCCAATTATCTTGCATCCCCGCCTTTAGTGGTGGCGTATGCACTGGCCGGAACCGTGGATATTGATCTCTCGAAAGAGCCTTTAGGGAAAGACAGAGATGGCAATGACGTCTATTTAAAAGATGTATGGCCAACAACGGCCGAGATTACCGAATTCCTGGATGAAGCGATTCGGCCGGAGCTTTTCGATAAAATGTACGGCGATATTTTTGAGTCGGAAGCGTGGGATAAGATCCCTGTTGGCGGCGGTGAGCTGTACGAGTGGAAAGATGAATCCACATACATTCAGGAGCCTCCGTTTTTCATGGATATGGGAGAAATTCCTGAGCCTATTAAACCGATCCAGGGAGCGAAGGTGCTTGTGAAAGTGGGTGATTCGATCACAACCGATCATATATCACCCGCAGGTAATATCAAAGCGGAAAGCCCTGCCGGTCAATATTTAATTGAAAATGGCGTGGAGCAGGCTGATTTTAACTCCTACGGATCACGTCGCGGTAACGACCGGGTAATGACCCGCGGAACCTTTGCCAATGTGCGTTTCAAAAACCAGCTTGCACCGGGAACCGAGGGCGGATTTACCAAATACCACCCAACCGGTGAGATTACGGATATCTACGATGCCGCCGAGCGATACAAAAAAGACGGTACTCCGCTTGTGGCTCTTGTGGGTAAAGAGTACGGAACCGGTTCATCACGCGACTGGGCTGCAAAAGGAACCATTTTACTTGGGGTGAAAGCTGTAATTGCTACGTCTTACGAAAGAATTCACCGTTCCAATCTTGTTGGCATGGGAGTGCTTCCGCTTCAGTTTGCTGACGGGCAATCTCACGCAAGCCTGGAGCTGGATGGTTCAGAATCGTTCAATATTTTTGTTGATGACAATCTGAAACCCCGCCAGATAGTGAAGGTGGAAGCGAAGAAAGCAAACGGAACCGTTGTGAAATTCGACACGGTCTGCCGGATCGATACCCCGGTTGAAATTGACTACTACAGAAATGGCGGAATTCTTCACAAAGTTCTCCGCGACTATGTAGAAGAGGATAAAAAACAGCGAAGCTGATTACATACCATTAGAATCAATTGATGAACGAAGCCCGCCCATTAAATTGGGCGGGCTTTTTTTTGGAAACCAGTTTTTCAGACCGGCCACTTTCCCAATCCTCTCATCGTAAAGAGATTCACCATCAAACGGGAAAGAGGCGGCTTTAACATCATGTTCACTCCGAATTTGTAAACGGCTGTTGAGCTCTCCTTTCTGCCAAGATGCATATTCATTTCGGCGCGGCGGGCTGTCTGTTTTGCAATTTTTCTCTGTGTGATGGAGTATTTCTCAAAATGCCGTTCAGCTTTACCCGGATCTTGAACTGCATTGGATATCTGTTCTGCACATAGTTCTGCTCCCAGCCAGCCGAGGTTCATCCCCTGACCGCCAATGGGGCTAACTACATGTGCAGCATCACCTGTGAGCATTATTCTGCCGGAGTACAGAGTTCTTGCCAAATGCTGCTGTACACCAAAACAGCTGGTCATGTAATGTTTAGTTTTTCGCAGCGAGTGGCCAATCCTCTTTTTGACGAACTCATGAAGGAGCTCGAGAATGGGCGATTGGTACAACTCATCGGTTTTTACCACCCAGCGGCGGTGCCCGTTTGGCATGGGGAATGACTCAATCAGACCCTCTTCATGCAGGTAAACTGCGGCATCATGGCCGAATTGGGTGTTATCTTCAAAATCACCCATGATGTAATAATCCGGATAGGGACCGCCATCAAACGGAATATCGAGGGATTGCCGCACAAAACTGTTCTTGCCGTCGCAGCCAGCGGCAAACTTTGCAGATAGCTGAAAAGGTGAATTTTGAACCATTCCGGAGATGGAAACTTCATCATCCAGCTGCCTGATCGATTGTACATCAGCACCTCGAACAAGGGCTGTTGTACTCTTTTCTGAGACCCACTTCTGCAGGATCTTCTCTGTTTTCCATTGCGGGATGGCAAGAATGTACTGGTGAGGTTCAGGGCAGGTTTTAAATGATATTTCGCCGATTTTATCCCGGTTCCAAAAGGCAATTCCCCGTTCAATTTTTAAACCTTCCTCTAAAAATAGGTTCGAAATACCGGCTTCATCAAACAGTTCCATCGAAACGGGATGGATTCCCAAAGATTTTGAGTGTATATCCGTTTCCGTTTTTTTTTCCAGTACAACACAGGAAATTCCCTTTTGCAATAATCGCCCTGCGAGGTAGAGTCCTGCCGGTCCGCCGCCAACAATTGCAACATCTGTTGTTTTGGGGATCATGTTTTTGCGGGCTGATAAGTTGCGAGCAGTCTGAATGGAAATGCCCTGGATACTTTCCAGCCGTTGGGGAGAATTTGCTGAAGCTCTTTTTTTCGGTAGCTTTTTCGTACTGAGATCAGGCCGTCTTTTACAATATAACTGTTCCTGAAAAGGAGCGGGGCAATCATACCAAATGAAGCATAGCCGATATCACTGCGTTCAATGTCGCTGAATATGGCGAGGCCGGTTGTCAGTATTTCTGCATCGCTGCAAACGGCATGTAATTCTTTTTCTGAGAGATGATGGATCAGGTGATTTGAAATGACAATATTGAAGGTTTGTCCCTCTTCCGTAAGCTGATTCGATGAAATATTTCTAAAGTATAGATTGGAGGGGTGGCCTCTATCTTGAAGAAAACGGATGGATCTTGGATCGGGATCAATACCTGTAATCTTAGCCTGAAATCCGTCTTCTTTGATCAATGTATCAAGCAGTTTGATGATATCGCCACCGCCACAACCAATATCCAGAATGGTAACATGTTTTTCAGGGGATCTTTGAATTACCGGCCGGATGTGTGAACGATAGATTTTATTCCAGCCTGAGAGCAGTTTGTTTATTTTTGAAAACTGGCTGTAGGTATTATTCAGCAATTCCACATTGCAATCTTCACGATCCATCCATTCAACAAGAGATTCATTGCGCTGTTTGAGGAAAAGCGGCATATTCGGTTCAGATTTTTTTTAACATAGCTGATTCAATGGTAAGCCCCGGGCCGAAAGCCATTGCCAGTGTATTTTCAGGAGATTCAACGGCCTCTTTTTGTTTCATCAATTCCTTCAGAACAAACAGGATGGTGGCACTGCTCATATTGCCATATTTTGCCAGCACTTTTCTCGAAGCGCTCAGCATAGATTTAGGGAGGGTCAGCGTTTTTTCAACTTTATCCAGAATGGCTCGTCCGCCGGGGTGTACTCCCCACTGGGAAATTTCCTCTATTGATACATCAAATTGTTCAAGTACCGGTTTTAAAAATCCACTCAACCCGTCTCCTAAAATTTCGGGTATGTAATTTGAGAGGGTCATATTAAAGCCATTGTCTCCAATGGACCACGCCATGTCTTCTGCCCCATTTTCTATAATGGACGATGCAAACCCATCGATTTTATACGCTGTTTCAGTGGGAATTTGATTACTTACAATTGCACCTGCACCGCCATCGGCAAAGACAGATGAGGATAGTAAATTGTCCATTTTTGGATTTGCCTGGAAATGGATGGTACAGAGCTCAACCGATACAATCATGACAGTGGCATTTGTATTGGCCCTGCAAATTTGATTAGCAAGTTTAAGAGCCGGGATTGCTGCATAACATCCCATAAAACCAAGGTGGTAGCGTTCTGCAGAAGGTGAAATTCCCAACGTGCGGATAATGTCGAAATCAGGGCCGGGTGCGTAGAAACCTGTGCATGAAACGGTGATTAAATGTGTGATGTCACCGGGGGAAAACAAACTGTTCTTTACCAATTTTTCAGCCACGTCAACAAACAGTTTTCTGCCTTCCGTAATGTACATTTCGTTCCTGCTTTTGGTGCCGGGGGTAGCACCCTGGCCATTGAAAAACAGAGAGTGTGAGCCATTGATTCTGAAATCATCAACCACAGAGTAGCGGGTTTCGATACCGGAACGGCCATACAGATGGTGAATGATCCGTTTCTCTTTTTTATCACCCGGTACAATTTCTTTCATTCTATCCCTGATCTCATCCTGGCGATATAAATAGGGAGGGGTGGCAGTTTCTATTTGATGAATGTATGCGGCCATAACGTTTGTTATTGGATGGTGAAATCGATGCAGTTCAAATCCTTAAACACATTAACTGTGAACATGCGTTCGCTGATGAACAGGCAAAATGAACTGTATCAGTAAGTGAACAGGGATGTTACGTTAACGAACAGTTTGCAGTTTTTATTTAAACTTTACAATATTCATTAAAGCAGATGATAAAAGTTAAAAGACTAAGATCATGATGCTGCGATCCGAAACATCTTTGATGATCATTTTGATGCTTCTGTTGATGCCTGTTAGGGTGCTGGCAAATACGGGATTAACAGTTGATGTGTCAAAAGCAGATACGTTAAAAACTGAGAAAAATCCGGGAGGACAGATTATAACAGGGCCTGTTGCTGACCCTTCTGTTTATTTCGATCCGTATGGGGATGTTTTCAGAGTCCAAAGTGGGTTGTATGCCGGCGTAAGGCACATCGGTGTTGAAAGCACCTACTTCAGCCCGGGAAGCAGTACATTTGTGGATCTGTTTTTAGGGGTTGCGAACTTTCGGGATTTAGGCTCCCCGTCTTCAGCAGTGTGGATGAGTGGTGTATCCGCCGGCCGGGATTATCTGCTTAGTAACCGTGAACGGTTTATGGAGGAGGGTAGTACCGATCTCTATTTCAGAATTGGCCCCGGTGTTGGCATGGCCGGCCGTGGATTTTTTTTTAACCGCAGAGAAACGGAATACTCTCTCGGGCTGCATACAAAAGTGCTGATTGGAGCTCAGTACAATTTTTCTGTAAACACCTCTATCTATGTGCATGGAGGCGGGAGAGTGTTATGGTTTCCTGCGCTTGAGGAGATCCGGTTTACCGGTGTACCACTTATCTCATTAGGGTTTCAGTTTTCCACTTCTCCACAGGTACCCATGGTTCGGTTTTGACCTGATAATGTTATGCGCCCATCTCTTTGGTGCGCTTATAGAAGCGAAGATTGTGCAAAATTCCGGCGACAGTAAGTCCGGCAATTAACCCACCCCACAAACCCGGGGCACCAAATCCGGCAATAAAACCGAGGTAGTATGCAATCGGTATTCCCAGAAGCCAGTATGCTACAAGATTTACATACATAGGAATTTTAGTATCCTTCAACCCGCGCAGGGCGCCGAATCCACTCACCTGAAGCCCGTCAGATAGCTGAAAGATAGCAGCCATAAAAAGTAACTGAACGGCAATTTCAGTAACGGCGGGATCATTCGTGTAAATGGAGACAATAGTTTTTGGAAATAAGAGAATAAACAATGCTGTAAATGCCATAATACAGCACGATACACCCACGCCTACAAAACCTCTGAATCGGGCCTCATCAGGGCGTTTACGCCCAATAGAATTCCCAACCCTTGCCGAAATAGCTACGGAAAGCCCGAATGGTATCATAAACATCATGGCTGCAAAGTTTATAGCCACCTGGTGCCCGGCAATAGCAAGTGTGCTGATGGTACTCACAAGTAAGCTCACAACAGCAAACATGGTTACTTCCATGGTGGAACTGATTCCAATGGGCACACCGATCGAGAGTAACTCTTTCAGGTATTTTTTCTCCGGTAACCGGAATCCTTTAAAAATTTCAAATCGCTTATACGGTTTAAATCCATACGTAAACCAAAGCATGCCAATAAACATAATGGTAAATACAATAGCGGAAGCATATCCGGTACCTACAGCACCAAGTTGTGGCATGCCCAGTTTCCCGAACATCAGTATATAATTTGCGGGAATATTTACTAGAGTGCCGATCAGAGCGACAAACATCGCCGGGCGGGTAACACTTAAACCTTCACTGAAATAACGCAGTGCACCATAAGCGTATGCAGGGAAGATTCCCCAGGAGATGGCTTTCAGGTATCCCGATGCAATGGGAATGATATCATCCGTAACGCCTATAAGGGCAAAAGCGCCATCGAGATTCCGAAGAATAAAAAAACTGGGAATGGCCAGAATTAGGCTGAGCCATAAAACCTGCCGTGCACTTTTGCCGATAAGGGCAAGATCACGGCCGCCAATGTGCTGGGCAACTATGGGCGTTACGGCCATCATACAGCCAAGGCAGAGTACCACAAATGGCATTAGAATGCTTGATCCAACAGCAACAGCAGCCAGGTCTTCCGGAGAGAGGCGACCGGCCATCACGGTATCCACAAAGCTCATGCTCATCTGCAGCAACTGAGCGGCAATTACAGGTAAACCGATTTTCATCAGCAGTGATACTTCGGTCTTAACCTCTTTACGGTATGTTTTATTTCTGATGTTCATGGAGCCGCAAATGGTACGAAAAATATGTGCGAAAGGCAGAGGTGATTTTGAATTCTTATTTCTGAATTATTCGAATGGCAGGCGAATATAGAATGATGTTCCCTGCCCTTTTTTCGATTCAAACCATATATCACCGTTATGCTCTTCGACGATTTTTTTTGCGATGGCAAGACCAAGCCCGGTACCGCTTGATTTTGTGGAAAATTTTGGAAGAAAGATTTTATCCCGATTCTCATCTGCAATTCCGGCTCCGTCATCTCTGATCTGAACCATGGCGTGCTCACGGAGTTTTTTCAGGGTGATCCGGATCTTCATATTTCCAAGTTCGGATGCTTCAATAGCATTCTTTATCAGGTTAATGAACACTCGTCTGAGTTCATCTTCAACTGCAGGGATCGTTACCAATTTTGCGGGTACCTTCAACAAAACTGAAGCACGTTCTTCATGTTCGTACAATTGAACAATGGATTGAAGCAGCTCATTTAGATGAACGGGTTGTTTAGGTTCGTCAATTGGCTTGGCAAATTTTGAAAAATCGGATGCAATTTTATTGAGTGATTCAATCTGGTCAATAATGTTAGAAGCTGTTTTTTCAACCAAAGATTTCAGCTCAAGAGCATTTTCAGGGTTCGCCTCCAGCTGCCTCTGTAAATGTTGCAGAGTTAGTTTCATAGGTGTCAGCGGATTTTTTATTTCGTGGGCAACCTGCTGTGCCATCTCTTTCCATGCTGATTCGCGTTCCGCTTTCACGAGCTCTTTTTGAGCATGATCGAGCCGTTGTACCATTGTGTTATATGCATTGGCAAGTGACCCGATTTCATCGCGGCTGGTAACAGCTACTTTTGTTTTCATATCGCCCCGGGAAATTTTACTCAGTCCGGCCTGAATTAAACGAAGCGGTTTTGTAAGCTGATTGGATAGAAATACAGAACCCATAATAAACATTGCAAAGATAAAGAGATACACAACAAACAGATAACTGGTTGTTTCGAGTAGCTGCTCGGTATAAATGGGAGATTGAATGAATGTGGGGATGGCAATGGCACCGGCCGGCCGGCCGTCAGCATCGGGGATTGAACGGTAGCCAATCAGCAGTTCGTTGGTCCCGATTTGAGAAGTTGATACATAATGAGTTCGCTCTCTGTTAAACAGAAAATCATACACAGGAAAAGGTATCGATGCCGGCATTAAATATTGCTGAAAAATCTGAGGTGTTGTAGAAACTTCAACACGGTGGCCGCGATAAAGAACCAAATCAACATTTAAAGGTGTGGTTATTTCTGATAAAAGGTCAGCGGTTTGAACATTCTCTGCAAAAACATTTCGTTCTTTAAGTGATTCAGCAACTCCGCTCAGAGTGTGCACGAGTTCTCTCTCCACGTTTTTCTCGTTCTGAATTCCAACTGCGTACTGTGTTGCAAAAATCAGCACGGTAAGCAGAAATATTGTAGCAAGGGTGAGTCCATCCACCAGGCGATCTTTAAATTTCCGGTTCTGCCCGAAAAGGCTGAAATTCTGGAAGCCGGCCATAGCTACTATAGAAAAACAGAAAAGGCCAAAAAATACCAGCACAATTTGGAGTCTGAAAAATGAGAACAGGTGATGATTGAAACCCGGAACCGGTGTACTCGCTTTGATAATCTGACGGCTGTCTTTTCTTACTAAAACCTCTCTGAATGTTGCGTCTGATGTAATATTTGTAAGAAAGCTGATTGAATCCTGCGATGCTATCTGTGCCTCACGTTCCGGAAGTTTATTGTACTGAGGCTGGTTACGATAAATGCCCTGAACACTGCTGCGGGTTAAACGTTCACCCATGTATTCTGCAATGTAGAAACTCTGTTTCCAGTCGCTGTCGGTAGCAGCAGAAAGCACAGCTCGCATCGGTTTATTGTAATCCAAACGCTCTTTGAATACATCTCCCGCAATCCAAAGTATAATAT
Source organism: Balneolaceae bacterium (assembly GCA_007135335.1). Taxonomy (GTDB): domain Bacteria; phylum Bacteroidota; class Rhodothermia; order Balneolales; family Balneolaceae; genus Rhodohalobacter. The sequence goes on from SLJB01000076.1 coordinate 22,334, forward strand.
TTCCGGGGGATCTAAAGTCGTAGATGGGAATCCATCCTCTGTCGAAAGCGGTATATCTCTCGGAGATGGAAGGCCTTCCCCATATAACAGGCTGATTGGTTTGCTGGCGAAGTCGCTCACCGCGGTACGACCTCAGCATTGTATCAACATTATACACACGCCCCGACCAGGCCGGTGTTTCCAGCGTAGTAGAGTAGGTTGCGATTTCTGTATTGTCTGGTCGCAGCAATTTGATGTGAAACGAATGGTTTCTCCATTCGCTCTTTATGTTGCTTAGAACCGCCCGTTGAAATAAGCTTGTTACTAATTCTGTTTGATTGTTTACATCCGCTTCAGTCAGCTCCAGCATATCATTCTCAATTTCAGATAACATCTGAAACAGAATGTCTCCGGTAGTTTGCGATTCATCACCTGTAAACTCTTCAACTTGTGTAAGAAGTTCGCGATTCATACGATCGATCGAGCAGTTCCAAATGATAAAGTAAACAGATGTAGTAATGACCAGCACACCAAGCATCAGTTTCCTGAAACCCGACATAATACGAAGGCTGTCAGGATGGTTATGCAGGTAGTAGATAACGGCCAGATGCAGTAAAAAAAGCAGGGAACTGAGTGTGAAAATCCATCCAAAGAACAGGTTTTCTTCAGTAATTATAAGGTCAGCCAGGAAGTAGATCAGGATAAAACTGAAGATAGAAATGATTGTGATGATGGCGGGTTTATCTTCCTCGCTTTTATTAAGGTAATAACCGGATGAGATCAGGATTCCCGAAACGGACATCAGAAAAACGCCTGAGAAAATGTAGAATGTAAACGATTTGATATCGGGTGCAAGTTCCAGATCTAACAACGGGATATTAGTTGTGACCAGAAGCGTTTTTGTAGTGAGAATGAAAAAAAGCAGCAGCATAACATTCAGCGCACCATACAAAATTGAATATAAAAATGTTCTGAAGTGCCTGTCGTTCCGAACCGGTTTTTGTGACATGCTCAGCACATTAAACATGCATATAAACAGTAAAAACAAGAAAATGGTATTGATTCCATACACCATAAGCCGGCTTACGAGCTCGGGGGATACGTCCGGCACTCTGTAGAGAATCAGCTCCACCCAGGAGCCGGGAATACCGGATAGTAAAACAAGGGGCCAAAGAACGAATATCAGAACAAGCTGAAACAGATACACGTTGATACTGGATTGTTTAGAAGCCCATATCATCATGAAGAGAAATAGTGAAAAGAACAGAGAAAGCTGGAGAATTAGGCGCCAAAGGCTGAAATTCGCACCTCTGCTTAATGTGTAGGAATTAATCTGTGTGAGTGTTGTGTACACAGTTCCAACCGAATCTTGATTTGCCAAAGTGAGATTTCTGTAGATAGCTCCGTCCGGCACAGATCCCCAGAAATTAAAAGTAACGGGAAATCTATTCTGTAATGCAGGCTCATCAGCCAGCTGGTATTCAACATTTCTGATGAATGGCAGATCTGTTGTTTGGCTTAATCGTTTCGCTGAATGAATGGTGTAGGTATTATCCCCGGAAATGAATGTTTTTTGGCGGAGCAGAATGGTTACGTTGTTGAGATTCACAATTCGAAGGGCCGTTGCAGCTTCGGTTTGAACAGGAACCTGGCTTCTTTGCAAATCGTAACCACTCCAAAGCCAGCGCTCACCATTTCTGATGATGCTTAAACCCCAAAGATCGGCAGTGGTAATTCGGTTATATATGGCCATTCTGCCCTGATCAGATTGAACGGCACGTTCTAAGATCTGCTCTATCTCACCGGATATCTGTTCAAGGTCTGATTTTAATTCATTAAACAGTTCTTGAGCATCATGGAGACTGTTTTGAATAACATCATCGATTTCTTCAGTATCAGTAACCGGCCGATTAGATGCAATTTCAACTGTAAATAACCCTGCTATGAGCAGAATAATAAATAAGCCTGCAAGGCTCATTGAATATTTTGATGAGATATTCACAAGTACAACCCGGATTAAGTTTCAGCCGAAAACTCTGTGAATTAAAATAAGCACAGGTTGTTCCGGATTAGGGAAGTCCGATAATTACTGGTCTTCGATATCGGTTACTATGGCATCGTTCCACATTCTTTCGATTCCATAATACTCACGTTTTTCCTCGCTGAAAATGTGTACTACAACATTCACGTAATCCAGAATGATCCATCTTCTGGCGTCCATACCCTCCTGTTTCCAGACTTGTTCACCCAATGTTTCTTTTACTTTTTCCGTAACACTGTTTGCCAGGGCTCTGATCTGCGTTTCGGATGTTCCGTGGCAAATAACAAAGTAGTCTGTAAGCGTGGTAAGTGCCCCAACATCGAGCAATTTAATATCTTTCGCCTTTTTCTCGAGGAGCCCCTCTTTTATGGCATCAATCAATTGATTGGAATCGGAAATTTTATGCGGGGAATCTGTCTGAAATTGAGAGTTTGTCATAGGCATGGGTGGTTCATTATTAAAGATTAAGTGATTCAAAATCGGAGCCGATAATCAGCGTCACATCAAGAAAGAAATCTGGGGATTCTTCACGAATTACGTTCTGATCCGGAATTCCTATTGCTTGTGCTACTCTGCGCGCATTTTCCATGTGCCCGCTGCGTGATATTACAAAGCTCTGCTCTACATTAAAATGGTCAAAATTTCCGGTCTCTACCACATCAAATCCATATTCTCTTAGAGAATCGGTGAAACGGGTAGCTATTCCCGGAATTCCGCAACCATTGAGCACTTCGAGCTGTATCACATTGCTGACTAAAGCGGGATCCATCGCAACGCGTTCAGATACAACTCGTGGATAGATCATTCGCGAGCCTAAAGCACCAATCAGAATGAGAAGAAGCACCCCAAGAAAGCCAATGGCAGCATTTAAGAAGAGGTGTGAGTTGTCGTCGCCTGCTTTTTTAGTCATCAATTAGATTAATACCGCGGTACTCTCTGGTTAAAAGGGTTGTAATGCCCTCCGCCATATGGCCCGAACCCGTAGTGGTATGGACGCTGAGAAAACTGCAAAGAAAGTACTGCATTTGATGATAGCTGATAGTCTAATCTTGCCCTGTCGACAATGATCTGGGCACCCAAATTGTTATTGTCATTCATAAAGCTGTTTCCGAAGGGTGAGTGCAAGACAGATATATCAACCTGAGCATTCAACTTGTCACTCACATCAAAAAACATGTGATTTGTGTAGGCATTGAGATTTTGCATCTGCCCGCCAAAGTTAGAAAAGTTCATTGAGTAAGAGTGGCTCATTGTCATATTCAGGAGATTCATCCAGCTTCCCGGCGCATTTGAGGGTGTGTAAGATGCCGCAGCACTATACTCTTCGGGCTGGTAAGTGAGATCCTGTCTCAACTGAGCTTCTGCTACGAGAGCAGCTGATAGAAATAGGACAATAGAAAGTGTGAATATTTTCATAGCATAAAGTTCTTTTGTGACAAACGTTCTTACTCTTAACTAATTATAAAGAATTACACTCAGTTAGTAAATATAATTTAGTTGATTAGATGTTTAAAAATCTAGGTAGCTTTTCACAGATCTTAAGGAGATTTAAAAAGTTCAGCACTACTCACAAAATAAAAGGGCTGTATTCAGAAGTATTTCTCCCAGATCAGATACAGAATCTAATTCTGCCCACTCAACATCTTCATGAATTCCACCGCCTTTTGGGCCAATGATTACTGTTTCAATTCCGGCTTCTCCAAAAATGGCAGAATCTTCCCACCAGGTGTGGCCAATGTATTCCGGTTTGATTTGGTTTTTTTTGATATATGCATCTTCAAGTTTTTTAACAATTGTTGAATCCGGTGATATTTCATAGGGGCTTCTCCAGAGGATGGGTTCAATAATCGCATTAAATCTGTCATCCTTTCCGGAAGCGATTGAAACCAGCTTCTGAAGTTCCTGTGTAACCTCTTTTTGAGTTTCTCCGGGAATCGTCCTGCGCTCTGCGCAGATTTCGCACTCATGTGAAAAAACAAAGAGGCTGCGACCTCCCTTAATCAACGGAACATGAATTGAAGCCTCACCGCAAAGTGGATGTAATTTATGGCCTGATAAAGTTTTTGACCACTCTGATATTTCGGCTAACAAGTAACCCATGAGTGAATTTGCATCAACCCCAAGGTGATGATTTCCCCCGTGTGCAGTTTTACCTTCAGTGGTAATCTTGAAAATGCCAAATCCGCGATGAGCGGTGCAAATGGCCAGATTGGTTGGTTCCGTAACAATAGCGGCATCTGTTTTTATTGTTTTAATGAGTTCCTGGGCGCCAATACTTTCATGCTCTTCATCAGCCACAAACGAGAATACAAGGTCGCCATTTAATTGAATCTTATGGTCGTGCATGGCTTTAGCTACAGCAAGTATGGCCGCTATACTACCTTTCATATCGTATGCGCCGCGCCCGTAAAGTTTCCCGTTTTCAATTTTGCCGGAGAATGGATCAACCATTCCTTTCACTCCAACCGTATCCATATGAGCGTTCAGCATCAGAGATTTTCCCGTTCCAACACCCTTAATCCTGCCCGTAACGTTCACTCTCCCGGGTTTGATTTCATCCATCACAGAATCAGCTTCAAATTCCTGAAGAAGCTTATGAATGTAGCGTCCTATTTCGAGTTCGCCGGCTCCGGAGCTGTCAAGTTGCGGATTTACTGAGTTTATTTGAACCAGCTTTTGGAGAGTTTTGGTGGTAAAATCAGAATCAATTATCATAAAATAGAAGAATTAATATTTGATCAGATTGAGAGCCTGGTCCAGATCAGCAATCAGATCTTCCGCATTTTCAATACCTGCAGAATACCGAACCAGGCTTTCCGGAATCCCCAGTCCGGCTCTTTGTTCTTCATTTAATTCAACATGGCTGGTTGTTCTGGGTGGCCCGGCAAGTGTGCTTACAGACCCCAGGCTTGCTGCCAGATGAAGAAAGGTGAGATTATGCAGAAGTGTTTCTACGGAGGAGTAACCACCTTTTAATTCAAAACTGAGTACTCCGCCAAATCCCCGCATCTGCTTTTTCGCAATGGTGTGTCCGGTATTGCTTTCTAAACCCGGATAGTACACTGCCGATACAGCCGGGTGCTGCTCAAGATACCTGGATATATGCATTGCATTTTCGTTTTGACGTAAAACCCGCAGTTCCAGAGTTTTCATGCCTCTTATCACATGATAAGCTGTTTCAGGATGCAGACTGGCACCGTTAATTTCACGAAACAAAAAGATCTGATTCACCAGTTCTTTACTGCCGCAAACCAGTCCGCACAGAGTATCTGAATGCCCGCCCAGGTATTTAGTAGCACTGTGAATTACAAGATCTGCCCCCAATTCAATCGGGTTTTGGTTGATGGGTGATGCGAAAGTGTTATCAACAGCTGTAATTGCATCAAACTCTTTTGCAATTCTTGCTATCCGCTGAATATCAATCACTTTCAACGTTGGATTTGTAGGCGATTCAAGATAGACAAGCTTGAATCCCTTTCGTATTTCTGATTCTATCTGCTCATGATCCTCTGTATCACAAAGCACAACATCAATCCCAAATTTTGGCAGAAATTCAAGGAATATTTTACTGGTTCCTCCATACGAATCCTTTATCGATAGAACACGGTCGCCGGGCTTTAACAGCGCAAATAAAGTGTTGCTGATGGCAGCCATTCCCGATGAGAATGAGGTTGCAGCTTCAGCTCTTTCAAGCACTCTGACTTTTTCCTCAAGAACCGAAACGGTAGGGTTGGAATTGCGGCTGTAGATGTGTCCGGGTTGTTTTCCTGTTGAAGTATCATGCCACGCCTGAAGATCATCGTATGCAAATGTTACTGTACTGAAAATGGGTACGGTATGGCTGCCATGCGGAAAGGGTTGTAATTCGCCTGCCCAAACTGATTGGGTTCCATGATTTACTGATGATTTACTCATAATTCAGGGTTAGTTGTAGATTGTAGTTGAAAAGATCTGTTTTAGATCAAACCAATTTGAGTGGAGTAGAGAAAATAATAGAAAAGGAGAGTGGGGCAAACTTATTTGTTTACAGCTGTTAAAGTTGCAATAAATTGCATTTTACCGTATATTTTTGGGCTTTAGTATTGCCGAAAATTTAAAAATTTAAAACTCCGCTGTTTTGAAAATGAAACTTACCGATTTCAAATTTGAAATCGACCATTTTAATGTGCCCGATGAACCTGTAGAACCAAGAGATGCATCGAGATTGATGGTTCTTAACAGAGAAGAGAAAACAATTAGCCACGAAACATTCGCTGATATACATAAATATTTCAATGAAGGCGATGTAGTGGTATACAACAACACAAAAGTTTTTCCTGCGAAACTGAAAGGAAAAAAAGAGAAAACCGAAGCTGATATTGAAGTTTTCTTACTCAGAGAGTTGCAGCCGGAAAATATGCTTTGGGATGTGCTTGTTGAACCCGCCCGGAAAATCAGGATTGGAAATAAACTCTATTTCGGTGAAGATTTAATGGCAGAAGTGGTTGATAATACTACTTCACGTGGCCGTACAATTCGATTTCTTTTTGATGGTCCGAATGAAGATCTGTATTCCCGACTGGACAAAATCGGGGATATGCCGCTCCCTCCATACATTGAGCGTGAGCCCAAGGAGTCGGATAAAGAACGTTATCAAACAATCTTTGCTAAAGAGCGGGGTGCTGTTGCAGCTCCTACTGCCGGCATGCACTTTACCCCTGAGCTTGTTGAGAAAATGAAAAACAAAGGAGTTGATTTTGTGCCGGTTACCCTTCATATCGGCTGGGGTACTTTCAGGCCTGTTGAGGTTGAAGATCTTACCAAGCACAGAATGGATTCTGAAAACTATTTTATTTCTGATGAAACGAGCGATCGTATAAATGTGGCACTCAAAAGTAAAAAAAATAAAGTATTTGCCTGTGGTACTTCTGCCGTTAGAGTTATTGAGACAAGTGTAATGGCCAGCGGTATGTCGAAAGCAGGAACCGGGTGGACAGACAAGTTTATTTATCCCGATTATCCGTTTAAAATTACTGAAGGAATCATAACAAACTTCCATCGTCCTGAATCGACACTTTTAATGCTTGCTGCCGCTTTTGGTGGATTTGAATTTATTAAGGAGTCTTACAAAGAAGCGGTAGAAAAAGATTACAGATTCTTTTCGTTTGGCGATGCGATGCTTATAATCTGACACTGTGGAAAAACAACAACTCGCTCTAATCATACCGGCTGCAGGAAAAGGAGAGCGTTTGGGGAATCAAGTCCCCAAGCCATATCTCAAGATTGCAGGTAAATCAATACTTGAGCATACACTTACCAGATTTAAAGGTGTTTCAGGGTTGGGCGAAGTTATTGTCTCCACATCAGAGGAGTACCTTTTACAAACCGGAGAGTTGCTGAAGGAGCTGTTTCCCGATATTGCAACTCATGCCGTGCCTGGCGGAAGAGAAAGGCAGGACTCAATTAAAAACGCTCTTGGTAAAATATCCGGTAAAACCGGCTTAATTGCTGTTCATGATGCAGTCAGACCATTCGTTAGCAGGAATGATATTGAAAAATGCATTAAGCAAGCATCCAGATGGGGTGGTGCCGTATTGGCTGTACCCGCAAAAGATACCATTAAAGTGGCCGGAACCGATCTCGAGATCGTAAAAACACCGGATCGTAACACTCTTTGGCAGGCACAGACACCGCAGATATTTTGGGCGGCACTTTTTCGTGAAGCGTATCAGTATGCTGAGGTGAACCGTTTTCATGGTTCTGATGATGCATCACTGATCGAGAAAATGGGAGGGAAAGTAGTATTAGTGGAAGGTTCTGCCAAAAATTTTAAAATTACATATCCTCTCGATCTCCAAATCGCCGATTTCCTCATACAAAAGGAAGGGTGATGAATTTCAGAATTGGCCAGGGTTATGACATTCACCGGTTAGTTGAAGGAAGAGATCTGATTCTTGGCGGAGTTCAGATTCCATATCACAAAGGTTTGTTAGGGCATTCAGATGCTGATGTACTCTTGCATGCCATTACAGATGCAATGCTTGGAGCTTTAGGCCTGGGGGATATCGGCACTCATTTCCCGGATACTGATCCTGAATATGAAGGGGCTGATAGTTTAATGTTGCTTCAAAAAAGCTATGATCTGGTGCAAATTAAAGGATACCGGCTTGTAAACGCAGACTCGACCATACTGGCAGAACAACCAAAATTAAAACCCTTTATACCGAAGATAAGAGAATGTATTGCTGATGCGTTAAGCACCGATATATCATCAATTTCCGTAAAAGCAACAACCGGTGAAAAAATGGGTTTTATAGGCAGGGAAGAGGGTATTGCAGCACAGGCGGTAGTTCTACTAAAGGAGATTTAACCTGATGGAGGCATATACTCAAAATTTAATAGAGTGGATTCAAACATTATCTCCGTTAAGTATCTATTTGATATTTGGTGTTATTGCTTATCTCGAAAACATAGTGCCTCCCATACCCGGCGATCTGCTGGTTGCATTTGGTGGATATCTTGCAGCTGAGCAAATCATCGGCTTTTCACCCATTCTTGCAATTACTACTATTGCTTCTGTCATAGGTTTTATGAACATGTATGCTGTGGGAGCATATTTTGGTGATAAAATAGAAGTACAGAGGAAAAAGTTTTGGCTTATGCGCTTTTTCGATGTCAAATACTTTGATAAGGTTAAACGCTGGATGGATCAATACGGACAGGGGGTTATTCTGGCAAATCGCTTTCTTGCGGGAACCCGTTCTGTAATCTCAATTACTGCCGGAATTACCAAAACAAAAGTATATTCCACTGTTGTCAATTCTACCATTAGCTCTCTGCTTTGGAATACCATACTCATTGGCATGGGATGGCTGGTTCACGAGAACTGGCAGATAATAGGGCATTATTTAAATGTATATGGCTGGATAATCTTATCAGGCATCGTCATTTTGATAGCCATGAGAATACTTTATAATAGAAAACGACACTCTGCAAAAGAGTCGTAAAAAAAGTAGATAAGAAGGTTGATTCCTATTGGATATATTTTTAGCTTACATGTCTTTCATTTGTGGGAAAAATACGCCTGCGAAAAGAAGAAAGTCGTGCAAAAGCACAATTTGACATTTTGAATTAGCCAGTGTAGCTCAGGGGTAGAGCAGCTGTTTTGTAAACAGCCGGTCGTCGGTTCAAATCCGGCCACTGGCTCTTTCTATCTGTAAAGATTGAAAGAGGTAAGGGGGGATACCAAAGTGGCCAACTGGGGCAGACTGTAAATCTGTTGTCGTAAGACTTCGCAGGTTCGAATCCTGCTCCCCCCACA
>SLJB01000300.1 GCA_007135335.1 Balneolaceae bacterium
TCTGTTTGGTTAATACTATTCATATCTCTAAATCTATATCCCGAAGAAAACGTATTCTCACAAAAGAGTAATATCCAAACTTTTCACTCTCAAAGCCTTCAATCTGCCCTTTTTCACATTGAGAATAAATTACTCCAAACGTTAGATGAGATTTCGTATAACCCGACTCTTCACCCGGGCCATACAAATCCGTTAACCGGAAGGTGGGACTTGGATCATCTTGGACGTGATCAGTGGACCAGTGGTTTTTTTGCCGGCTCATTGTGGAATATGTATCTGCTTACAGGTGATGAAAACTGGAAAGAACTTGCATATTCTTGGACGGAAGATCTTGAACCGATGATATCAGCCACCCACGATCACGACACCGGCTTTCGTATTTTCAGCAGTTATGGAAATGGGTACAAAATCACACAACGGCGCTCCTACTATCGAACATTACTACAGGCTGCTAATACGCTTTCTCAAAGATTTAATCCTGAAATAGGTGCTATAAAATCATGGGACTGGACAGGTACATTTCCTGTAATTATCGATAACCTGATGAATCTTGAACTGCTTTTCTGGGTAGCTCAAAAAAGCGATAACAATCGGTTGTATACCATTGCAAAATCACATGCTGAAATTTCCCAGAAGCACCACATGCGTGAAGATGGCAGTTCCTACCATATCGTAGATTTTGATAATAATGGAAATGTAAGCAGAAAATTTACAACTCAGGGTGCCGGACCGAATTCTGTATGGGCACGTGGTCAAGCCTGGGCCATTTACGGGTTTACCATGATTTATCGTTTTACAGGAGAACAGAAATTTCTGGATGCAGCTGAAGCGGCATCGCAATATTTCATTGAACGGCTTCCTGAAGATTTCATCCCGCTATATGATTTTTTTGAGCCTTACACATCCGTTCAGACCAAAGATGCTTCAGCTGCCGCAGTTGCTGCATCTGGTTTTTTTGAGCTCTACGAATTTACAAATAACACTCTGTACTTTAACACTGCAGTTGAAATTCTCAATTCACTGAGCTCAGAAAGGTATTCAACAATCAACTCTGCGCTAAGCTCCGTTTTACAGGAATCAACGCTGCATCGTGGTTTTGGCCGGGTAGGGACTTCCTATGCAGATTACTACTATCTTGAAGCTATTGTTCGATTTAAGGAAATTATGCAGGAGGAGTTTCCTGCACTACAGGTAAATTCGTTCTTATACCTGGATCAAAACTATCCGAATCCATTTAATAACCGAACGGTAATCTACTATTCAATTGAACAATCGGGAGATACAGAGTTAACTGTTTATGATCTTCATGGCAGACGAATTCGAACTCTTGTAAACGGCCTTAAAGCTGCCGGCAGCTATAATGTGGCGTTTGATGCCTCTGGCCTTTCATCGGGAGTTTATATCTACAAACTAAAAAGCAACGGAGCTTTGTTAACCCGAAAAATGACAATTATTCAGTAGCCCGTCTATTTTTTCTCTCTTCCATTTTTTTTCTGCGATCAATATCGCGCCGGCTGCTAAGTACGTAAGACAAGTATTGGTATACAAATGCTGCCTGTTCAACTATAGCGGTTGCATAAAGATGAAACCAAATACCGGGCAATTTATTATCGAACTCACTTTTATATCGATCACTACTTATTGTCTTGATAGTTGAGTAAGAGGGCGGTTTTAATGATCTGAAAAAATTATAGAACCAAATGGTTCGCGGTTCCTCTTCTTTCCAGGTAAAAAAATACCCTTTTCCCGTCCTTATTCTTTTCCGATACAATTCTGTGGCATTTCTTGCTATTTTATAGACGATAGCATCTTCTGCATAGCCAATTTTGAAACCCAAATTTACGGCTTTAGATGTCCACCTCACATCGCCCCCGGAACGTACCCCCTCTTCAAACAAACCGGCTTTTTTAAAAACTTCCGGTCTCACAAATAAATTAGCCGTGTATGCCACCCCCCGCTCTTCAACACTTTTTTTCATCTGAATGGATGTTAGAGCATCCGTAATTTTGGCTGATGTAATTTTTCCATCATAATCAAAATCAACTGCTCCTGCGATCAGATCTGCATTATTATCTAGCAGATAACGTACACCATTCAAAAGCCAGTTCTCAGCGGGATAAGAATTTGCATCAATAAACACAAGTATATCTCCGGTTGCAGCTTCAATTCCTCGATTTCTTGCTGAATAAGGGCTGTTTATATAATTTTTTTCCTCAAGATTAACACATTTTTTTCGTAGAATTTCAGAATTCGTACCCCATTTGTCATAGCCGTTATCAATACAGATTATCTCTACTCTATCCTCAGGGTAAGACTGTCTGAATAAAACTTGAACAATTTCTTCTGCCTCTTTCAGATTATTGTGGTATGGAATAATCACAGAGATAATTGGAAATTGATCCGGTATTCGTGGATTTTCTGATTTCGAGCTATTCATTCAGAGATTTCATTTTTCGAAGCCGAGAATTCTTTACTATTCCAATAGTATCCTTTATAGAAATATTTTGAAGTAAGATAAGCCGGATTTGTACTGAAAATATTCTTCAAAAGAGAAATATAATCCGATTTCTGAAACAGTGAATTCATGAACCGGCCTCTAATAAAATATTGCCTTTGCCTGATCAAATCCTTCTTTTCAGAAGAAAGGTCAGCTTCACTTCGCAAAAACTTGCTAAACATATAAAGCCTTCCGCTGTACTCTTTCTGCTTGTTACCTGATAACTTATCGGGACGATCATCTCGAATAGCCAGTGGAGTCGTTATGATTCCAAATTTATATTTAAATGCCAGCCGAAGCCAAAGATCGGTATCTTCCGCAACAGGCATCCCCTCATCAAAGTACCCTACCTCTAAAAGGCAGCTTTTTTGAACTAAAAGTGTAGACAAATGAATAAAGTTTTGTTCAATAAGTAGCGGAAAACAATCTGTTAACTCACTATCAAATCGGTTCAATAAATCAGAAAACAGACTTTTTGAAAAAGTTGTTTCAGCAGAGTTCGATCTATTTTTGAACAATGAATTTGTGATGACAACCTGCGCATGCTTTGAATTTATAAGTTCAATCTGCTTCTCTAATTTGTCCGGCATCCATTCATCATCAGAGTCAAGAAATGCAATATAATTACCGGTTGATCTCTGAATGCCATTATTTCTGGCACTTGCAGGTCCACTGTTTTTCTGCTCAACGTATGTAACAGAATTGCTAAATTTCCTTACAGTTTCAGCTGTTTTGTCCGAGGAGCCGTCATCAATTACAATAATTTCAAAAGGAGTATAGGTTTGTTTCAATGCAGAAAGAATGGCTCTTCCCACAACATCAGCACGATTATAAGTTGGAATTATTACGGATATTTTAATCTGCTCAATCATTTTTCTATGATAAAGATGCATCTTTAAACCCTTTAATAGATTTTAAGATATTACTCAGCGCATCTTCATTATACTTGTGAACCTCGTTTTCAAGAACGGCCGCCTCAATTTCTGACGAGTCTGAATTCGTAAAATGTGTCGAAATCTTTTCAATCCAAACATCAGAATCATCACTGCATATCAAGCCTTTTCCAATAAATCGATCCAATCCTGCAGCACCCTCAATGGTTGTAATTATTTTTTTACCGGATGAAAGAGCCTCAATGGTCTTTATCTTTAATCCGGTTCCAAACTGAATGGGATTAACACATAAATCAGCGGTGTGATAAACTTCCTCAGGGTTATCGAAACGGCCAAGAAGAGTTACACCCTCAGTGGTGGCAAACTGGTCGGCTGCATCACAAATGGATCCGCCAACAAACAGTTCTGCTTCTGGAAAACTTGACCAAACCTGCGGCCAAACTTCAGTAAGAAACCAGTTCAAACCGTTTACATTAATCACACTCTTTCCCCCAACCGTTAATAGTTTTTTTCTTGATTTATAATTTGAAACCGGAACCACCTTAAATGGTGAAAGATGAGGAACCGTAGCTATTTTTGTTTGATTTTTTTTTATAAGTGTTCTAAAATAGTTGGCTTCGCTATCTGTAATAGCCCAAATAACATCTGCTTTTTCTAATGATTTCCTTTCATCAGCAGGTGAAATACTTTTCCACTCAACCGGCTCAAGTCCCTCATTAAGAAATAGCTGATACCTGTCGGATAAGCGATCGTGCGTGTCGATAATCTTAATCGTTTGTTCATCAAACAGATCAAATAAGTGCGAATACACAGAATAATTGAGGATTACTGCTTTGTAATTCTTACCTGAAATTTGATCGTTTAAAAGCTGAATCTTTTTTAGGTTTTTGAACTCGTACAAACTCTTATTAAATATTGCAGAATTACTTCCTGAAGTGAATTTTCTCTGCAAATAACTCGCCTTGATTTTAATACCGTTCAGAATCTCTTTAAACCTGAGTAACGGATCCCTTAAGAGTTCCACGGGTGAATTATCAATTTTATAATTCAGCACACTACCATTAAAAAAGTCAGTGTGATCACCAGATAAGCTTTTTTCGAAGCCCGTGTAAAAGAAATCAAGAACATACCCCTGTTCCATCAGCACTGAGCAAATGCTTTTTATTCGCATCCTATTGCCTGCGTGGCCGGGCAAAACAGGTACCGGACTAATAATCAGAATTTTTTCAGCCATCCGATGATCTTGCTTTCATTCTTTAACATTTGGAAGTAGTAATACCATCCGCGCATAGAGAATCTGGAGACTTTCGTAACTGCAGATAGTTGTTCAAACAGGCTCATCTCTTTTCGTAAATTCTTTAATTGCCTAATATACCATTTCACAGGGAGGTCTTTTGAATCCAGCTTAGAGAGTAACTGTGGTTTAGAGTAAATCCATCTAATGAACTGCCTGGAAGCCTTTAGTTTAATAATACCGGTTTTGTTTTCTTTTCTCGACGAAATGTTTAGGCCACTATATCTCCAGGATACGCGAGCACTCTGAATAGTGAAAATACCTGTATCTGATGCTATTTTAGTCCAGAGCATATCATCTGCAGCCCATGCCAAAGGGAGGTCAGGAAATCCACCTATTCTGTTAAATGCTTCCCTGCTGAATATGCTTTCAACTATATAGCTCTCTTGTAAATAATTTAGTTTAATGTTCAGAAAACCAGCAGAACTCACATGCCGAGGAAATACATTTTCTTTTATGAGATTTCCACTTTCGTCTATTTTATTTGTATTGAACCGATAAACATCATAACCCGTGTTGTTTTTTTTCGCTTCATAAAATGCAGCTACACAATTTTTATCAGCTATATCATCATCTGAAAAAAGCCATATCCATTTCTCTCCTTTTGTTTGTGCCACACATCTTCCCCACTGAGTGGCAAGCGATTTCTGCCCTGCATTTACACTAAATCTATGATATAGAAAATTCTCGGGAAGATGAAGTTTGTTGATGACGGATTCTAAATCATAAGGGCTGGCATCATCACAAATATACGCAGTAAACCGTTGATTGGTTTGATGTTGTATACTTTGAACAGCTGCGGTTAAATACTCTTTTTTATAAACAGGAATTACAATAGCAAGATCTGTACTCATGAACTGGTACGTTTTCAGTCAATTATTTATACCTGTTAAAGTAAGCAAACTGAATTAACTTCGTGAACTGTTATAAGGCAATAGGTATGAAGAGAAATTATAAACTCTGAATTTTTACCATTCGTGAAAACTTCGATTTATTGTCAAGAGAAAGCTCTTTGTAGGTTCCCTCCTCAATAATTTCACCTTTATCAATTACGTAGATCAAATCTGCATTTTTGATAGTTGACAACCTGTGTGCAATTATCACGACAGTCATTGAACCTTTTAAGGAATCTATACTCTGCTGGATGAATCGCTCTGATTCGGTGTCAAGGGAGCTTGTTGCTTCATCAAGTATCAGCAAATTGGGATTCTTATAAAGCTCTCTGGCGATAAATAAACGCTGTCGCTGTCCGCCAGATAAACGCACTCCCCTATCGCCAACCATTGTATTGTAACCTTCAGGCAGCTCTTTAATAAATTCATGAGCATACGCGCGTTTTGCTGCTTCCACAATTTTTTGGCGAACGTCATGATCGCTATTTAAATCGCCTTTCCAGAGGCAAATGTTGTTGGCAATGGTATCATCAAATACCACGGTTTCCTGCGAAACATACCCAACCTGTGATCTCCATGATGCAGTACTAATTTCATCTGAATGCACTCCATCAATTGTAATATTACCCTCCTGTGGCCTCAATAATAACGTCAGCATATCAATAAGGGTAGATTTTCCCGCTCCTGACTCACCCACAAAGGCAACCATTTTATTTACCGGAATATCAATTGTGATGTTTTTAAGAACTTTTTCTGAGCTGTCTTCATATTTAAAGTGAACATTCCTAAGTGTGATGCCTTTAGAAAGTGGGCCCATTTCGTAAGTTCCGTTTTTCTCTTTATTCTGCTCAAGTATTTCAAACTCTTTTACTACCATTTCAAGAGAACCGATTTTCTCCATGGTTCTTTGCCAGTCATCCTGGATACCAATCATGTGCTGCATACCTCTGTGAAAAAGAAGTAATGCTACAAAAATCGGGGCTATCGGCGAATCGAATACAACCACCTGAATTATAATCACGAAAAGCAAAAATATTACAGATACCGGTTCTCTAATGGCCAGTGTAAATGAACTTGCCGTTCCCTGCCTGAACATATACCCGGCAAGTTTACTGATACTTGCCATTACACCGCCTTTGAGGTGCTGCATTTGATTTGTTGATGACAGGTACTTGAATGATTGAATAGTTTGTACAAGGAATTTGTTGAGCACACTCTCTTCTGAAGCCGTTTTTCTTGAGAGTTCCTGCACATATCTGTTCAAATATCTGAATAGAAAGAGAAGTACAAACCCAATAGCTATTGCCATTAACGCAAACTTCCATGCCAATAAAAATGCAATGGACAGATATGAGACCGTAATAATGATCATTGTCAAGAATCGGGTAAATGTATCAAAAGAACGGATAAAGTTATTGATCTGCCCATTGATTACATTGATAAAATGCCCGGTATTGTTGTGGGCATAGTAACTGTAATCCATCTCACGATAGGCATTAAACATCTGTCCTTTAATCTCTTTCAGAAGCTGTGCCCTTAAATAACTTGCGTACCCTCCCTCAATAAACTTCAGCAATCCCTTACCTATAAATATCAACCCAATGAATATCAAAATACCTACAACTGACTGGTCAATTCCTATAAATCGCAGAATTGCGTAGATAAAGCGAACGGCAGAACTGCTACGATCGAGCCCTCCATCACCGGCATCTGCTGCTTCAATCAGTGGTAAAATCAGGGTAATTCCAAAACCTTCAGTAATAGCAGCAGCAGCAGTGAGACCAAAAACAATGTATAGTCTTTTCCCTATGAATTTTTTGTAAACACTCAGGTAATAGGAAATACTTTCAAAAACTTTCAATCTCAGCCTTGATAGGTTTTAGGTTCTTTTCTGTTAAATTCATCAAGAAACCAGGCAAAACCTCTTCTTAAATAGATAAAAACAATCCCTAAAAAAAGGCCCACAAACAATGACCCACCCATCGTACGAATTGCATTTGGCTGAGAAGGACGGCTTGGAATGGTAGCAGGTTCGTGCACTCGAAAAACCGGTGTCTGTTCCTGTACCTGTATTTTTGCTTCCTGCAATCTTCTTGCAAGTGTATTGTATAAACTAAAGGCCAAGTCGAACTCGGATTGCAACCGTTGTTCTTGTACCAATATTACTTGCCGGGCAGGATTAAAATTTCTGTCCTGAAATGTTGCGAGGGAGTCTTGCCTTACCTGAAAAGTTCGTTTTGCCTCTTCATATTGATCTTCAATGAATTCAAGATTTTTCAGTGCTTTTTCTGTTCTATAATCAATTACATACTCTTGAAGTAAATTCTTAACAAGAATTACAATTTCTGTTGAAGCCTGAGCATCAGGCAGTGACACACCAATACGTACAAAACCGGTTTGCGGCTCTCTTTCAATGGTTATGTAGCTGCTCATTTTATTAGCAACCCTTCTTATCTGATTATCCAAAAACCTAGGTTCATTAAAATCTTGTATTTGTGAAAAATCAATAACTCCGGGTGTATCTTCTGACCCGGACTCAGGTCTGCGGGTTGTGATATTTTGCCAGATGGTTATAGGCAGACCAATTGTATAGTTGAACAAAAATTCTACAGTTCGGTCTGTAAAACTTTGCTCATAATGTTCCGTGAAGTACTCAAATATAGATACTCTCCGGTTAATATCACCAAAGTACACCTCATGCTGCATCAGCTCTATCTGGAAAGGTAAACTTTCAACAATGAAGGGGTACATGGCCACCCGGATGTCATCATCTTCAACTCGACGTTGTATGCCAAAAATATTTTCAGCTTGTTGAAATACCTGTCCAAGCTGTGATGTTGGTGAGGAGGTTTCCGGCATTAATTTTGCCTCAGAATAGTAGATCCGTTCGCTTCCTGCGTATATGATAACACCAAATAGAAAAACTACTGCAGTTATCGCTAAGATAATCTTCTTGTTAATCCACAAATCTTTAAAAACTCCAATCAGATCGATTACTTTTTGATCATCTTCATGTGTGTAATCATCAATAGATACAAGACGGTACTCTTCAACAATCTCTCTTTTTTGGAGCTGTTTGCCATCAGTGCTTTTCTCCGGTATGTTGGACTTACCTTCGTTCAATGAAATTTTATAAATCGTTTAATATACATGTAGACTTGAATATAGAGATGTTAATTAAATAATATATATCTGAACCTGCCTAAATCTGCAAAATTTGATTTCAACAATTTCCAATAGAGGCTATCAACTAATGCGGGTCTTTAACATATAGATGGCTAAAATGCTTTAATAATTAACAGCAATTTTAGGTTTATGCTGATAGGATGGAACAATAAGTTTGAGCGTTTGTTTGATTTCATCTGTGTTTCCTTTATGTGTGGTATCAATCAGATAATCAAGCTGTTCAGTGAGATCTTTGATAAAATCCACACTTTTTGCCACATAAATTTTTTCGTGTTGTGTCATTACTGTTCCCTCCTCGACAGTGAGAAGCTCCTCATACAATTTCTCACCCGGCCTCATTCCTGTATACTCAATACGAATATCTTTATCAGGTTCTAAACCGGAAAGTGAAATTAAATCTCTTGCCATTTCTTCGATATTTACTGGATCACCCATATCAAGAACATATATTGAGCCATTCATATCCAAAGCACCAGCCTGTAATACCAGCTGAGATGCTTCAGGAATAGTCATAAAATACCGAATCATGTCAGGATGTGTAATCGAAACGGGCCCACCACGTTTAATCTGTTCTTTAAATTTTGGTATAACGCTGCCCCTGCTTCCCAATACATTACCGAATCGTACGGAGACAAAAACCTCATCATTTTTTGCTTGTGTAGCACCCCATTGAACAATCTGTTCTGAAATTCTTTTAGTAACTCCCATTACCGAAGTTGGATTTACAGCTTTATCGGTTGAGATATTAACAAATTGTTTTACTCCATGTTCAACAGCCAGATTAACCAGGTTTCTTGTACCCAAAACATTGTTAAGAACCGCCTGGTCAGGATTTACTTCCATCAGAGGCACATGTTTGTGAGCAGCCGCATGAAAAATTACATCAGGAGAAAATTCCAGCATCAAACGTTCCATCGTACTGTAGTCTCGAACATCACCAATTCTTATGGAGTAGGAAAGGTTTTTGTAATTGTATTCAATTTCATTCAGCAATTGATGAATACTGTTCTCACCACGCCCCAAAAGTACTACATGTTTTGGATTGAACCTGGTAAGCTGGCGAACAATCTCAGAGCCTATAGACCCACCTGCTCCGGTAACAAGCACTGTTCTGTTCTGAATATATGATGCAATCAAAGATGTATCGAGCTGAACCGGTTTTCTTCGCAGAAGATCTTCTACATCAACCCTTCTAATTTGATTGATGGTTACCTTCCCACTTATCAAATCGTAGATACTTGGGATAATTCTATATTTCGCATTGGTTTTTCTGGCGTGTTCAACAACTCTTCTAATTACCTTCCCCGATTCAGAAGGCATAGCGATTAATATTTCATCAATTTTAAGCCTTGAGGCAGCTTCTTCCATATCGCTGATTTTACCAACAACAGGAAGTCCTAAGAATTTTTGCCCGTGTTTTGATTTGTCATCATCTAAAAATGCCACCGGCTGCATGCCTGCTTCAGGATGGCGAAGCATTTCTCTCACCGCCATATTACCGCTCTCACCGGCGCCGGCGACTAATATTCTCTGTGTATCTTTCGTTTTTATCTTTCCAGGTTTCCAGTATACTAGCACAAATCGGGTACCAACCCTAATTCCGGCAAGTACAAATAGAGACAAAATGAATTCTATAAATGGGATAGAGTAGGGAATTGCAATGTAAGGCCGAAAGAGTACAGAAGCCATTAAAAATACAACCGACACTACTGAAACAGATTTAATCAATGAGAAAAGATCCTGAAATCCGGTATTTCTCCAAGATTGCCGAAACGTTCCGTACGAGTATATTGCAATGCACTTAAAAATAAACAGTACTATGGTAACTTCAGTTATAGCTTGGCCATAGCCACTCAAATCTCCATCTAATCTCAGAAGAAAAGCAAATATAGTAATAGAAGTCCATGTTGTTGCTTCAACAAAAAACTTCCAAATATCTCTGTAGTCAATAACTCTTTTTAACATTGCTAAGGCACTTTACTATTATGCTACTCAGCTTGTATTGGGATACCATCTGCTATAGCAGTGAAAAGATAAGAAATAATATTTAGAAACGAACGCTTATAATTATAAGACCTTTACAGCCTTTTTATGTGCCAAAACATAAATTATTTATCTCATAAATGCTCAAATGTTTACTTCAACTTAATATCGTAATAGCTAAGATACCATTGCACAAAATTTCTAACTCCTTCCTTTGTTGAAACACGGGGTTTAAAATCAGTCAATTCAAACAAATCACCAACATCTGCCCATGTTTTTGGGACATCTCCGGGCTGTATGGGCATAAAGTTTTTTTCAGCTTCAAACCCTAGTTGATTCTCAATCTCAGAAATAA
>SLJB01000259.1 GCA_007135335.1 Balneolaceae bacterium
AGATATTTTTCATATTTCTCAAAAAAGGTCTCTTTCCATTTTCCATCATCAGCCACGTTGTAAAGATAGAGACAGACTGTAAGAGAGGACATATACGTACTAAGAATAACCCTGTCGTACAAACGGTCAATTCTACCAAGTGTGAGAGTATCCCAGATAAATCCGGTTATGAAAAATAGAACAGGCAAATACTTCTGGTGCAACCGAATGTAAGCCCGCAGGCGGATCAGCATGTAGTTTTTAATTAGAGCTTTTTTTTAAAAAATAAGTATCAGCTTGGAGAGTATATCATCTCACTGACAGATTATTTTATCAGGAGATTAAGAAACCACTTTCCCTATTTGAATCGCATCTTCACCAATAGCAGCACTTATTTTTTTGATTTCTTCTAATGCATCTTCCGATGCAACAGCTATCATACCCAATCCGAGATTAAATGTTGCCTGCATATCATCTTCAGGTACATTTCCTGTTTTTTGAATAAGTTTAAATATGGCAGGCCGTTCCCAGCTCTCCCATTCTATGGAGAGTTTAAGCCCTTCCGGGAGGATGCGTTTTGTATTTCCAACAATTCCGCCGCCCGTAATGTGAGAAAACCCATTCACTCCATCTACTTCTTTAAGTTTTGATATCAACTGGAGATATGATTTATGCACCATGAGTAACTCTTCTCCCACACTGTTTTCAAGATCTTCAGGTTTTTCGTTTATATCGTATGTACTGAAGAGCACTTTCCTGGCGAGTGAATACCCATTTGTATGAAGTCCGGAACTTTTGAAACCGATCAGCAGATCACCTTCTTTGATATTTTGTCCGGTGATTAATTTATCACGATCTACCACACCTACTACGGTACCTGCCAGATCAAATTCTCCCTGTTTGTAAATATCGGGCATTTCGGCCGTTTCGCCGCCAATCAGTGCCACACCATTTTCTTTGCATGCTTTTGCAAATCCTTTAATTACATCATAACCAATTTGCTGATCCAGTTTTCCTGTTGAAAAGTAATCCAGAAAGAAGAGGGGAGTAGCACCGCAAACGGCAATGTCATTCACACAGTGATTTACCAGATCCTGGCCAACAGTATCATAAACACCGGCTTTAAATGCTACAATCAGTTTTGTTCCAACACCATCCACACTGCTCACTAAAACCGGATTGTCCATGTCACTAAAGTTGACAGAAAAAAGCCCTCCAAATCCGCCAATATTACTTAACACATTTGCATTATGAGTCTCTTTTACCACATCTTTAATGGAGTTTACAAGTTCTTCTCCTGCTTTTATATCAACTCCGGAGTCTTTGTATGTAAATTTCTTTTCTGACACTGTGATTGTTTCTTAACTGCGATTATGTTGGTTTGAATATTATATTCAGAAATATAGAAAGATTGAGACTTCACATTTTGATTAAATCCACCGGTTATCCACAAGGGTATACTAAAAAGATTGGATTATGAATTTTGTTATATAGTAGTAGTACCGTGTGGAGAAGTGTATAACTTTTTTATCGAGATGGTATTTATAACTTAGTCTTAATTGTTAATAATTTTGTTAATAACTAAACATTAAAAATCAACACTTTAATAGACATAAAAAAAAGTAATACACATTCCATATATGTTGTACCTATCATGTACATGATATCTGTCAACAGGAAAAGTTATTCTTTTTGCATGTGCATAACTGTTTTTAATTGTGAATCAATGTGGATAGATTTGTAGAAATATAGGGAATTCCAGTTGTTCACATTTTAAACAGTTTTTATCCACAAGGTTACCCACATATGAAAATTGTAATTCAGCGAGTCAGCAGAGCGTCTGTAACCATTAATGAAAAGATATCGGGTGAAATTGAGAGGGGTTTACTTCTTCTTGTTGGGATACACGAAACCGATACAAAAGAACAGGCAGACTGGTGCTGCGGTAAGATTCCTAAGCTGCGGATTTTTGAGGATGATGAAGGTAAAATGAATAGATCTGTAAAGGATATAAATGGAGGAATTTTAGTTGTTTCCCAGTTTACACTTTATGGAAATGTGAAGAAGGGTACCCGTCCCAGCTTCATTGAAGCAGCCCGACCGGAAACAGCTGAACCATTGTATGAATATATGATTGAGAAACTGAAAAAAGAGAGCGGACTGATGGTGGAATCGGGAGAATTTGGAGCTATGATGGAAGTGAAATTGTTAAATGACGGCCCTGTAACCCTGATTTTGGAGAAGTAATGGCCGTATTGTTCGTTTTTATTGATGGAATAGGAATTGGTGATGATAGCCCGGATAATCCTCTTGCATCTGTAAAACTCGAATCAGTTTCATTTTTTACAGGAAGAAATGGGGTACATCGTAACTGTGAGGAGAGATCAGAAGAGTTTCTTCTTTTCAGAAAGGTTGATGCGAATATTGATGTAGGGGGTTTGCCGCAAAGCGGAACCGGGCAAACATCTCTCTTTACCGGAATCAATGCATCAAAAAAAATAGGAAAACACTTTGGACCGTTTCCTCACACAAAAATAAAGCCGCTTCTTCAGAAAAAAAGTCTGTTTCATAAAGCAATTAAAATGGGTAAACAGCCCCACTTTCTGAATGCTTACCCGGACATTTTCTTCATAAAATCAGAGAAAATAAATCGATGGAGCTGCACCACACTCATGACAAAATCGGCCGGAATTTTACTAAACCGGTTTGTGGATGTTTTAGAAGAAAGAGCGGTTACAGCTGAAATTAATCAATCGGCCTGGAAATCCATGTTGAATCTAGATGTGCCTGAAATAAAGCCTGAAGATGCTGCAAAACGTGCATTAAAATCTCTGGATCTGTACGATCTGGTTTTGTACGAATACTATCTGACTGATAAAGCCGGCCATTCACAGGATAGGGGAATGGCTGATAGAGTTTTAGAGGTTCTCGATCAATTTTTATGGGAGATAATCAAACAAAAAAAACCGGAGGATACACTTGTAATTTGCAGCGATCACGGGAATATTGAAGATCTATCAACCAAAACCCATACCCGGAATCCTGTGCCTCTATTTGTTGCAGGAGACACAGATCCATTTACTGAAGCAACCAGTATTTTAGATGTTACTCCCGGTATTCTCCGGGTTATGGAAAAGAGTTAAGTGAGTGCAGTTTTTATTCTCCCGAATATCTCATCAATAGAACCAACTCCGTCGATCTCTTTAACAACATCTTGATTTTGGTAATGATTGAGAACAGGTTCGGTTTCATCACGGTAAACCTGGAGCCGGGTTTTAATTTTTTCAGGTGTATCATCCGAGCGGCCTTGGCCACGGCTAAGAATACGGTTAATCAGCTCTTCTTCCGGCACTGTAAGGGTTACGAAAGAGTCGATCTTTTTACCATTCTGGTTCATGTATGTATCGAGCTCTTCGGCCTGTTTAACAGTTCTGGGAAAACCATCAAGAATTACACCTTTGTCGTACTTCTCTTTACCCAATTCATCAGCTACAAGTTCAACCACAATTTTGTCGGGCACCAGTTCACCCGCATCCAGAATGGAGGTTACTTTTTTACCAAGGGTGGTTTTGTTTTTGATGTTTTCCCGAAAAATGTTTCCGGTTGAGAGGTGAGGAAGGTTAAAATGAGAAATCATTTTTTCTGCTTGAGTGCCTTTTCCTGCTCCCGGAGGGCCAAATAGAATGATATTCATTGTATGAGTCTGTTTAGTTGATATCAATGGATATATCAACAGTTTTGTATTAAAAATATAAGCTTACAAATTGCAATTAAACCATCACTTGTTCTTTCTTTTGAATAGGAAAAAGAGCTGAATTGCAGGAGGCTGTATTTTGTACAAACAAAAAAATGGCGATGAATTAAACATCGCCAATTTATAGCCTTAGGTTAGCTTTTGTTCTTTTTGGTATTCACAGTCTCTTTCTCTTTAATACGGGCAGCTTTACCGCGCAGATCTCTGAGATAGAAGAGTTTTGAACGTCTTACTTTACCACGTTTTTTCACTTCAATTTTTGCGATAAAAGGAGAATATAGCGGGAAAATACGCTCAACACCCACACTGCCCGACATCTTACGAACGATAAATGTTTTATTTGCTCCGCTTCCGCGCTCATTAATTACAACGCCTTCATACTGCTGAATACGCTCTTTTTCGCCTTCACGAACACGGTAGTGAACGTTTACGGTATCACCTGCTTTGAATTCGGGCAGATCATCGCGTACAACGGTCTGTTCAATTAATCTAATTTTATCCATGGTTGTATCCTTGTTACTGGGCTTTAGTTTTTCTTTTTAAAATGGTTGTATAAATCGGGTCTTCTTTGTTTGGTTCGTTCCAATGCTTTATCAGAACGCCACTCTTCAACTTTTTTATGATCGCCGGATCGCAAAACTTCAGGTACTTTAAAACCTTTAAATTCAGCCGGCCGGGTGTAAACCGGGGCCTCTAAAAGACCATCCTGAAATGAATCTGTAAGGGCACTTTCAGCATCACCTAAAACTCCGGGCAATAATCGTGTGATAGCATCAGCCATTACAAGTGCCGGAAGTTCACCGCCTGAGAGTACGTAATCTCCAATTGAAAATTCACGTGTTATCAGTTTATCTCGCACTCGCTGATCTACGCCTTTATAATGGCCGCATAAAATAATCAGATTGTTTTTAATGGAGAGCTCATTGGCATGTTTTTGCTCAAAAGTTTCTCCGTCGGGTGCAGTAAAGATGATTTCATCATAACTACGCTCTGATTGTAATTTTTCGATACAGTCGAAAATTGGTTGTGGGGTTAAAACCATTCCGGCACCTCCGCCATATTGATAATCATCAATTTTTTTATGGCGATCAGATGAGTAATCACGCAAATCGTGTACTTCAATCTGTATCCGGTTGCTTTCGCGTGCCCTGCCGATAATGCTGTGTTCAAGCGGACTTTTTAAAAGATCCGGAACACCTGATAGTATATCAATTCTCATCATGGTCAGAGATCTGTTAACTGGTCAAGGTTTTTGCAGTACACTTTTTTTTGCTGATGATCTGTTTTTTCAACGTACTCATCAACCATAGGAATTAACACGGATCCTACGGAATGGCGGGTTTCAATTATTGGATGTGCCGGATTTTCAAACAGATCCAGAACTTCTCCAAATTCGATGCCATTATACCAAATAGTGTACCCCACAACCGAGGATTTTTCTTCGGGTTGTTCAGAGTTTTGCAGTTTTTCAATGATTTTTTTTTCTGCAAAGAGTGCTCTGTTCATAGCCGATTCTGCATCGCTGCGGTTGGCAATCATATCAAATTTTACAAAGAACAACTGCTGGTTGCGCTTGGCTTCAGTCTGCACATCTATAATCCGTGCAGGCACCAAATCGGAACGGCTGTTTCTCATGTAGAGAATTTCTGCCAGTTCAAGCAAACCATCAGTAAAGTTTTGATTCGGCATCAGGCGGACAACACCTTCGAGTCCGCGCGGTTTGCCGATTCTTCCTATTTCAATAAACCGGTCATTAGCCAATGGTGCCATAGCCGGTTTCTGTTTTATTCTTCTTGTTTGCTTTCCCAGGCTCGCTGAACGGTAACACGCTCTTCATCTTCAGGTACAAAGCCTTTCAGATCTTCAATAGCTGTGTTTTTAATATGTTCGATCGCCTCGTTGGCATTCATATCGGTTGATACCGTTTCAGCTGAAGTTTCTGATTTTTCTTCTTTGACCGGCTCTTCTTTTTTAGCTTCTTCAGCAGCAGGTTCTTCTGTTTTTACTTCTTCAGCCGGGGCTTCCTCAGCAGCAGGCTCTTCCGCTTTTACTTCTTCTTCAGTAACCGGTGCTTCTTCAGCTTTTACTTCAGGCTCTTTCTCTTCTGCCGGTGCTGCTTCAGTTTTGGCTTCAGGCTCTTTCTCTTCAGCAGGCGCTTCTTCTGTTTTTACTTCTTCCGCTTCATCTGCCGGTGCGGCTTCGGCTGTTTCTTTTGCTTTTGGCTCCTCATCAGCATGTGCAGCTTCAACGGTTTTTTCAGCTTCTTCTTCTTTATCTGCGGCAGCCTTTTCCGCTGCTTTTGCTTCAGCTTCTTTTTTCTTCTCGAGCTCTTTAGCAGCAGCAGCGGCTTTCTCTTCAACCTGTTTCTTGTACTCTTTCTCTTCTGCTTTCAGAACTTCTTGCTGCTTGGCTTTTCGGCTTACATCATCTTCGCCGTGTTTCGCTTCGCGTGCAGCTTTCCACTCTGCAAGTGCAGCTTCAATTTCTTCGTCTGATTTACCCCAGCGCATCAGGTGCATTTTGTAAAGAACTCCTTCATGTTTCAGAATATTCCGAACGGTATCGCTTGGCTGTGCGCCGATTTTGAGCCAGTGAATCACGCGCTCTTCATCATACACGAGCTGCTTATTTTCGCTCACGTTATCAAAACGGCCAAGCTGCTCTATAATACGGCCATCTCTTGGAGAGCGGCTGTCTGCAACCACTATGTGGTAAAAAGGTCTCTTTTTTCGTCCTTTTCTTTGTAATCGTAATTTAATCAATGGTTTGTTCCTGTATGTTTATGTTTACCTATATGTTTTCCAGTTGTTAATCTGTATTAGATACAACTAACTGTAAGTTCTATTACCGGCCCAGAGGCAGGTTTTTTAATCCTTCCATGGCGCGGCCCATTTTGCCCATTTTGCTCATGGTTTTCATCATTTTCTTCATCTGCTCAAACTGCTTCATCAGTTCGTTGATCTCTCGCACAGTTGTGCCTGAGCCTTTTGCGATTCGTCTTCGTCGGCTTCCATTCAGCAGATTTGGGTCAGCACGCTCTTCCGGGGTCATCGAGTAAATAATGGCTTCGATCGGTTTGAAGGTATCTTCACTGAGGTCTGCATCCTGAACGGCTTTATTTGCTCCGGGAATCATGCCAACCAGGTCGGAGATGCTTCCCATTTTTTTAATTTTTTGAATCTGATCGAGAAAATCTTCGAGATCAAATTTTTCAGACCGTATTTTTTTCTGAAGATCTTGAGCCTCTTTTTCGTCGAACTCTTTCTGGGCTTTTTCCACAAGGGAGACTACATCGCCCATTCCAAGAATTCGCTGCGCAAGCCTGTCGGGGTAGAAGGGGGAGAGGGCGTCCAGTTTTTCGCCCGTACTCATAAATTTAATGGGTTTATCTACCACTGTCCGAATGGAAAGTGCCGCACCGCCGCGTGTATCACCATCCATTTTTGAGAGCACAACACCATCGAAGTTGATGGTTTCGTTGAATGCCTTTGCCGTGTTCACAGCGTCCTGGCCGGTCATGGCATCAACTACAAAAAGAATTTCATTCGGGTTGACAGCTTTTTTGATCTCTGCAACCTCAGCCATCATTTTCTCATCCACATGAAGCCGGCCGGCTGTATCAATAATAACGGTATCAAGTGCCAGGCTTTTTGCCATTGATACAGCTTCTTTTGCCACACGAACGGCATCTTTCTGCTCAATGGAGTAAACGGGTACATTTATTTCTGCGGCAAGTGTTTTTAACTGATTAATGGCCGCGGGGCGGTACACATCAGCCGCTGCAAGAATCGGGTTACGATTGTTCTCTTTTTTAAGATATCGGGCCAGTTTTGCTACAAATGTTGTTTTTCCGCTCCCCTGAAGGCCGGCTACAAGTATAACCGTTGGCGGCGTGTGTGCTACGGCAATATCGCTTCTCTCTTCACCAAGCATTTTCACCATCTCATCATAAACAATCTTGGTAAACTGCTGGCCGGGATTAACACTGGTGAGTACATCAGAGCCCATTACAGTCTCTTTGATGTTGTTTGTAAACTCACGTGCTACATCGAG
This sequence comes from Balneolaceae bacterium, assembly GCA_007135335.1. GTDB lineage: Bacteria > Bacteroidota > Rhodothermia > Balneolales > Balneolaceae > Rhodohalobacter. The sequence goes on from SLJB01000259.1 coordinate 7,787, forward strand.
GTTTACGTCTGCATCGAGGAGGGCACGGCGGATTTCCCGCACGGTTTCAGCGATGTTTACATCGGTGATACGAGATTGACCCTTAAGGGTCTGTACAGCTGATTCTATTTTAGAAGACAAATCTTCAAACATTACACAGACTTTTTAGAACAATATTTAAATTGATGCAGAGTCTTACAAGGTAAGGACACCTTTCTTATTTATCAACATCCGTGTGGATAATTTTTACTGCACTATTCTGAATGTACTTTCCGGGTCAATTTTCAATCACCGTAATGCTTCCGTTCATTCCGGGATGGAATGCGCAAACGTAATCAAAGAGGCCGGATGCCAGTTGTTCAGTCAGCGTGAATGTGATGATATCTTCATCAAATAAGATATTTACGGCAGGGTCATCATCAAACAGGCCTGTATTTCTGCTTTGCCCAATTAGCTTAGCGCGATCTTTGTTTCTGAAATCCAGCGGGTGGGAGTTAGCTCCGCTGTTATTTATAAACGTATAGCGGCCGCCAATGGTTAACTCTATTTCCGGATTTGGAGAGTCAATATCAGAAAAGGCTCCATCTCCTGAGATCGATGTAACCATATATTCCCTGGCACCATTATTGTCGATGATGATGGTGGCTTCAATCACTTCATCCGGAATGGCATCGGTATTTTGTGAACAGGCGCTGTAAGAGAGTAAAGTAAGTAAGATAAACAGGTGTGCTAATCGTGATAAATTCATAAAACCGGGTTTAGGGAGTGAATGTTTTCTTCGCTAAACCATACGAAACCACCTGGCAACCGGATTGTATCAAATAATTAAATCAAACAAAATCATATAAATAAGATGAAAAATAGAAATATATAATTTTTCAACAATCCGATATTGAAGTCACTGCGTATTGCCGGGTAAGAAAGTCATGAGTGGTTGCAAACAGCAATTATTCTCAAAACAGATAACCATAAACAAAACTTTCAGGCCCATGACAACTTCAACTAATCAACTAAAAAAAATTACACTATTAATCTTAACAGCGGCAGCACTTAGCATATGTACAGCTTGCAGCGACGACAACGATCCCCTGGGGGGAATGGACGATCTGCGCTCCGTTTCTTATTCCTACGCATTTAATGAAGGTCAGCTTCTCGATAATGTGGACACAGCATATCGCGGTGAACATGATCGTAACGTATCTGCAGAAATATCCATCGCTGAAATGGATAACGGAAATGCATCTGTTACCGTAACGCTGATGAACACCCGATCGGGGGTTACTTATCCGGTGCATGCTCATGACGCTGCTGATCCTTCCGCCACACCGAATGGCACTCCTTACAATGAAACTCCTAATGGTGATATTTTTGCCGGTGGAATTTCGGGTAATGGCAGCACAGCAAGCAGCACAAACGAAACATCTATGAGTTACGACATGCTAGTGAATGAGTACGAAGGATTTCTCGTTGTGCACGATCCCACTCAGGATATCAGCACCACTGACCTTACCACATATCTTGTGCTGGGGGTATTTGCCCAGAATTTACAAGCGGGCGAATCAAGCCTGAGGACCAAAACTGTCGCGTATAATTTCAACGAAGGCCAGGTACTCAATAATCCTGATATTGCATACATGGGCGATCACCCAAGAAATCTGATGGCAATCCTGACCATTGAAGAGCGCGGCACAGGAATGGCAAATGTGACGGTTACACTTGAAAATACCCTTGAAGGTTTCAACTACCCGGTTCATGCCCACAATGCAGCTGATCCCGCAACAACACCCAACGGAACTCCCTACAACGAAACACCGAATGGTGATGTGTTTGCAGGAGCAATTGCCGGCAACGGCGGATCTGCAAACAGTACAAACGAAACCGGCATTTCGTACACCGAGCTTGTAAACGATTACGAAGCATTCTTCGTAGTTCACGATCCTACACAGGATATCAGCACGACAGACCTCACTACCTACCTGGTGCTAGGAATATTTGGTGAAGATCTTGATGCGGGTGAGCCAAATCTTGCATCCATGACCTTTGAATACAGTTTCAATGAAGGCCAGCTTCTTGATGATGAAAGTACAGCTTATGCTGGCGAACACCCGCGCAACCTGATGGCAACCATGCTTGTTGAAGAGCTGATTGACGGTCGCGCAAAAATTACTGTTACGCTTTCCAATACACTCGACGGAAAAACATATCCCGTGCACTCTCACGATGCCGCTGTCCCTGAAGAAACACCCAATGGCACTCCTTACAACGAAACACCCAATGGTGATGTATTTGCAGGCGGAATTGAAGGAAATGGCGGAATGGCAAGTGCTTCAAACGAGACGGAAGAGATCATGTACCGTGATTTGATAAACAACTATGAGGGCTTTTTCGTGGTACACGATCCTACACAGGAACTGAGTACTACAGATTTAACCTCATACTTAATTCTTGGTTTAACAGCACGATAATCCATCTGAGCATAAATCCCTCAAAGTTCCATTATCATAATGGGTGAGGAGCCGGGCATGAGTAATGTCCGGCTCTTTTTTTGATTAAAAAATAAGGGTTTACATCAGGCTTGATGATAGGAAAAAAACGAAATACTCATTACCATTACAGGAATTTGAAAAAATACCCATTATGGATATGCTAAAAACCGTTGCTGCTATTATTCTTTTGATTACAATAACCGTTGCTTCACAGCAAGACGCAATTGCCCGGAGCAGCGATTTGTACAGGGTGGAAACAATGGATGGGAATGTGTTGACGGGTACAATCGTATCAGAAGACAGTGAACGGATTATTTTGCGTGTTGAATCAGTTGGCGATGTAACCATTCAGAGAAGTAATATCAGAACAATGACTCTGCTTGATCCGGCACGGATGAGAGATGGAGTTTTCTGGCACACCAACCCACAGGCTACTCGATACTTCTTTGCACCCAATGCTATTGGGCTGGAAAAGAGAAAAGGGTACTACCAAAACACATGGATACTTTTCAACAATGTTAATTACGGTGTAAGCGATAACTTTTCGATTGGGGGCGGTATCGTGCCCATGTTTTTATTTGGTGTTTCTGCCACTCCCGTATGGATTTTACCCAAGGTAACAATTCCAATATCTGAGGATACTTTTCATGTTGGGGCAGGTGCCATGCTTGGCGGTCTGATTGGTGTCGATTCGGACCTTCTGGGCCTCTTTTACGGTGTAGGCACACTGGGCGATAGGGATAGAAACCTTACCGTTGGTA
>SLJB01000146.1 GCA_007135335.1 Balneolaceae bacterium
GCAAATGCCTCTGGTGCTAAATCGGGCACTTTCAGCTTCATGGATTGATTCAAAAACGGACCCGGATGAGATGGTAAAACAGGCAGAAAAGCTGTATTTACTCACAGACTTCTCGGTTCTTAAAGTCAGTAAAAAAGTGAATGATCCAAAAAACAATCAATCAAACCTGATTCAGCCTATACCCAAGTAGGTAATGGTGCTGATTTTTAACAATAATTGTATTTACTATCGTTGTATCCTTAGTACTTTTATTAAAGTTTAAATAGTGATATTTTTATTCTCTTTGCAATAAACCGATAGATCCAAAAAATTATGCTTTACGGAATTATTATTTCACTCATTACACTGATCTGTATTTTACTGATTATAGTGGTATTGTTACAACCCGGACAAAAAGAGGGACTTTCCGGCGGGCTTGCTGCCGGCATGGCGGGTGGTGCTTCAATGGGTGCACGGCGAACAGCCGACCTTCTTTCAAAAACCACTGCTATACTCGCCACACTTTTTCTGAGTTTAAGTGTGCTTGCTAACTTTGCGATTGATCGCGGGGGCGCTTCACAAAGCACGATTCAGCAAAGTGGATTAGGCGGTGAGCCGATTGAGCAGTCCGATTTTACAGTACCATCACAAACTGAAAGTGCTGTGCCACAACAGGAAGATTTTCAGATAGAAAATTAGAACACTGAGCTCTACTATTATAAAAACCCCGATGATAACCCATTGGGGTTTTTTATTTATATCACATCAAGAAAGCAAGGATGCCGGCAGCTATACCCACGGACTCTGATTACTGGCGGATGCAATTTTAGCTGCATCAATGGCAATTACCAGCTCTTCATTCGTGGGAACTATGTAAACTTCCGTTTTCGATTGCTCGGTGCTTATCTTTACAATTTCACCCGATTTGGCATTCTCATTTTTTTCTTTATCAATTTCAATACCCATCGCTTCCAGGTTCTCAAGCCCTTTGGCTCGTATAAAGGGTGAATTTTCACCTATACCGGCTGTAAAGAGAATGGCATCACATCCGTTTAATGTGGCCATGTACGAGCCTACATACTTCTTAATGTTGTAACAAAATACATCAATGGCCTGCTGGCAGCGCCTGTCGCCATTGTTTGCTTCGGCAATCAGATCACGCATATCACTTGCATATCCGCTAAGTCCAAGTAAGCCGCTGTGCCTGTTTAGCATGGCATGAAGGCTGTTAAGTTGCAGCTCCTCTTTTTCAATGATGTAAAATAGTATGGATGGATCGAGATCGCCGCTTCGGGTTCCCATTACCATGCCTGAAAGGGGAGTAAAACCCATAGATGTATCCACTGAATCGCCGCCTTTTATGGCTGCAATGGATGCGCCATTACCCAGATGGCAGGAGATGACTCTTGTATCATTTTTTGGTTTGTCAGTAAGTTTATAATATTGCCGGCTAACGTAGTAATGCGATGTTCCATGAAAACCATAGCGGCGGATTTTATGCCGCCTGTACAATCGGTTGGGAATGCCATACAGGTACGCGTGCGGTGGCAGGGAGTGGTGGAATGCTGTATCAAAGACGGCAACATGCGGAACATCAGGCAAACGCTCTTCAGCGGCCTCGATTCCCTTGAGGTTTGGAGGATTGTGCAGCGGTGCAAGATCAAAGGCCTGCTCAATGGCATCCTTCACAACATCATCAATGAGAACCGAATCTTTAAACATTTCACCGCCATGCACCACACGATGCCCTACAGCTTTTATATCATCAGGGGATGAAATGAACTTGTTATCCGCATCCAGCAGATAGTTCATAATTTCCTGAAGTGCATCACTGTGGTTTGCAACAAATTTTGTGAGTTTAGTTTTATTTGAGTTGGCAGGAATATGTTTAATAATCGATGTAACAGCTCCGATTCTCTCTACAATACCGCTGCAGATTTCTTTCTCCTGATCTGTTTCGATGAGATTGTATTTTACAGAAGAACTGCCGCAATTAATTACAAGTACAAGCATGATTGATTGGATATAAATTAATGTCTAAAATGATTTGATAACAGCTGGCTATCGCAGCCTTTCATCCCGAATGATTGGCTTTAAAATATGTTCAAGCCCGTTAATTTTTACTTCGTGCATAGTTGAAAGATATTGCCCGAGATTGCCTGCAGGATAACCCTGTCTGTGAATCCACTCAAGGTAAAATACAGGTAAGTCGGTAATAAATCTCCCTTTAAAACGCCCATACGGCATACGTGCATTAACCAGCCTGATAAGAAAGGTAGGATCGTACATATGAAAAACCGGCACACAACAAATTAGGATGTGCACCGGCTTATGGGTCAGGTTCGTTTTTTGATTTTCAGAATCGATATTCCGCTGCTACGGTTGATCGAATCGGCATCTCTTCTTTTGGAAGAATGTACACTTTGCTGCCGGTTTTAAATGCTGTGATGGATAACCAGTTCAGCAGCTCCACATCTTTGCCGTTCGGGTTGTTGCTGTACTGAACGGTATGATTTACTTCATCATAAAACCCCCATTTTTTCTCACCTTTTGAGATGAAAATAGTTTGGGATTTACCCATCACTGTTGCCTCAACAATTTCACCCAAATTATTTGATACTTTATCGTTTGTTGATTTTTTCAGGTTCTCCAGGGATTTGTACATATCGCCCAAAAAGAATGTTTGAATGATTTCCCAGCCTTTATCTTTCAGCTCTTTATCTGTGAGTTCATCGGGGTTTCGTTTTACAACTTCATCCAGCACCCGATTGTAGGAATTCACTTTTTTATAAATTCCGATATTTTCAGTGAGCCCGGTAAGGATCAGCGGATCATCATATTGTTTTATTACACGCGTAATCTCTTTTTCTATTTCACGATAAAACCCTTCAACTACAATCAGTTTGTCTTCCTCATTTGCGCCATGGCCGAAGTAAACAGCTTTTTGTCCTCTTGAACCCGAATGAAAATTAAGCTGCTTTTCAGGGTCAATTTCAATGTAATCTTCAATGGAAAGAGGTATTTCTGATGGAGTAATATCCTGTACTTCATTTCGTGTACACCGAAGCAACCGTATGTTTTGCCTGCTTACGGCAAGTACAGAAAATGAGCCGTCCATACTAGTCATAGGTAACAAGGGAGTTATCATAAAATGGTTGTTTACAAATACCTGCTCCTCAACTTCGTAGGGTAGCTTGTAAACATCAAACCGGTTTTCAGATACATATACTGCGAGACCCTTGTCTAAGTGTGACCAAAAGAGTGGTTTGTCAAGCAGTTGTCTGGCCTGTTTGAGCAGGCTGTCGGCAAAGCCATTTTTTGAATTGTATTCTTTTATTTTCTCTGATGCTTCCGATAATAGGTTTTTAAATCGAATTGGATCTTGTTTTGATTCTTCTCCTTTTTTATGAGTTGGCAGGGTTATGGTTACTGAGACATCACTTTTTTTTTCGATGAGTTCTTGAATTGTTTTTTCGCTTACCATACCTATTCAATCCTATTACTTAATGTTATAATGTGCTTATATGAAAAATAAAGAAAATATAGCTTTAAAGGTTCCGATTTTATCAGATCAATTGGATTCTAAATAGTCATTTATTTTTCGTATATCCACATTTTACAATTAATATTTACAGAGTATTAACAGCTCATGAGCAAATTAACCCTTCAGGGTATCAAAAACAGCCTCGGGCCGGGCCTTATTATGGCGGCGGCGGCAATCGGTGTTTCTCATCTGGTACAATCAACCAGGGCAGGCGCTGAGTTTGGCTTTGCACTTGTTTGGGCGGTTGTTCTTGCCAACTTTTTTAAATATCCGTTTTTGGAATTTGGCCCGCGTTACGCCCTGGCAACGGGTAAAAATATGATTGAAGGATACGCCAGAATGAGCCGTGCGGCCATTTGGGTTTTTATCCTGTTTACAGTTTCTACCATGTTTGCGGTTCATGCCGCAGTAACCATGGTAACGGCAAGCCTGGCGACCAATCTTACAGGTATTGATCTGCCCATTTTTGCATGGAGTGCTATTATTTTAATCCTGTCTGTGATCTATCTGGTAAGGAACACATATGCTTTACTCGACAGGGCTATCAAAATATTAATGACAATCTTAGCTGTATCAACCATTGCGGCGATGGTTCTGGCTTTTGTAAATGTTGGTTATCATCCCAAACCCGATATTATTGCTCCTGAAGTGTGGACTGTTTCCGGAGTGGCATTTCTGATTGCGCTGATGGGCTGGATGCCGATTCCGATTGATGCCGCCGCCTGGCAATCTATCTGGACGGTTGAACGCATCAAACAAACCGGGTATAAACCAAAACTGAACGAAGTTCTTTTCGATTTTAACCTCGGCTATTTTGGCGCCGCTTTAATTGCACTCAGCTTTTTAACACTGGGTGCGTTTGTGATGTATGGTTCAGGTCAGGAGTTTGCCACAAGTGCCGCCGGCTTTTCAAATCAACTTATCGAACTTTACACACGATCTCTGGGCGACTGGGCCTATTTTATCATAGCAATCTGTGCATTTACCACCATGTTCAGCACTACGCTTACCGTAACAGATACATATCCGCGAGTGCTGACTCACATTGTGCGAACTCAGCGAAAATCATCTGATGACAACACAGATAAAACCTCACTCTATGCATACTTACTGGTAGGCGTGAGCGCCGGTACACTGTTACTGTTATTGCTTATGGGTGATCGGTTCCGCTTTTTGATTGATCTGGCAACAACGCTCTCTTTTTTAACAGCTCCGGTTCTGGCTTTCATGAATCATAAATTAATTCATCGGCCGGAAGTGGAGGAATCTTTCAGGCCTAAAGCTTGGTTATACTGGCTGAGTATTTCCGGAATATGTTTTCTCACAATATTTGCACTCATTTACCTTTATTGGATATTCTTTGTTTGATCAAACTCCATGAAAAAAAAACTGATACCTCTCATTTTATTTACACTGTTTCTGGCTGATGCTGCACAGGCACAGCTCTATTCAACACAGTACAGAGCACCGGGGCAGACCTGGATGGAGATCAACACCGAACGATTCCGCGTCATCTACCCGGAGAGGTATCAGAATGAGGCATTCCGAACGCTTGCCATACTTGAAAGCGATTACAGCGATATCCAAAAATTAGTAGGCGGGAGCCTCCGAAACTTTCCGTTTATCATCAACCCGGAAAATGATCTTTCAAACGGATTTGTATCGGTTCTCAATTTTCGATCTGAAATTGAACTCTCCCCCATTGTGGGTAAGACCATGAATCCCCGTTCGGGCGATTGGCTTGAGCTTGTAGTTCCGCATGAACTGGTTCATGCCCTTCATTTTAATGTAAATCCCACCTCTTTTACACGATTTATCGGACTTTTTTCGCCTGATATTCGCAGATCTGTGCATGGTGCTGCACCACTGGGTGTGTTTGAAGGAATTGCCGTACATCATGAAAGCCATGGAACCATTCCCGGAGCCGGGCGGGGTAATCACCCGTATTTCAGAAATCAGTTTACAGCCCATCTTGGCACCCGGAAAGAGTGGTCGATGGGGCAGCTTCTTCACATTTCAGACTATACGCCTCCTTTCGATCGCCACTACATTGGCGGGTATGAATTCAGCAACTGGCTGCTAAGCACTTATGGGGATGAGTCTGTGAAAAAAGCTATTGATTTCCACTACAAATGGCCCTTTTTAGGATTTGGTACAGCACTGCGAAGATCAACCGGGCTCTGGCCAAATCAGCTTTATGATGTATTCACTGAAGAGAAACATATCGCTGAAGACCAGCGGGCTGCAGAAACAGGCAGAAGCACAGATATTAACTCAAATGAAATATCTTTTGCCGCAACATGCAGACGATTGAACAGGCCGAAATATTTAAATAGTGAGACCATCATATTCTTTACACGTGCCTGCAACCGGCCTTCAGGTTTTTATGCGTTCAATGTTGCAAATTCAGAATCTGAACTAATCCACGAAGTATCCATCACATCAGATCATATTTATACGTTAGACACAGATGAATCCTCAATTATCTATTCACGGTATTATGCAGATGCACGTTATGATAATTTATTCACTGCAGACCTGAAACGTTTCAGCCTGATTGATGGTCAAACTGAAAGACTTTCTCAGGGAGCCAGGCTTTTTTCACCCGAAAGCAGGGGAGACAGAATCTATGCACTGCAGACGGTTGCCAACGAAATGGAGCTTGTAGCTCTTGATCGTGAGAGTGCAGAAACTGAATTTCGTTACTCAAAACCCGAAAACTCATCCGTTGTCCAGGTTGCTGTAAATCCTCACCGGGAAAATCACTCTGCTGTAATCGGAAGAATACAGAGTGTTCAGGCGGTTTGGTTTGAAGGTCTTGAATCATCAGATAAGTTGTTTATTGATGACCCCGTTATTGTTTTTGAGGAAGGTTCAGTGTATGATATTTCATGGCATCCCTCTGAGGAGAAATTACTGTTTGTAAGTGACCATACCGGTACCATGAACATTTTCGAATACTCGGTTGAAACTCAAACACTCTCTCAGCTTACGCAAAGTGCAAAGAACTCTTTCGAGCCCTCTTATTCACCTGATGGAAGCAGCATTGTTTACGTTCAACAAGTTGTGAATGAACAGCGAATCTTTATACTGGATCTCAATGCCGCTCATAAACAGGTGGTTCCGGATGATGGGTGGACGATGAACAACACCATCACCGAGGCATTTAACAGGCCGCTGATGAACAGGCAGATGGATGCTGGCTACAGCGAGTTTCAACCAAAGGCCTTTAATACAGGACTTGGCTGGTTGAAACCGCGCTATTGGATGCCGGATTACGACCGGATTGGCGGATTTGATCAGTTTGGAATAAACATTGAAAGCGTGGATGTAATGAGCAGCCAGGCGTATTCGATTGATGTAAATCATTACGCTGATCGGTTTTGGGGCAATATTACCTATACCAACAAGCAGTTTTTCCCGGGATTTCAGCTGGAGGCCTTTAACAGACCGGCACTTGCCGGCTTCAGGGTTACAAGTGAGGATGAATCTGTAGATGACCGGATCATAACACTAATGCAGCAATCGCGCGGAGCGGCACTGAAAGTTCCGATTCGAATTCGTCTGGAGAGTAACGTGAGGTTTTCATCCGTACTTGTTGAACCTCAATATTATATATCACAAATTCGGTTTGTGGATCCTTTCCGCGAGTCCACTCCCGTTTCTGAATTTGGAACCCGGCACACAATCGGGCTTCGATCGGTACTCAACTACAGAGTACGGCAATTTTCACGTGATGTGCAGCCCAACAGCGGGTTGGCACTGTTTGCAGAGGGTCGGTATGGTTTAAACAGCGATCAAATTGAAATTGATGCAGGCCCTCTCGCAACCACGGGTAATCTGAGCCAGCGGAAAGGGTTGAGAGCTGGAATTATATCGTACATAGCTCCGTTCTCGCGCTGGAACCAATCACTCAGAACCTCACTGCAGGTGTACACACAAACGAGGGTTCCAGTTTTCAATGTAATCTCACAATATTCCGACACGTTTTCAGATATTCCTTTACTCGGCGCAAATAACGTGGGGATCGTATCAAACAGATACACCATACCGCTTGTTTATCCGGATAACGGAGGGTTGTTGGTGCCGGTTTATCTTTCCAATATTTATCTGGTCATGTTTTCACAAACCGTTTTGGATTTGAACCGGGAAGATCTGCTTGCCGGTTCCCGGTCCGTTTACGGGCTTGGAATCCGATCCAGATTCAGGTTGAGTAACCTTGCATTTGATATAGGTGTATCTATCGGGTGGGAGCCAACCAGAAATCAGGTTACAGGCTATTTTGGAACATTCTGATTTACTCTTCTGATTGGTCTAAAGGCAGTTGTATGGAGAACACGGTTTTGCCATCCTCAGAAATAATCTGCAATGAACCCCTATGCATTTTGATAATATCATTTGTGATACTTAGCCCCAGGCCGGTTCCCTGTGTGCCCTTTTTGGTTGTAAAGAAGGGCTGCAGAATCTTGTTTTTAATCTCTACAGGTATGCCGGGCCCATTATCCTCAATTTCAAAAAGTACCTGATCGCGTTTTTGTCTGGTGCGTATAATCAGTTTGGGTTTATATATGCCCTCTGTACCGGGATCACGTAATTTCTCCCACATGGCGTCAAATGCATTGTTGGTGAGATTCAGAATCACACGGCTGATATCTTCCGTAATCATTCGTATGGGCTCAATCTCTTCCTCAAGTTGAAATTCAATGTCCACATCAATCGGTTTCGCGGAGGCTTTCATTCCATGGAAAGCAAGGTTAACCGCTTCCTTCAGAACCTTGTTAATATCATCAGAAGCCATTTCACCATCGCCACCCCTGCTGTGCATCAACATCGACTTTACAATCTTATCAGCTCTGCTGCCGTGTTCATGGATCTTTTTGAGGTTGGCTTCAATATCATCAAGTATTTCAAGAATTAAATCGGGATCAGAGCCATTTTTATTAGAAGCAGCAAGAGGTGCTTCTTTCGGTACATTTTTTACCTCAGCACGTACTTCATCAACCAGTTCTATACTAACTTCCGAGAAGTTGTTTACAAAGTTGAGCGGATTTTTAATCTCGTGTGCAATACCGGCCGTCAGCTGGCCCAGACTGGCTAGTTTCTCCTGCTGTACAAGCTGTTCCTGCGTTTTTTTCAGATCTTCATGGGCTTCTTCCAGCTTTACATGGGTGGTTTCAAGCTCACGATATGCCGCCTCAATTTCTTTGGCCTGTGCCAGTTCCCGCTCTCTTGTTTTTTCACGTTCCTTTAGTACTAGCCTTCGGCGCTGAACTCTGTCAACCATAAAAACGCCAAGGGCAAACAGGATAAAATAGAGGGTGTATGCCCACCATGTTCGCCACCAGGGGGGTAGTACAGTTATGATTTTTATCTGATCGAAGCCATCACTCCAAAATCCATCCCTGTTTGCGGCCATCAGCCGGAAGGTGTATTCTCCCGGCGGAAGGTTAGTGTATGTTGTGCTTCCGGATGTGCCGCCATATCTCCATAAATTATCAAATCCTTCAAGTTTATAGCGATACTGATTCTTTAATGGGCTGGCAAAATGAAGGGCAGCAAACTCAATGGTAATCGTTGTAACATCGGGGTCAACGGTGATGACTTCTGCCGTTAACAGTGATTCAGAAATAGGGGCATCATCACCGGGTAAAATCTCCCGGCCGTCCAGATACAGAGCTGTGAATACTATATCGGGCGGAAGTGGATTGGTTGTAATTTCTTCAGGTGAAAAGACATTAAGCCCGCCGGCTCCCCCAAAGTAGATGTTACCTGAGGCACCCCTTGCATTTACATTTGGATTAAAGATATTTCCCTGTAGACCCCGATCATATCCAAAATGAGTTACTTCCCCGCTCACTATATTGAATTTTACAATGCCATTTGCCGTGGATAACCAGAGATTCCCATAATCATCTGACTGAATACCGGCAATTTCTGACGAGGGAAGGCTGACATTCTCTTGTGAGTACCAGGATATGATTTCACCCGATTGAGGACTGAATTGTGCAAAACCCAGATTTGTGGCAATCCAGTAGCGCCCGTCAACATCCTGATGGATGGAGCTGAATTCACCAATTGTATTATATGTATCTGAATCAGCAGGCTGCTGAAGTGGAAGTTTTCTGATATTCAGCGTTTCATGATCAAGCACAAAAAGCTCATCTCTTTCCGACTTAATGATCCATAGATTCCCATCCTGATCGGTAAAAAGATGTTGATTTTGCTGCGAGCTGCTACGGTCACTTTGCGGCAGTTCTACGCTGCTGAAACGCTCAGTTGATGGGTTTATCCAGTGCAAATTATTATCGGATGTAAGAAACCATACCCGATTGCTTCCATCAGTGGCAAGTGCCTGAATGTCGTTGTCAGGCAGTGAAGCGGCAGAGTTTGGATCGTGCTTGAAGCGGGTAACAGACCCTGATCCCGGACGTATTCTGTTGAGCCCTCCAAAAATCGTTGTGGAACTTCCGCTTCCGGCCCAGACAGAGCCATCACCTGATTGAGTAAGACTAAAAACGTGAGGATGGCTCAGCTGATTTGCAACGGTTCTGCCACGCGGGGCATCGAATGAAGTGGTTCCGAATCGGTTCAGAACCCGTCCATCCCGGCTCATTCTGATAAGGCTGTTGCCCAGCATTCTGGTACCCACCCAAAAGGTGCCATCAGAGGCTTCTAGAACTGAAATTACCTCGTTAGCGGGGAGTAAATTTAACGAATTATACAAGTGAAAACCGCCTCCGTAAAGATCTACACGGCTTATGCCCGATGCAAAATGAGCTACCCATAATACACCCTGTCGGTCAATAAAGATTCTGCTGTCGGCCCCGGACCTTATGGGTAAAATACTACCCGGATTCTCGGGGTTGTGCCTGAAGATTGCCGTACTGCCCGATTCAATGGAAATCTGACATAACGATTCAGTGGTCATGGCCCAAATATATCCTTCACTGTGAAGCGCGGCTTCCCTGAGGTTCGATAAACACTGCCGTGATTGTACCGGGATGGGCTGCCATGAATCCTCTTCAGATGGTTTTTTAGCAATCATATCCTGATTGATCAGCCACTCAGACCCCTCTTCATCAATAATCAGGTGCATTCTGTAAGGATGGCTACCGGAGGGGTTTAAACTTCGGGTAAGTGGTGTGTAACTGTATTCGCCCTGAACGTTTCTGCGCCCGATGAAAACGGAAGACCCTGATTGCATGAAAAAAAGAAGCCGCCCCTCAGCTGATGCAAATAATCTGTAAATACTGCCATCGCGCTGACCCTCATCTCTTACGAAGAGATCTGTTTCCCGATCAAGTCTGTAGATCGAACTGTCTGTTGATGCCCACACAGTTTCTTCACCATCAATACTGACTTCAACATAACGTTGCTCACGAGGCAAGCCATGTTCAGGCCGGTAGTACTTAAACCCTTCTGTATTGGGATCGTAGTAGTCTAATCCCTGATCGGTTATAGTTACCCAGACCCCGCCCTTGCTGTCGGTTGTTAGATATTCAGCATTCAGACTGGATATGGATAGTGAATCTCTGGGATTTGGCCTGAAATGTTTGAATGTACGGCCATCAAATCGGCTGAGGCCGTCCTGCGAGCCGATCCAGATAAAGCCAAAACTATCCTGAGCTATATCAATTACGGTTGAAGATGCAAGACCATCGGCCGGAGTAAGCCGTTCAAACTGAAACGATGATTGCCGGCCAAACAGTTGAAGTGAAGTTAATAGGAACAGTGTAGTTATAAATAATGACCGGAAAATTTTCATAGTTGTATTGAATTGGTATTTAACGAACCGTTTTCAGTGCTAAATAAAGCACATTCAAAAACAGAAAAGAAACAGTACGTTATTACATGTTAAAAACCCGGATTCGAAATCTCTCGCCAATTTATCCATTGGCTTTATGCCAATATTCACTTCTATATATTTTAATATCTGCCTGAATCTAAAAGAAACCGAACAAATTTGAAATAATTTATTAATTTTAGCAGCATATGTTGGTTTATTAATTAAATAGTCTAATAACAACTAATCAAACAAAACAGGCCATCGACATGAAAACGAATATAAGTGAAAAATACGGATGTGTAATTATTGAGATGAAAGGCAACATAATGGGAGGGCCGAGTACGGAAGAGTTTACCAATTTGCTGCATTCTCTGGTTGAGGAAGAAAAAACAAATGTTGTGGTTGATCTTGGCAAGGTGAAGTTTATGAATTCCTCAGGTCTTGGAATGCTGATTGGTGGCCTTACAACCATGAAAAAAGCCGGTGGCGATCTAAGAATTTGCCGTGCAGACAAAAAAATTGAGAGTCTCCTTGTAGTTACTAAGCTGATAACAGTTTTCAAGCACTTCAAATCAGTTGAAGAGGCTGTTGAGTCGTATAACTGATTAAGCCAATTCTAATTTTGTGGGATTAGTAAACAAGCGATAGCGGTTTTCAGGAATGGTTATCCTGTATTTTTTGTCATTATAGAGAGTATTTGTGCGTGAAGCATGAAATACCATAATGACAAAAAGTAAAACAAATCAAAGACTTAGATAGTAATATGGATGTAAATATTGGAATATCAAAAGAGAACAGAGAAAAAATAGCCAATGGCTTGTCGCGTGTACTTGCCGACAGTTACATGGTGTATCTTAAAACACACAATTACCACTGGAACGTAACCGGTGAATTGTTTCACTCACTGCATGCCCAGTTTGAAGAGCAATACACAGAGCTTGCAGAAGCTATTGATATAATTGCCGAAAGAATTCGTTCTCTCGGATACAGAGCTCCGGGTTCTTTCCGTGAGTTTAACAAAATCACATCTATAGAAGAAGATACCGATCAGCCGAAAGCCCTGGAAATGGTTCGCAGACTTGCCGTAGATAATGAAACCATTCTCAGAACGGCACGAGAAGTGCTGCCACTTTGTGACGAAGCTGATGATGAAGCCTCAATAGACTTGCTCACACAGCGGCTTCATGTGCACTCAAAAACAGCCTGGATGCTTAGAAGCCATCTCGAGTAATAACAAAATTTAATTCTTTTATAAACAGAGAGCTCTTTACGGAGCTCTTTGTTTTTAATTAACTTACTAATGCTAAAAACACAGACAAAAATTTAAACTATGGAAGAGCAATTTGCTGAATACTCAGATACAATCATTCCTATCGCAACCCAATATGGATTAAGTGTTTTAGGAGCTGTTTTAATACTCATTGCCGGTTATGTTATAGCAAACTGGGCGGCCAAAAGCGTAACCAAACGCGCAGGCCAATCTGAAAATATTGACGACACTCTTGTACCCATTCTTGGACAAATTACAAGAATTTTTATCATCATCGTTACGCTGCTTGCAGTTTTAGGGCAGTTTGGTGTTCAAACCGCAAGTATTGTGGCAGTATTGGGTGCATCGGCTCTTGCAGTGGGCTTGGCTCTGCAGGGAACACTCAGTAACATAGCAGCCGGGGTTATGCTGCTGATGCTTCGCCCGTTCAGAGTGGGAGATGCAGTAAGTATAGGTGGTACCATGGGTATTGTAGATGCAATAAATCTGTTTACCACCGAAATGCATTCATTTGATAATATTGGTATTTCCATGCCAAACTCAAAGGTATGGGGAGCCGAAATTCAAAACCTGAACCGCTTTGATACCCGCCGTGTTGATATGGAGTTTGGTATAGGCTACGGGGATGATATGGACAAAGCCATCCAACTCATCAAAGAGATCCTTGATGAAGATGATCGGATTCTGGAAAATCCTGCCCCGCTTATCGCAATTAGCAATCTGGGCGACAGCTCTGTTGATATTCGCGTTAGGCCATGGACACATAGAAGTAATGTGTGGCCGCTTCGATATGATATCACCAAAAAAGTAAAAGAGCGGTTCGATGATAATAGTATAAGTATTCCGTTTCCTCAGAGAGATGTTCACCTTTTCAAACAGAACTAAAAGAACTTGTTCAAAAGCCCCGGATTCGGGGCTTTTGCTGTTTTTAGGATATAATACTTTACGTGAAAGCGTTCAGATTTATGAGAACGTTACGTTAAAAGCATTGGTTTTTACAAGCATTATACATGCTGACGTTGCTGAATCTGATACAGTTGATTCCATAATGAATGTTCAGTAAACTATAAAGCTAACAAAGAAGGCTTCGAGCCGTAATTTTGCAACCAAATCCGGCAGTATTTTGACTGAGAAAAAAACAACACCCGATACCGAACCCCAGTACCTTTTCGAAAATAATTTTGCATATATAAATCAGGATGGCGAAGTGGTACTCAAAGGCACATCCCTGTTTGAAGAGAGAACACTTGTTAAAATTGATCCGGATTCAGCTGATGAGCAGATCAAAACGTTTGAAGAATCGTTTGAAAAGCTCTCATCAAAAGCAGATGAGTTCTTTGAGAAAGCTTCTAATTTAGAAGAACGGGAGCAGGTGAAAGATAGCTTTGATGCATTACTGGAAGAGATTGTAGCAACAGATGCTATTGGTGATTTTGAGGATTTGATAAGCAGGTCAAAAGAAAAATATGAGGCGCTCATAACTTCTGTAAAGGGAAAAGTTGTTACTGAAGAGACTGCTGAAAGCGCTCAGCCAGAAGAAGAAGCAGCAGAGCCAAAGGCAGAAGAGCCCGACAAAGCCGAAGTTCCGGCTGAAAATATCTCTGATCAGGAAGAAGAGAGTTCAAAAGATGCAAACCCTGAAGAAAATGAATCAAAAGCGGTAAAAGCTGAAGAATCAGAAGAAGTTACAGTGGGAGCCGACGAGGGAGAACAGCCGGAAAGCTCAGAAGATTATTATAAAAAACTTGCTGAAAAAGCTGAGACACTTTCTGAACTCACTGATTGGGCTTACGCTACAATGGAGTTCGAAAACATTGACTTAAAATGGAGTGATGGACCGGAAACTGAAGATGCTGATCTGCAGCCATACCGTGAAAAAATTGATTCACTTCGCCGGGCTCTTGACGAGAAAAAGAGAGCTCACTATGAGGAACAGAAGCGAATTCGTGAAGAAAATCTTGAAAAGAAAAAGCAGTTACTGGCTCAGCTTGGCCAAATTATTGAAGAAGAAAAATGGACACACACACGTGATGTAGCCCGGATAAGAGGCAAATGGGAGCAAATAAAACCCATTCCTGCCGGAGAACAGGAAAAGCTGGAATCAACTTTTCAGGGTTTCATCAGCACGTTTGAAGAGCATAAAGTAGACCGGCTTGTAAAACAGAAACAACAGGAAG
The DNA here is from genome assembly GCA_007135335.1 of Balneolaceae bacterium. Taxonomy (GTDB): domain Bacteria; phylum Bacteroidota; class Rhodothermia; order Balneolales; family Balneolaceae; genus Rhodohalobacter. The sequence continues at coordinate 14,757 of SLJB01000146.1, forward strand.
AGGACAATCTCACCGGTAAACTGGTAATTCTTGAAAAAATAGAGTCATTCCTGAATGCTGTAGATGATGAATCTGACTGGGAGGATCTGGATAAAAAATTACAGGATTACACACGACAATTCAGAAAAATAGGTCGGATACCGGTTGAGAAAAATCAGGAAATCTGGGATCGGTTCCATCGCGCACAGGACAATTTTCACTCCATGCGCTTCAAGCATGATGCGAAATACAGAAAAGATATAGAGAAATTTCTATCGAAAAAGAAGCAGCTAATTGATGAAGCCGAGGCACTAATTGATTCAGAGGATATTGCAAAAGCCTCAAGAAAGGTCAATAAACTACACCGCCGCTGGAAGAAAATTGGTAATCTGCCTCAAAAAGATGAGAACGAGATGTGGGACAGGTTTAAAGCCGCCACAGATGCCTTTAATGATAAGAAGAGCGAAAACATTGATCAGCTCAGGGAGCAGGAAGATGAGAACTACAGTAAAAAGCTTGCTATCATCGATAAGGCAAATGAGCTGAAAGAGTCTGAAGAGTGGGAGCAGACACACAAGGAGTTCCAAAAACTGATGGATCGCTGGAAGGCTGTTGGTCCGGTCCCGAAACGGAAATCAGGAAAAATCTGGAAGAAATTTAAAGATGCGATGGATCATTTTTATGAACGCCGCCGCGATTTCTTCAAAGAGGTAAAAGAGAAGCGCAAAGATAATCTCAAAGAGAAAGAGGCAGTTCTCGATCAGCTTAAAGAGCTTGCATCTCACGAGAATCCGATTCAAGCTGTGGAGCTGGCAAAGCCCCTGCAGGAAGAGTTTAAGAAAGCCGGTTATGTTCCCATTAAGCATAAAAACCGTATGTGGAAAGAGTATCGTGAAACGTGCGATGTTATTTATGAACGTTTCAGGGCTACAAAATCAGCCGCTCAAATTGTTGGGAAGGAGAATGTAGAGAACTTTTCTGCCGATGATATAACGGATATCAAGAAAAAGCAGGATTCGGCCGACAGGCTTAGGAAGGAGATCAACAAACTGAGTGGTGAGCTCATTCAGATGAAAGAATCTCTCAGTTATTTCAAGCCAAGCAGCAGCGGCAGTCCACTGCTTGATGAGGTAAAGAACCGCATTGATAATGCCGAGCAGGACCTCAATAAGAAAGAGGAAAAATTGCAAAGGCTCGAAATAGAGATCGACAAAATTAAGCGCGACGTTTAGTCTGATTTTTGTGAGATCATAAAAAAAGGTGCTTTGCTATAAACAACGCACCTTTTTTGTCAGAGATTTTCTATCCTCGGTTAGGCTCAGAGAAAATACCTCACGCCGAGACCTCCGTTAACACCGAAACTTGTACCGGGAATAAGATCAAGGATAGGAGCCACTTCAAAAAAGAGGCTTAGCCGGGTCGAAGGTATGATATATTGTAAACCCACCGGGATTCGTACACCAAGTTTTGGGTCGTCGGCCAGGATGGTTCTTGCACCAATTCCATAGTAGAGCATCAGGCTGCCGCGATCAACCTGCAGAGGTTCGTGAATCAAATAGTTAGCATGGATATGGATCGATTCATTTCTGCCGAATGACCAAGCCAGGGCGGCATCAAACGCACTTCTGTTTGACTGCCAAACTTTCAAACTTATACCGGTAGGTTCTCCTAAAATAATACCCAGTTCAGTATTTCCGGGTCTGCTTTGTGCTTCTGCTGTGTATGCAGTGCCAATACCAGTAAGGAACAGAGAAAAAAGGATAATTAAACCGCGTATCGAATAAATTTTCATCTGTTTGTTCGAAGTTGTTTTTGAAATTAAACGTTTATTCATTATTTCTTAAGCGTTTATTTTGCACCTGTATTCGTACCCATTTTTGGGTTATTTGTTCCGGTGCGGGAATGGCCGGAGCAGATCGTTTTTAAAGATAAGCAATGCCGCTATGAACCGTGATAAATTGGTGATGGTTTTTGTAAAAAATCCAAAGCTTGGTAAAGTTAAAACACGACTTGCGAAAACTATAGGGGCTGAGCGCGCTTATCACATATATCTGAAATTGCTGAGGCACACCATGGAAGAAGTTTCCCTGTCAGATGCTGAAAAACAGGTGTGGTACTCAGATTTCTTAGACATGAATGATATTTTTGCCGCAAAGAAGTTTCAGAAAAAAGTGCAGAGCACAGGAGATTTAGGTGTAAAAATGATGAACGCGTTTCAGGAAGCTTTCCGGGAAGGGTATAAACGGGTGGTAATTATCGGGAGCGACTGCCCCGGGATAACCACCGATATACTGGAGAAAGCCCTTGAAACCTTGAGGACGTGCGATGTGGTAATTGGCCCATCGGAAGATGGTGGTTATTATTTACTGGGAATGAAGGCATACTATCCGGAATTATTTAAAGGAATTGAGTGGAGTACCCAAACCGTTTTGGAAGAGACGTTAAAAATTGCTGCATCAAAAAAACTATCGGTAGAACAGCTGCCCGTTTTGAATGATGTGGATACCGAGGAAGACTTGAATTCAGGCAACTATACATGGCTGCTATGAAAATCACTGTTGTGATTCCGGCTTTTAATGAGGAAGAAAATTTAAAACACTTACTTCCTTATCTGAGGGAATACTCTGCCGGATATGTTGATGAAATCATTGTTTCTGATGGGGGAAGCAGTGATGCTACAGCCAAAGTAGCTGCCCGGCTTGGTGCAACGGTTGTTGTATCTCCCAAAAAGGGACGAGCCGCACAGATGAATTTCGGTGCCGCACATGCCGGAGCGGAGATCATCTATTTTTTACACGCTGACAGCTATCCCCCAAAAAATTTCGACTTTGATATAATTTCGGCCATCAACAAAGGCGCTGTTGGAGGATGTTTTTTGTTATCGTTTGATGATAAAAGCCGGCTGCTGAAGCTCTATTCTGTTTTTACTGCACTTAAAAGCGCGTATGTTCGATTTGGAGATCAAAGCCTGTTTGTAAAGTGCGATGTATTTTCAGCTATTGGTGGTTTCAGGGAAGATCACATCGTGATGGAAGATCAGGAAATTGTACACAGACTGAAAGATGCAGGCAATTTCGAGCTAATCCAAAAACAAGTTATCACATCAGCCAGAAAATACAGAGAAAATGGTATTGTAAGACTGCAGGCTATTTTCAGTATCATCTACTTTTTATACTATTCCGGTGCCTCTCAGCAGACTCTTGTTCACATCTACAATAGCCTCATCCGCACAGATTAAGCACAGCGCAAAAATAAGTTATCAAGAAGTTATCCACAGGCGGAGTAGAAGCGTCTTTTTTGAGTGCTTAAACCTTGTTTTTTAGAGTAAATCAGGTAGATGAAAATCAGAAATTTTTTGATCAGAATCCGTAATTTTAACCTGCAATTGTTAACACCATGATAACATTGCTTATTTATATTTCTCCTGCTAATTAAAACAATAAATACATTACTTAAATATGTATAACAGATACTTCTCAATTATAATCGCAACCATGTTGGTACTCGCATTCGGGTACGGACAATCGGTGCAGGCTCAGGTTACAACTGCGTCTTTGACTGGTGTTGTTGCAGATCAAACCGGTGAAACACTGCCGGGTGCATCTGTAGTTGCAGTTCACACACCATCAGGTACCACTTACGGTACGTCAACGCGTTCAGACGGCAGCTACAGAATTTCAAACATGCGTGTGGGTGGCCCATATACAATAACATTCTCATTTGTTGGTTTCCGCTCCTATGTGGTAGAAGATGTATATCTGCAACTTGGCGAAACATACAATCAGCGTGGTACTCTCAGCACAGATTCTATTGAGCTGGATGAGCTAATTGTAACTGCACTTGAAGACAGGATCTTCAATCAGGAGCGAACCGGTGCGGGTACGAATGTCACGTCAGACAGAATCATCAATGTTCCAACTATTAACAGGAGTATTGAAGATCTTACTAAGCTGACACCACAAAGCAGCGGCTCTAGTTTTGCAGGCCGCGATAACCGTTTCAACAACTACACAGTTGATGGAAATGCTTATAACAACAATTTTGGTCTTGGCTCTTCACAGTTTGCCGGCGGTAATCCAATTAGTCTGGATGCCATTGAGGAAGTTCAGATAAGCCTTGCTCCTTATGATGTTCGTCAGGGCGGGTTTACCGGTGCTAACGTAAATGCTATTACACGAAGCGGAACCAACACATACCGGGGAACTGTATATACCTATTACAGAAACCAGGATCTTGTAGGCCAGCAAATCGGCGATAATGAAATTAATGTTGATGATTCCTTCACAAGAACCTTAGGATTTTCATTAGGTGGACCGATTATTCAGGATAAATTATTCTTCTTTGTTTCTGTTGAGCAGGAAGAAGCGGATAACCCCGGTGACAGCCGCCGTGCTCTTCGTCCCGGAGAAACACCGGATGATGCACAGATTACACGTGTACCGTTAAGCCAGGCCGAATTTGTGCGTGACCAGATGCAGTCAATTTATGGGTACAATACAGGTGGTTTTGAAAATATTCCATTCGGAAACGAAGCTCTTCGTTTGAATGCCAGGGTTGATTACAACATCAGTAATAATCATCGGGCAATGGTACGTTTCAACCGCTTTGACAGTTTCCGTGATGTTAACATTAATGGCAACAGTATTCGTGGTTTTCCAGGGTCTGAGCGTTACAGAAGTACAAATCGTTCCGGACCTGAGGCACTTACATTTCGAAATGCAAATTATTCAGTAGATAATGTAATTTCTTCGATTGTAACGGAGTTGAACTCAACACTTTCTGACAATCTCGCGAATAATTTCCGGGTTGGTTATACATGGATTACGGATCCGCAGCGTAGTGTACCCGGCAACAACGATCCATTCCCGATGATTGAAATCATGGAACCCCGTGGCAGCGACCCAAATGTGTACTACATGTCGCTTGGTGACGAACTCTTCACGGTAGGTAACCTGCTTGAGAACGATGTATTTACCATCTCAAACACTCTCACGTACTTTACCGGGCGAAACACCATTACAGCCGGTGTAAATTTTGAGCACATGACATTTGCGAATGCATTTAACCCGGTTTGGAACTCTTGGTACCGTTATCCAACGTATGATGATTTCGTTGAGTCTGTAATCAATCAGAACCCAAATGTACGTCCATCGCACTTTGCAATTGGTTTTACGTATGATGAAGATAATCCAACCAGCCTTCCATTGGATGAAGTGAATTTTGCACAAGTTGGCTTGTATGTACAGAACGAATTCCAGCTGAGTCCGGACTTCAAACTGACTGCCGGTTTACGGGTGGATCTTCCATTTTATCCTGTAGACGCCCCAAGAAACCCCGCAGTTGAGGGACTGAATCTTTCGATTCCAAACCCGCAAGGTGGCAGCAACATCACACCTGATGTAAGCAGCTTTCCTGGTATCAATCCACTCTGGTCTCCAAGAATTGGATTTAACTGGGATGTTCGCGGCGACAGAACCACACAGCTTCGTGGTGGTACAGGTATCTTCTCCGGTCGCCTTCCATTTGTATGGGTATCAAACCAGATTAATGCAAACGGTGTAATGCGTGGGCAAAGAGGTTATTTTGCTGATGATTGGGGCGTAGGCGGAAATCCTGTATGGCAAGGATTCCAATCTGATATCAATGCATACAGACCTGATCCATCCACACTGAATGCTGAAATACCTAATCAGATCAACATAACTGCTGATGATTTCAAACTCCCGCAGGTATGGAGATCGAACATTGCGATTGATCAGCGCTTACCGGGTGGATTTATCGGTACAGCAGAGTTTATCTACGGACTTGATTTCAACAGCCCGTTAGCTGTAAACCTTGCACACCAGAGAACAGGGCAATCTGTTAAAGTCGCAGATAATTCTTATGCACTCTACAGACAACAACTTCCCGGAGCAGAGGGAACACCTTTGCGTGAAGTATATTACCTCACCAATATCAATGAAGGCTCGTATGTATCATTCAATGTTGGACTCGAGAAAACATGGGATTTTGGTCTCTATGCAAATGTAAACTACACACTCAGTCGTGCACGTGACTACGGTTTGATTGGTGGTTCGCAGGCACAGTCACTCTGGCCAGATGTAGCTATTGATGACAGAAACAATCCAGAAGCCGGATACTCACGGTTTGACACTCCAAACCGAATTGTAGCACAAGTGTCTTACGATACGCGTGTACTCAGCCGAAATAACCTGACACGTTTCTCCTTTATTTATATAGGTGGTGATCAGGGCCGATACAGCTACACCTATTCAGGCAGTTTTGGAGACGGTTCTGGTGTTCGCTTGATGTACGTTCCAAACAGCTTTGAAGAAGCACAGCTGATCGACATTGAAGGTGGCAGATCTGCACAAGAACAGTGGCAAGCACTCAACGCGTTTATTGAGCAAGATCCATATTTGAGCTCAGTGCGTGGTGAGATTACTGAAAGAAACGGCGCCAAGCTTCCATGGCTGCACAGAGTGGACTTCAGAGTGGCTCAGGATCTGAATATCTTCAGAGGCCAGCACAAACTTCAGTTAACATTTGATGTTCTGAATCTTGGCAATCTCCTCAACAATGAATGGGGCGTATCAAAAACCTCTGTTCAAAGAAACCCAATGGTTTATCAGGGAGCTGATGCCAACGGTAATGCACAATTCACCGTTGCAAATCAGATTACACCGGGTGCAGAGTCATTCAGGCAGAACATCAATATCAACAACACCTGGAGTGCGCAGTTTGGTGTGAGATACATGTTTAATTAAACTTCAGCCAATTTTGTTGAAATCTTCTAAGGGTGGCCGGAATTTCCGGGCACCCTTTTTTTATTCATAATGTTACCTTTTCGTAAATCAAACTTTTCAGGTAATCGAAAATGCCGGGATTTCCGTATTATTCAGGCTTTAAAATGAACAGCAAAAACCATACTAATGATTAGAAAAGTACTATTCATCAGCATAGCTCTCTTTCTTGTGCTATTTACTGCAAACTGCAATTCAGCTGAAACCGATTTATCACAAACCTACCCGAACCCTGTTCTGCTGATTTCAATTGATGGATTCATGAATGAGTATATCGAACGAAATGAAACACCGAATTTTGACAGGTTTCTGGCAGATGGCGTACAGGCTGAATATTTGATACCGGTATTTCCAACCAAGACATTTCCCACTCACTGGACCATTGCCACCGGTCTCTACACAGAAAACCACGGAATTATCGCCAACAGTTTTTACGACTATGAACTGGAAGATCGAATCAGTTTTGGCACACCGGAAAGTACCCCGAACGACGAACGCTGGTGGGGAGGCGAGCCGATCTGGATTACCGCTGAAAAGCAGGGCTTAACCTCAGCCACCTTTTTCTGGCCCGGATCCGAGGCGAGTATCAGCGGAGTTCAATCAACAAAATGGATAGACTATGACGGCTCCATCCCCAACACTACTCGAATTGACAGTGTCATGACCTGGATGAATCCTCAAGGAGATGTTCGCGCCGATTTTGGTACCCTCTATTTCAGTTTTATAGACAGCCGCGGACATAGATATGGCCCAAATTCTCCCGAAGTGGATAATGCCGTGATTGAAATGGATGAAATTCTTGGCTACCTGCTGGAGCAGATTGAGATAAATCATTTGGGTGAAACAATAAATATTATTTTGACCTCAGATCATGGAATGGCAGAATTATCGGATGAAAAGCTCATCTTTCTTGAAGACATGATCAATCTGGATGATGTAGATATTATCGACTGGAGCCCGGTGGCTCTTATCAAACCTGAGGAGGGAAAAACAGAGAAGATCTACAATGCTATTAAAGAGAATGAGCAAAATTACAATGTATATTTGCGTGAAGAACTCCCGGAGCGTTTTCGGTTCAGCAACCATTACCGAATACCTGAAATTGTTATGATTGCAGATGTAGGTTATACAATTACGAACCGTCCCTTTTATGAACTGCGCGGAATAAATGCGGCTACTCATGGTTATGATAACTTAGAACCGGAGATGCTCACATTCTTTGCAGCAAAAGGCCCGGATTTTAAAGCAGGTGAGATAGTTCCGGCTTTTGAGTCCGTTCATATTTATGAACTGATGGCGCACTTGCTAAATCTCACGCCGGCGCCCAATGATGGCAACTTTGAAGAGGTTGAACTGCTGTTAATAAGAGATTGACCCTCAAAATTAAAAACCTGCTATAAGGTACTCCCGGAATTAATAATTGCATCTTATCAATATTTAAAATACAATAAGATCTTTCGAATTCTCTAAACTGTAAACAATAATTAGATTATTAAATGGCGTACGTAGTAACCGAACCCTGTATTAATTGTAAGTATACCAATTGCGCTGCAGTTTGTCCTGTTGATGCATTCCGTGAAGGCCCGAATTTTCTCGTGATCGATCCACTTGAGTGTATCGATTGTGATGCCTGTGTTTCTGAATGTCCAGTTGAAGCAATTTACCCCGATGATGAAGTGCCCGAAAAATGGGAAAACTATATTGAATTGAACGAGCGGCTTGCTGAACAGTGGGAAGACCGTATCATAAACGAAACCCAGGATGCTCTGCCTGATGCCGATGACTGGGCTGAAAAAGAGAATAAATTAGATCTGCTTAAAGAAGACTGGGACTAAACTCCCGGTTTTCTGATCTGTAATTTGTAATCAGTTCTATTTCACAGCCGCCTGAAAGCGCTTCTACAGACGCAAGAGAATTCAAAATCTGCAATAAAGAGAGTTTTAGTGATGTCCGAACCAGACCAAGAATCAGTACTATTGAAATTCCGTAATTTGAGTCTGGATCTCTCATCCCCAAAAATAATGGGCATACTGAACACCACACCAGATTCATTTTCTGATGGAGGAGAGTACCTTAGCCCGGCACTTGCACTAAAACGCATAGGGCAGATGATAAGTGAAGGGGCCAACATTATTGATGTTGGTGGCGAATCTACCCGTCCCGGAGCAGATTCGGTTTCAGAGGATGAAGAGATCAGGCGGGTAATTCCCATTCTTAAGCGTGCAATTCAGGATTTTCAGAATGTGATATTTTCTGTCGATACCACAAAATACGGTGTAGCAAAGGCGGCGCTCAATGCAGGTGCACACATCATAAATGATGTGAGCGGGTTAAATAAAGAACCCGGGTTAGCTGAACTATGCGGAGAAACCGGCGCAGGCTATATTTTGATGCACTCACAGGGAGATCCGAAAACCATGCAGATGAATCCTGAATATGATAATATCATTGACGATTTAAATTTGTTTTTTGAATCAAAAATCGCTCTGCTGAAAAATAGTGGTGTAGATTCCATTGTGATTGATCCCGGAATTGGCTTTGGAAAAACGCCGGAGCACAACTTGGCCATCGTTGCTGAATTGAGTGAATTCAAATCCTTTGGATGTCCCATCCTAGTGGGGGCATCCAGAAAGTCCATGATTGGTGAGCTGCTGGATGGAAGGCCCGTTACCGGCCGCCTTGCGGGTACACTTGCTCTTCATTATCAATGTTTGATAAATGGCGCAAATATGCTGCGTGTTCACGATGTTCAGGAAGCCGCCGACTCTATAAAGATCTATAAAGCAGTTCATCAAAAAAGTTGATATTTAACATTCTGTAAAATAGAATGTTAATCATCAGTTTTCTGAAATGCATCATTTAAGAATAGAGTCAATTAAGGTATATTACATACAGTATTTTAATTTCAATCAAAATCTTGTAGCTATTAAACATTGATACCCATTGGTTTTATAGAATTTGGCATTAAAGACCTTCTTGAAACGCTGGTTATTGCATTGGTTCTGTACTATTTGTACAGGTGGATCAGAGGTACGTTTGCTCTTCAGGCTGCATTGGGGTTGTTGTTTATTATCATTCTGAATGCCGGTGTTAGTTTACTTGGATTTTCAACTCTTAATTTCATGCTGCGTAGTGTACTGGATGTGGGTGTTCTTGCCGTATTCATCATATTTCAGCCTGAAATTCGAAAACTGCTTTATAATTTGGGTCAGAATACATCATTCGACAGATTTGTTGGTAAATCAGGCTCGGATGATATGATAACTGAAGTAATTGAAGCTGTAAGGAATATGGCTCAGACTAAAACGGGCGCACTTATTGTATTTGCCCGTTCCTCATCACTACAGGATCTTGTAGATGTTGGCACAAAACTGGACGCGAGAGTAAACGCCGATCTGATACAAACCATTTTTCAAAAAGATACACCTCTGCATGATGGCGCAGTTGTGATCAGAAATAACAGAATTGTTGCAGCGAGCTGTTATCTGCCGATCTCACAAAATCCAAATTTATCTTCCGTATTCGGCACACGTCACCGCGCAGCAGTGGGTATCAGCGAGACCAATAACGTTTTTGTAGTTGTGGTTTCTGAAGAGACAGGCCGTATATCCATCGCAAAGAATGGAGCTCTCACAAGCGGATTATCCATTCAAAAGCTTCGAACGGAGATGGAGCGTGCCCTTGGAGAAGAGAAAGAAGAGAGCGTGGGATTTAGTTCAGAAAAAGCAGAACTGGAAATGAAGTAAACCCACAGTTTTTAGTTAGGAGACCTAACCGGCGCTGTTATTGTAAGTTCACCGGCGCCTGAAAAAGTAAGGGTCAGCTCTACATCATCACCTTCATTCAACGGACGGTTCAACTGCATCAGCATAACATGTAAGCCGCCCGGCTGCATGCTCACTACACTTCTTGCCGGGAAATAGGGTTCCTCTGATTCACGCATTCCCATCATACCATCACCGCGATCGTACGTTTCGTGCAGTTCCACAAGCCCGGCAACCGGGGAAGAGAAAGCAATGAGTGTATCCGTTTCGGCAGAGCCGTTGAGAACATGCATATAAATAGCTGAAACACCATTATCACGGCCGGGGCGCGCCCATGCATCTGCTATTTCGATGCCGCTGTCAGGCAGGTCAAAATGGGGTGTTTCTTGTTCCGAAGCACTATTGCAAAATGAGAAAAACGGAATCAGAAGTGCGATGAACGTAAGTTTAAAAAAATGGTTTTTCATAATTTTTCGAGGTCTTCAAGTATGATACTTACCGGTGTCATGCTGCCGCCATAATCGAAAATGAGGCGTGAATTTTGATCAATCAATAAAATTTTATCGGAGTGGTTTAGAAAATACATGCGTTCACCATCTTCCAGATCGCGAGTGTAAGATTCCTGAGTTCGCACACTCACACGATTCATGAACGCTTCTATGGTTTCGGGTTCAGCGGTTAAAAACTGGAATGGCGGCCTGTCCATATCAAAGGCCTGCGCGTAGCTTTTTAAAACTTCGGGGGTATCTCGCTGCGGATCAAATGTAACAAGTACAAATTGAACATCATCGTTTCTATCCATCTCCTCATATATTTTTCCCACATTAGCCGTAATGAAAGAGCAGATATCAGGGCAATACGTGTAAATAAAACCCATAACCAGAGGGGCGCCTTCAAAATCATCCGGAAAAATTACAGTTTCTCCATTTTGATTGATTAGTTCGAACTGAACATCGCTATAATCATCAAGTGCGGGACTACTGCATGCCGAAAGTAAAAAAAACATCAAAGAAATGATGTACAAGACTTTTAATAAGCGTAGTAACATAGATAGTTTTCTAATTTTAGCTGAAATCTATCGCTGAATTGTGAAACGCTTGTGAAACGGAGCAGACTCTTATTCAGCTCTGGGTTTATTTAAACAATAAGTGATACTCCTCAAGCATTTTCTCCATGAAAATTTCGGCAGAGCGAACACCAAACGGTTCAATCAGTTCGCGGGGTATTTCATCCCACACTTCAAACGTAACAGCATCAGCCCCAAAGGTTTTATAGGTCCAGTTTTTTGCGATGGGTGAATCAATATCAAACGGCTGAATACCCAGGGAAAGCTCAGGGATCTCTTCACGAATGGCTTCTGCCCACCGTACCGAGAACTGATGAGGATTGGTTATATGAGATGAATCTATGGGGTAAAAAATATTTCTGCCGGTTGAATGGAAATCTATCCCATAAAGAACAGTCCGGTTTTTTTGGTTTTTAAGTTTAAGGAGCTCGTTTTTTACAGCATAAGTTTCGGGCTGCCGAAAGTGTTTCCAATCTCTGTTGAGGTCCACTCCCTTGGCATTCGTTCGCCAGTGGCCGTTGTCTGTGCCATCGGGGTTCATGAGGGGAAAGGCCCAAACATCAAAATAATTCCTGAATTCCTTTGCGAGTTCACTGTTACCCGCCAGAGTTTCCAAGAAAACGAGACTTACCTGATAACCCGGTATTTCAGGCGGATGCTGCCTTCCATAGAGAATCACCACTCCTCTGTGGGCCGTTCCGGTTTCTTCAGAAAAGTGTAGTTTTTGTATTTGTCTGTTTTCGTGTGAATAGCCAATTACACTGTTGGTTGCGAATGGTTTTTGGGTAATATCGTCCAGCCACGTTTGAAAGTGAGCCGTTGTAAACATCTCCTGGGCAGAAACAAGGACAGGTTCATCAGTAATAGTAAGAGTGAGATTTCCAGTTCTTGAGGATCGCCGGTGTGTGTACTCTTCATCCAGAGTATTTTCCCAAATACCACCGCCATCTCTGCTGATTTTTGGAATGTATCGCTGCTGTCCGGAATTATACTGAAGTTCAATTTCTACAGATACGGGCTCTTCACTCCAAATTTTAAATGCATACCATGGACTGTTGTTTATAGGCTCAATTTCAGGGTGAATCTCAATTCTGTAGCTGTATTTTGACAGTCTGTATACATCACTTACACGGGCTCCATCAAATTCATTGCTTATCCAAACTCTATCCTCCATAAAACCGATGGTGCGTTTATGTTGCTGAACAATCTCACGATCGTATGTTTCAGTAACACCCTCGGGATCATAATCATAACCCTCAAATATTTCAGGTGCAGCAGAGCGACAGCCGAAAATCGTCAAAGTTAAAAAAAAGAGAATCTGCTGAACTTTTACAGTATAAAAACCCATTATAAATATAGATTGAGGCAATTCGTTAACTATTTTTTCAAATCCCAAATACGAATATGCTTATTATTCGTTGTAAAACATTACCTGACTGTTCTATTTACCAATTAAACCTGTTGATACCATCAAAGCGAAAAATTTTATTATTTCTTCTCTTTTGATTTTTGTGCTGATACCATCATCTGCAAAAGCCAATGAGAATGAACCAAGAGAGCCTGTTGCATGGAAAATCTCATTCGAAGGTAATGAAGAGTTCAGAGGTATGGTTTTAAATCAGGTAATTGCCACATCAAGGCCGCCTCTATTGCGAAAAATCTTTGGCCGGCACAGTGAGTTTATTCTCAACGAAACTGAGCTTCGCCGTGATGTTGTTCGCCTAGAGAGATATTATCAACGCAGGGGTTATCATAATGTGCAGGTTCGCTATGAAATTGAAGAGAGAAGACGCGATTGGCGGAAAAATGTGACTTTCTACATCAGAGAAGGTTCACCAATTCGTATTGCGTCCAGCCAAATTGAGATTGATGCGGATAAACAAACCAAACAGGAGATTCGTGAAGCCCGTGATTTTATTCGCTCTCAGGAACGCCATGATTTCAGGGAGGGACAGCGTTATCAGCTTATCAGACAGCCGGACGTGGAGGGAGTATTTCGTGAGAGGCTTGAAAATCTTGGATTTGCATGGCCTGAAGTGAGTATAGAAGCCGATGTAGATTCTGCAGCTAACCGGGCTGATGTTACAATTAAACTGAAACCCAATTCTAAAACGTACTTTACCAATTTTGAAATAGAAGGAGATTTGACTGTTCCTGAGCGTGTGTTGATACGTCAGACGGATATAAAAGTTGGTGATGTATATAGCCGCAGACAAATACAGGCATCACAGCGAAGTATCTTTAACCATCATCTTTTTCGATTTGCCACCATAACCCTGCCAGAACAGGAAAAAGACTCAACTCTTACAGCATTGATTCGTGTTCGCGAATTTCCGCTTCGCACAGTAGAGGCTTCCATTGGCGTGGGACGTGAAGAAATTGTGCGGGGACAGGCGGCCTGGCGCCATAGAAATATTAATGGAACCGGCCACAGATTTGGCGTGAATGCCCGCGCTTCTTTTATTGAGCAGAGAGTTGGCACGAATTATCTGATTCCCTACATATTCAATTCTCGCAGCAGCAATGTTACATCTGTTTTTGGAGTTCATCGACTTGAGCCGTCATACGAACTGTTTCAGGCCGGTTTTAACAGCGGATTGATTTTTCGTCCACAGCGAAATCAAACGGCCTCGCTTTCGTACGAATTTTCAATAAATGAAGAGCTTTCAAGAGATCAGGGTGTGGAACTGCCCGATTCGGTTTTAAATTACAATATATCATCGATTACCCTCTCGGGATATTATAGTGAAGGGCTTTCGCGTGATCAGCGTGGCTGGGTTGTACAGCCATCAGCAGAATTTTCAGGTACGTTTGGCGAGGCAAGTTTCACATTCCAGAAATTTAATCTTGATGTTCGCCGGTTTACGCCTATTACCAACTCACTCACTTTTGCCAAACGGGTGAACGGCGGCATAATTTTCTACAGCCAGGATGAAAGTTTACCATCAAACGTTCGTTATTTCACCGGTGGAACCAACTCTGTAAGAGGCTGGGCACGGCAGCGATTGGGCCCCAGCTTGCCCGTTTTTAGTGAAGACGGCAGTTTTTCTGAATATATACCTATTGGCGGGCGGGCAACATTTGCGTTTAACGCAGAGCTACGGCAGCAGCTTACACAGATCATCCCAAACTTTGGCATCGCCGCTTTTTTGGATGGCGGACAGGTGTGGCGGGATTTGAGCTCGATCGATGAACGACCCGTACAATTTGGGGCAGGCGGCGGGATCCGTTATCAATCACCCATTGGCCCGGTTCGAATTGATGTTGCCTATAAATTAAATCCATCCAATGAAGATTTAAATATATATGCAGGGCAAAATTTTGGGTCCAACTGGGATCGGATTGGCATACACTTTAGTATTGGGCAGGCATTTTAATGAGTTCAGAAAAGAAAACATATCAAAAGAGATGGTTTAAATGGCTGGTGATTACAATCTCCATTCTTGTAATTACGGTTATTTCTCTGCGATTAGCTCTTAAGAGTGACTGGCTCTTTGGTAAAATTACCGATGTGGTTGTGAATCAGGTAAACGAACAGGTAAATGGACATCTCAGTATTGAATCCATTCAGGGAGATCTGCTCAACGGGTTTATCATCAAAAATCTCAACCTAACCGGTGAAAATGATAATTCTATTGCGGCCATCGATTCCATACGTATTAAGTATGGTTTACGAGCATTAATCAGATCCGCTCACACTGTTGATGAAATTTCATTATATGGCGGGAAAATAAACATTGAACAGCTTGAAGACTCTACCTGGAATGTGCTGAACCTTATACCAGAGCAGGAGTTGCTTGAAGATGAGCCTTCCGGTCTGCAGTGGGCACTTCAGCAGGTAACTCTGTCTGATGTGGATATCCGTGTAAAATCAGCATATTTGTTACCGGATGAATATCTGCATATGGATGATCTTTACACAGATTTTTCAGTTGGTGCAGGTAAAAGCGGGTTTTTTGGATCGCTGAATGAACTTACGTTTCAGCTCAGAGATGAGCGCCTGCCAGAACCTGTGGATGTTTATTTGGCCGGGCGTGGTGATGAAGATCGAATAACTCTTGAGTCGCTGGTTATCAATACAGGACGTACGTTACTTGAAGCCGGCGGGGATTTTGAGCCGGGAGGAGAACTGAACCAGCATACCGAATTGAAACCGTTAAGCCGGCGTGATCTCGCTCTTTATCTGGAAGATCTTCCGCTTCGCCAGGATTTGAACATTACGTTCACTGCCCGGGGCACCCTTGATTCATTGACGCTCTCATTACAGGCAACAGCGCACGGTTTAAAACAACTTAAGCTGGCGGTTACAGCAGGTGTGGAAGATCCCGCAGTGCTGCGCTCTTTTAACTTTTCAATTGAAGAATTGGATGTGCCACAGTTAACCGGCCTTGATGTGCCGTCTGTTATTGGGTCGGTAACTTTTTCAGGTGACGGATATCTGCCCTTAAATAATCCTGAAGCGGCTATCTGGACCGGAATGATGGCTGTAAACGGGCTTCATTATGATACATATAGTGTTGATTCCATTGATTCGGAGTACGGCTTTACAGATGGGAATTTCAATTTTAACGGTGAAATAGCCCATCAAGGCGAGACTATATTACTGGCAGCGGTTATAGATCGGTTACTGGGTGACGATCCGGAGTGGAGAGCAGAAATACATTCAGAACATCTGAACCTCGCAAACTGGCTTCAGGAGGAGTCACTGGAAAGTGATCTCAATATTCGCTCATTGTTAAACGGAACCGGATTCGATCCCGGGTCTTTTGCGGCTAATGTTTTGTTTGAGATCAATGGCAACCGTTTTGGGGATCAGCCGTTTTCTGAACTTCGGTTTAATGGAACTGTAAATCAACAGGAAGCTCAGGGCGAAATATACGGCAGATTGGCGCAGAGTGTGGCCGGGGTAAACTTTTCAGCATCAGAATGGATGACAGATCCTGTTTACAATTTCTCTCTTTTTCTGAACGAGTTCAATCTTGCTGAAATTACAGGGCTCGAAGATATACCTACCA
>SLJB01000041.1 GCA_007135335.1 Balneolaceae bacterium
CTTTTATATTTGCCACAGAAACAAAGAAAACTCCGTGAATCTCTGTGCTTCCGTGGCAAATCAAAACTCATCAGTTTGTATAAATTCCCTCTTATAGCATTGGTTTCCTAACACCTGATGCTGACAGAATTCCGCAAAAGCGCGGAAATGCTGTCAGGTCCTTTTAAATACCTAAAGTGTCTAATGTCAAAAGAAGTTTTGCTGACGGAAACGTCCGTTCGACAGGTTTAATCCCTTTCTGCAGGAACCAGCAGTACCGGCACTTTGCTGAAGCGTGTTACCTGTGAACTGACTCCACCCAGGAAAAATTCATGAACAAAACCCTTGCCCTGGCTTCCCATTACAATGAGGGTCACCCCATTATCCTCAATAGCGCTGATAATCTCCTTGCCCGGTGTACCGAATGTGATAATAATTTCGGAGTTGTTACGGGTTTTGTCGGATAGGGTATTTCGCATTTCATCAAGCTGTGATTGTGATTTAGCTGTCAGGTCATCGAAACTGGCGGGATCTTTAAGGGCAATAGCGTGATGTCCCTGTACATGGACAAACGAAATTTTTCCGATTTTACCCTGTCTGTCGAGCTCTTGTACCACATCAAACGCACGGTTCGCGGTGTCTGAAAAATCGGTGGCGTGCATAACGTGTTCAAGTGCATTTTCAACCGATTGAGTGAGCACCAGTTTTCGCTCGTTCGGATCTTGATCGTCCTGCTCCATATCAATATTAATCAGAAATACAGGCATTCTGGAGCGTTGCAGAACTTCAGCAGCGGTACTTCCCAAAAGCATCTCCTGAACTTTACTTTGACCGCGGTTACTGATAATTACATAGTCAGCATCATTTTCATCAGCAGAGGTGAGAATTTCTGTAGGCGGATAAAAATATGTGCCCGATCTCAGATCGATCTCTACAACTAAATCGTACTCCTCAAGACTCTTTTTATAAGCTTTCAGTTTTTGATAGTAAGGCTTGGTATTAAACTCGGTACGTTCGCCGGTAAACGGTACGGAAACAACAGTAACCAGTGTTACTTTTTTTGTGCCCAGTTTTTTGAAGTGCGGAAGCGCATCGATTATCAGTTCACTGGCTTCGGATTGGTCAAGTGCTACTATGGCGTGAACAAATGTAGATTTCATAAGTCTCCTCTCGTTATTGTTTGCTCCTTTACTTTAAAATAAGAAAGAAAAGAGTGGGTTTTAGGATTGAATACGATCCTATAGTGAAAAACTGTAATTAGTCTCTTTGAGCCAGATGTTGAAGCTCTGTATAGAAGTAACGTGAAATAACATATACAGGTTCCTCTTGATTTACCCTGAGGTAACGGGAGAAGCCCTGAGTACTTTGCCGGCCAAACTGCAGAAAATATTGCCTGTTGTCTGTCTGGATGATCAGGCAGCCATCGGGATTTGTAAGCCCGTAATCTTCATCTTCAGGGAGAGTTTCAATCCTGAAGTCCGGCGTGATTCGGGAGTACAGATTTCTTAATTCACGGAATTCGCGTTCAGAAAGCTCCTCTTGATAAACCGGCTCAAAAGAGGATATTGCCCAATCTCTGAAATCTGTACAATCTGAATTGATATGGCCGGTTTTCAGCAGGCCATCGTATATCGTAATCTTTGTTTGAGTGTGGGGCAGATAAGCCGATATCATAACAATAGTTTCAGATTCAACATCCACAACCGGGCGGTAGGTTACATGCTGATGATCTTCGTGCCCCTCAATGTGAATTCCATCTTCTTCGTGCAGATCGTGGTCACTGCCGGATGTTATCAAAAGAAGATAGATAATCCCCAAAAGGAAGGCGCCAAGTAGAATTTTTACAGCAGCCGGATGTAGTTTATTCATTCTCTTCTGCGTTTAACCCAGATAAAGAAACCGGCAAGCATAAACAATGATGGAATGAGCAGGGATGAAATCATAAAAGTATTTCGAAGCTGACGGTTTGTCAGATTAATTACGGGCAACTCGTATGTGGCCGGTTCAAGGTCAAGAAGTACCTCTTCAGCCAGCAGCCAGTTGATGGTGTTGGAAATTAATCGCCGGTTTCCAAGATAATTCAGGTACTCGTTTGTGGCAAATCCGCCGGATCCGATTACGGCCAGTCTGTTTGAGAATTGCTCCTGATCTACTTCCGCCACGGCCATCAGGCTGTAAGACCGGGGTGCGATAGATCTGCTTTGGAGATCCTCAATTTCACTCTGGCTTTGAACCGTAACACTCTGTTCTGTAGAAGAAAAGAGAATCATGGCATTAAGGTTTGAAGGCAGCGGATCGGCCAGCTGAATTTCCTGAATTCCCGGGAAAAAAGTAAGCGGCATCTCCTGAGTAATGACATGATCTTCGTAAGAACCCACAGCCGGCGCCATGGCATCATTCCAGAAATGGTTACCAAAATCGATCACCATGTTGTTCTGTGGATGGATGCCAAAATCATGTAGCAGTGAACTGAGTCCGCCATCCAGAAACGGACGAAGTGTGACGAGCAGATTTCCTCCGCGCCCGAGAAATTGACGGATTGCATTTATCTCCATCGGCAGAAACGGTTCAATGGGTGATGCGATTACAAGAAGATCTGCATCATCGGGTACCCGGCCTTCCTGTTGCAGAAAAAGTTTTTCCACTTCAAAATTCATCAGTTCGAGGGTCTCTTTGAGCATTAGCATACCCTGCCGCTGATGCAGAAAAACCGGGCGATCTTCTTCACCTTCCAGCTCAAGATGATCTTCAGAAACACGGCTTAAAATATCGAATTCGCCATGCCCGCCGGTAAAGTAGATTTTTTTATCGGATTGGTGCAGCAGCTGATAGATTCCGTTTGATATACTTACCTCATCACTGCCGTAAACCTCGGTCATTCGATCGCCCTTGCGAATGATGGTAGTACCCTGAAAACGGACATTGTACCGGTCGGCCACAGAGGGATTGCTGTTAATATCATACAACTCAACGGATACATACGGCGAATTTCTCTGATAGTCGCGAAGCAGCTCAAGAGTTGGTGTGTAGCGAGGATCGTTCTGTATATAAAAATGTACGATGAGTACCTCTTCATCCAGCCGGTCTAAAATATCTTTGGATTGCGAAGAGAGCGAGTAGAGGCTATCACGGGTGGTATCAATCCGAAAATCGAGCTCAGAGGCAATAAGGTTCAAAAACAGAACCCCTGCAATAAGACTGATTGTAATAATAAGTGCTGATAGTCTATTCATGGTTTCTAGAGCTTATACATATCATCTATCCGGTTCGCAGCAGGTGTACCCTTAGCCAGGCCAGGCCGTAAAAAAGGGCTGATAAACTCAGCAGATAAACAACTGAGGAGAAGTTTATGAGACCCCGAACAAAATCACCCTGATGGGTGGATGTGGAGATAAACTCAAACGGAAGATTTATAAATTGCAGTGCTTCGAAATTGCCGATGTATCGGATAAACCAAAACAGTATCAAAATTGCGGTGGTTCCGAGAGCAGCAACAATCTGATTTTCGGTGAGTGAGGAGACAAATAAACCGATGGAGATGTAACAGGTACCTATTAGAAAAATGCCAAGATATCCGGTTAAAATTGGCCCAAAGTCGGGTTGGGCATGAACTATCAGGGGCACAATGAAAATTAAAGAGCCGGCCAGCATAATGACCAGCAGGGTTACGGCTGCGAGAAATTTACCGAATAGCAGACTGCCAATTGAAACGGGCATGCTGAACAGGAGCTCAAGAGTGCCGGAGTTTTTTTCTTCGGCTATCAATCGCATGGTTATTACCGGCACAAGCAGCAGCAAAAGAATCGACATGTTATGAAAAGCATTACTCATGGTTGCAAGCTTCAGGTAGTAGAGGCTGAATGAAAAAAAGTACCCGCTGATGAGTAGAAAAACAGGAACTACGATGTAGGCAATCGGGCTCCAGAAATAGTTGAACAATTCTTTTCGATAAATATTCAGCATAAATGTGTCTATTCGCTTCTCATAAAATCAAGAATGGTTTGCTCAAGGTCTTTAGCCAGTGGTGATACTTCAAGCACCCTGATGTTATTATTTAGAAGTTCTTTTAAAATGGCTGTTTGCGTATCAGGGTTTTCAGGGAATTGCACCGTTGCTTTTATATCCGCCGGAACATTGGAGTTTTTCTCAAGCCTGAAGGTGGTATGGTGATCAGGATTACTCAATACCCCTTCGATGATCTCTGTTTCACCCTGAAGCCGCAATGCAAGATGTGTAATGCCATCATCAGCCAAACCGTACTGATCGAGCCGTCCCTGATACTGAAGGGCTCCGTTTTTGATGAGTACAATTCTGTGGCAAAGATTTTGTATCTCCTGTAGAATATGAGTGCTGAAAATCACCATTGATTTGGTTGCGGCCGTTCGGATAATTTCGCGCATTTCACTGATTTGGCCGGGATCGAGACCGGAGGTGGGTTCGTCAAGAAGTAAAAGCCGTGGTTTTCCCAATATTGCCTGTGCAAGACCAACACGCTGACGGTACCCCTTGGAAAGTTTCCCGATTTCACGAACAGCCATCTTGTGTATAAAACATTTTTCAATCACTTCATCTACAGCTTCGGCCACGCTATTTTTGGGGATACCTTTAAGGCGTGCGATGGTTTTCAGATACGTAATCACCTTCATATACTCATAAAGTGGAGGCACTTCGGGGAGGTACCCAATGTTCCGGCGTACGGCCATACCGTTTTTTATAAGATCTGAGCCATCGAGGGTAGCTGTGCCGGATGAGGGAAGGGTGCAGCATGCCAGCATGCGGAGTGTGGTGGTTTTACCGGCACCATTAGGACCTACAAAACCAAGGATTTCCCCTTCATGAAGGGAGAAGGAGATATCCTTAACAATGGTTTTGCCGTCAATTTTTTTGGTGAGGTTCTGAACTTCGAGCATACGCCATTATATGAAAAACATCACGAAAAGGGCTACTCAAATTGGCCCGGTAAATCCGGTTTATTCTGTTTTATTTTACTGCATTTGCAATTTTATCAACATAGTCGAGCTTTTCCCAGCTAAACTCACTGCGGCCAAAATGCCCGTATGCTGCTGTTTTTCTGAATCCGGGTTTTTTAAGATCTAAACGTGAGATAATTCCGCCGGGGGTTAAATCAAACACATCTAAAATGGCTTTTGCCAGGTTTGCATCCGCTACTTTACCAGTGCCATAACTATTTACGTTTATGGAAACCGGTTCGGTTACCCCAATGGCATAGGCTACCTGCACCAGGATTTCATCAGCCAAACCGGCAGCAACAATGTTTTTTGCGATGTGACGTGTTGCGTAGGCAGCACTTCGATCCACTTTTGAAGCGTCTTTTCCGGAAAATGCGCCGCCGCCATGCGCACCGCGTCCGCCGTAGGTGTCCACAATAATTTTACGTCCTGTTAAACCGGCATCACCGTGGGGCCCGCCAATTACAAAGTTACCTGTGGGGTTTACGTGAAAAATGGTATTCGCATCCATCAATTCGGCAGGGATTACCGTTGAGATAAGATGTTTTTTAATATCCTGTTTAATTTGTGATTGCTCCACACCTTCATCGTGCTGCGTGGAGATTACAATGGTATCCACGCGCTTTGGTTTGTTGTTTTCATCATACTCTACGGTTACCTGACTTTTGCTGTCGGGGCCAAGGTAGGGCATTAGATCGGTTTTCTTACGAATATGGGCAAGTTTTCTGAGCAGATCGTGCGAGTACTGCAGGGTCATCGGCATGAACTCTTCTGTCTCTCTGTTTGCATACCCAAACATCATACCCTGGTCACCGGCACCCATTTGTTTCTCTTCACCTTCGTCCACACCCCGGGCAATATCTTCGCTCTGCTGATGAATAGCAGAAAGCACACCGCACGAATCTGCATCAAACCGGTAGCTCGCTTTTGTGTACCCGATTTCACGGATTACCTGCCGTACGGTCTCCTGAATATCCACGTAAGCTTTGGTTCTAACTTCACCGGCTACAACGGCCAGGCCGGTGGTTACAAGTGTTTCTACAGCTACGCGAGAGTCAGGATCTTTTTCGAGCATAGTATCCAGAATGGCATCAGAGATTTGGTCGGATACTTTATCGGGATGCCCTTCAGATACAGATTCGGAGGTGAATAAATTTTTCATAAAAATCTTTTACATGAGTCAGTTAGTCTAAAAACAGAAGAGGAAAAAGGTACAAATAATTTCAACATATTTCAGATGAATCAGCCTTTCAGGACTCAAAAAGATCAGGCCTGTTTGAAGAGCTTTCCTTTTGACTGATCCCTAGATATTGGTACGATTTTGCCGTTGCAGTCCGGCCTTTTGGCGTGCGCTGCAAAAACCCTTCTTTAATAAGAAACGGTTCATACACCTCTTCGATGGTGCCTTTATCCTCTCCCACGGCAACGGCAAGAGTACCCAAACCAACCGGCCCGCCTTTGTAATTTTCGATGATTGCTTTCAGAATACGAACGTCCATATCGTCCAGTCCATTATGATCTACATCGAGTGCATTCAGGGCTTTATCTGCAATGGTATCATCGATAGATGTTAAGCCATCTACCTGGGCGAAATCACGGGTTCTTCGGAGAAGTTTATTTACAATTCGCGGAGTTCCGCGGCTTCTTCGGGCAATCTCGTGGGCTCCTTTTTCTGTAATTCCAAAATTTAAAATATGCGCGGTTCGTAAGGCAATTCGCTGCAGCAGTTCCGTATCGTAATAATCGAGCCGCATGTCGATACCAAAACGTGCACGAAGTGGTGCTGTAAGCAAGCCCTTTCGTGTGGTGGCACCAATCAGGGTGAAATGGTTCAGATCAATTTGAACGCTGCGCGCACTGGGGCCTGAGTCGATCACAATATCGAGCTTATAATCTTCCATGGCCGAATAGAGATACTCCTCCACAACGGGATTGAGCCGATGAATTTCATCAATGAAGAGAACATCACCCGGCTCCAGATTGGTGAGCAGCCCGGCAAGATCACCCGGCTTTTCAAGAACAGGTCCGGTGGTTGGTTTTATCTGAACACCCATTTCCCGCGCAATAATGTAGGCAAGAGTGGTTTTACCCAGTCCAGGCGGTCCCGAAAGAATAACATGATCAAGTGCTTCACCACGTTTTTTTGCTGCCTGTATAAAGATGGAAAGATTTTGAATAACTTTCTGCTGGCCAACAAACTCTTGCAAATTTGCCGGGCGCAGGGTTTCTTCTACTGCAGGTTCTTTTTCTTCTGGATCCAATAGCGGGTTTTGCACTTCGTAGCGTAAAGGGTTTATTTATATTTTGTTAAAACAATAATACATAACTTAATTTTGAAATGCCCGCCATTAACAAAGCGCGGTAGCCGTAAATTTACATACTGTTACGGTTCGGAAATTCTAATATTTTTGATTCACCGATAATGCAACCTGAAGAGCTGAAAATTTTTGGTCCCGATTATTTTGAAAATTATGAGCTGAGCTGGCTCAAATTTAACAAACGTGTTCTGGCTGAAGCCAACAGAAAGGATCTGCCACTCCTGGAAAGAGTGAAGTTTATAGGGATTGTCTGTTCCAATCTGGATGAATTTTTTCAGAAGCGTGTTGGCGGTTTAAAGCGTCAGTTTTATTCAGGGGTTACCGAACTTACGGTGGATGGTAAAACTCCGGAAGATCAGCTGAGGGCAATCCGGAAAGAAGTGCTGAAGATGATAAAAGCATACAGAGGCTGCTTTTTGGATGATCTGCTTCCGGCACTTGAGCAAGAAGGGATCGTAATTAGTTCATACAAAGCACTTAGTAAAGAGCAGCAGCAGAAGGCAGACGAGTATTTTGAAAATCAGATCTACCCGATTATCACACCGCTTGCTGTGGACGAAGCTCATCCCTTCCCGTTTATTTCAAATAAAAGCAGATCTCTGGCTATTAAACTGAGGCAGAGAAAGTCAGACAAAAAGCTGTTTGCACGAATAAAAATTCCGTCGAACAGGCCACGCTGGATTGAGCTTGAGAATCGGGAAGGCAATGCTACATTCTTATCCCTTAAAGATCTGATTGTAGAAAAGATTGATCGCTTTTTTCCCGGGGTTGATGTAATCTGCGCCCACGTTTTTCGGGTAACCCGAAATGCCGATATCGAAAGAAATGAAGAGGAAGCAGACGATCTGCTCGAGATGATTGAAGATGAACTGCGCGAACGAAAATTTGCGAAAGTGGTTCGCCTTGAAATCGATAGAAAAATGCCGGCGGATATTAAAAACTATCTGTTTGAGCATTTGGGTGTGAAGAAGAGTGATGTATTTGAAATGGAAGGGCCGATTGGTCTGGCCGATGCAATGGAACTCACATCAATAAAAGGTTTTCAGCACCTGAAATCCGAGCCTTGGACACCTGTGCTTCATCCCGTATTCCGCCATTCTATGGATGAAGATTCACCGAGTGTGTTTAAAACCATCCGAAATGAAGATTTTATTGTTCACCATCCGTATCACAGTTTTGATACTTCCACTCAGAGGTTCGTTGAAGAGGCCGCTTCTGATCCAAAAGTGCTTGCTATCAAGCAGACACTCTACAGAACCTCGAGCGATTCACCCCTGATGCATGCACTCATCAGAGCGGCAGAAGCGAATAAACAGGTTGCCGTACTGATAGAGCTTAAAGCCCGGTTTGATGAGGAACGAAACATAACGTGGGCACATCGCCTTGAAAATGCAGGGGTGCATGTTTCATATGGTATACCCGGGCTAAAAATTCACACAAAGCTTACTATTGTTGTTCGTGAAGAGCATGGGTCCATTCGCCGCTATATGCATATCGGCACGGGTAACTATCACCCCGATACAGCTCAGCTCTATGAAGATTTCGGGTATTTTACCTGCCGGGACGATATTGCCGCAGATGTATCAGACGTGTTTAATCTGCTTACGGGGTATGCTCCCGATCAGACGTTTAAGAAAACACTGGTAGCACCAAAACATCTACGCAGTAATATGATGCAAATGATCAATGAAGAAATTATTGAAGCCAAAGCCGGTCGAAAGTCTCGGATTATGGCGAAGATGAACAGTCTTGAGGACACACTTATTATTCAGAAATTGTATGAAGCGTCTCAGGCAGGGGTACCTATAGATTTAATCGTGAGGGGTGTATGCCGATTGATACCGCAAAAGGATGGGCTCAGTGAAAACATTAATGTACATTCAGTCATAGGCCGCTTCCTGGAGCACTCGCGTTGTTTCCATTTCCACAATCGCGGGAATAATCTGTATTATATTGGTTCGGCCGACTGGATGCACCGTAATCTCGACGCCAGGGTGGAGGTACTAGCCCCAATTGAACACCCTGCACTCAAAAAGTACATGAATTTTTTATTTGATCTCTATCTTAGCGACAACCAACAGCGATGGGTACTAAAGAGCAGCGGGAAGTACAAGAAAATTGTGCCGAAAAAGGGGAATAAGAAAATATCGGTACATGAGTATCTCATGAATCATACAAAAAAGCTTCTGAATCCTGTTCCAAGAGCGTTGCCTGTTGATTCTTAGGTTGTCCTATTGTACCTCGTCGGGCGGAATGTTGCCGAGTTGCAGATCGAGTTTTTTAAGCAGGGTAAGTGCCGGATCTTGAAAACGCCCGTTCATGGTATAAACTTCAAAAACAGCCTCTCTTGCATTTGTCATGTTACCCATGTTCAGATATGCATTTCCGAGAAACCAGTAACTCTTCTCAATAAAATTGTCATCAGCTTCTTCAATTTCAGTTACCGATTGAAAATGCACAGCAGCCGATTCGTAAGCTGTGATGTTGTAAAGAAGGATGCCGAGATTCATCTCAATACGTATACGTTGTTGCTGCGTGGGTGATAGTGTCTGCATTTCACGAAAGCGCTCAATGGCAAGAATAGTCTCATCATCATAAGCAAGCGCAAGTGCCTCATTGATGGCGATATCGAGTATGGCGGCATCATGCTCATCAGAACGATAGAGATCCGCGCCTAACATTTCAGTCTTATCGATGGATGTGATTGCCCACTGCTGCCGGGTCTGTTGCTCATCCATCGCAAAAAACTGCAATCCTATTGTAATAAGCAGTGCTGCAGCTGCAGCAATTGCCCATATTTTATAACTATAAAGATAGCTTACAGCCGGTTCATTCACTTCTGAATCATCATCATGAGTGAAATTTGGCTTTACTCCCTCTTTGATGAGACTCTTTAGATGAAGTTCAGTCTCAAAAAGCCTGTAATATTCCGGATTCTGAAGAAATTCAACCCAAAGATCATCAATTTCCGGCTGAGACAGTTCTCCATTGATGTACTTTTCTATTGTTTGTAAAATCCTGATCGTCTTTTGGTCAGTCATCGTAGTGGTTTGTTTGCGCTGCTGAGTTGTCTGTTTTTTTGTAACTACAACCTCTCGTATGTATGAACCGGATTTTTCAGATTCCTTACACTTTTTTTTGAAAAAATTATGTATTCAGGGTTACGCAGTCTGCAAGCTTTTTAAGTACACGGTGCTTGCGTGTCCAGGCATTTGCGGGAGAAATGCCAAACATCTCAGCGATGTCTTCGGTATTGGCAGCAGGGTAATCAAATAAAAAACCGGCAAACTCTCTGTAGCTGTTTCTCAGTCCTTCAAGGCATCGCATCAGGATGGCAGCCTGTTCTTTACTCATTAATTTCCATACCTGTTCGGCTTCAGATACAAGCTGCTCCTCAATCTCATCAAATTTATCAAGATCAAAATCGCGCATTATTTTATAATAACTGTGCCGGGCGGCTTTGAGCATATAAGAGAGCAGGCCGGTTGGGCTGTTAATTTCATCCTTTCTGATTTTTGGAATTACATACTCAAACATCCGCTGAACAGCATCATCAGCATCGTTTGGTGAGGCATTTACTTTTGAGATAAGGTACTTTTTCAGAATGGGGATCGCCTCAGCTATCAGCATGTTTGCTGTTCGATTATCCTCATTTTTTAATGCATTCACAAGTTCAGAATAGTCCATGATTGTCCCCTTTTTTTTCAAAC
>SLJB01000054.1 GCA_007135335.1 Balneolaceae bacterium
AAACCACATCAGCAGATCCACCGCATCAGAGCGGATTACAGACAGCCAATATCCGGCAGGCTTGTTCTTGAAAGCGGCCTTCAGGCGAGAACCATGAGAATCGCTGATGAAGTGGTCAGCGGGTTTGAGTACCGGGATGAAAATTTTGCCGGGTACGGATCTTTCACTTTGAGTACCTCACAGATGGATCTTCAGGGCGGAGTCCGAATTGAATCTGCATCGTACGGCCTGGAATCAGATGAAAAAAACCGAAACACGGCACTGTTCCCAAATGCCTCCATTCGATACAGAATCCCTGAAACTTCCCAATCGGTTCGGTTGTCTTACAGGCGCTCCGCCCAATATCCGCATCTTTACCAGCTGAATCCGTCACAATCTATCGACGACCCCTTCAGCTCAAGAAGCGGGAACCCCGGCCTGAATCCATCCTTCCGAAACGACGTGAATCTGGAGTATTCACTTCTGTTTGGGAACAGCTTTCTGTCGGCCGGTCTGTTTTACTCACACCAAAGCGATGCCATCCACACTCTGGCTGAAATCGGGCCGGACGGTATCTATGAATTAAACTGGCACAACCTGGGTGATGTAGAGCAGAAAGGTGTCCGCTTGTCCGGATCCATCAACACCGGCAGCAGAACCGGTTTTCAGCCCTACGTCAGCCTTTTTGAAGTTCACACATCGCCTGATGGAGTTGCCGGTGCAAGTAGTATCAGTGCAAACCGTGCCCTGGCTTATGAAACCGGACTTTCAGCTTTTACGGGATTTGGAAATGGATATACCGCCTCGGCACAGTTTCAGTATTCAAGCCCGAGAGCAGAAATTCAGCGGACTATGTTCAGCGGCGCGCTCTACTTCATCTCCGTTGAAAAGACGTTCAGTAATGGCCTCAAAGCAGGCGTAATTACAGGTTTGCCGTTCTCACGAGGTTTCACTTATGATGGCAATAAAATAGACGCACCGGATTTTCAGAGCCGTTCTGAAGGGATCATCAATATGTCGGCCGTACCCTTCTGGTTCCGGGTGAATTATCAATTTTCAAGAGGAACGGGTAAAGGCCGGGCCGGCCGTGACGACTCCATCGCACCCCGTGTTCCAAGAAAAGGTTTCTGAGTAAACCGTAGCTCCGCTGCAAAGCCCGGTCCGGTGAAATATCAGGCCGGGTTTTCTTTTTGGGTGAATGTGTTGAAATCAGACTCGCATTAAAGGGGAGAATTTCAGTTCTTAGTTTTTAGTTGATTAGTCTCTTGAGAGAGACCGAATGTTATTTCGATTAGACGATTCCAAAAATAGCCCACTTTGAAGTAATTTATGATCAATTCGTTATTAATAATTCATCTTATCATATTTCAGAATGCAGAATGAAAAATTTAATCTCATTTCATTAAGAAATCTCAGGCAAGACACATCAAACCCATGGCCTGATTCAGTTAAAAACAAGGCGCCGCACAAAGTATTTTTGTTGTTAAGTATTATAGACGGAATAGAGCGGGGATGGATCAAGTCAGGTAAAATCAAGCTTTCAGATCAACTTACAGACACATTTTATTCATACTGGAACTCCATAATGGGCGAGCACAGAAATACCAGAATTTCTACTCCATTTACTCACATGGACAGGCATATTTGGGAGCTTTTGGATGATAAAACAGCCAAACTCAAGTCTGAACTATTCGACTTTTTAAGTGGTGAAGAAAATAGGGTTAATGCACGATTGATTCTGATGAAGGAGTTTTTTGACCCAAAAACAGCCAATCTGGTTTCTGAACTAAAAAACTCTGAAGATGAAGCCTGGAAGTATTCACTTGAAATCGAAAATATTTTAAATGAACCTTTTCAGGCATTTCACGATAAATCAGGAAAGAAGAAAACTGTTAAACGAAATGAACAGGTTCGGCAAAGAGCCTTTTCTCACTCTGTAAAGAAGAAGTATAACTATCACTGTGCGATTTGCAGAAGCAAAGTAGTAACGCATTCCGGCGCTTCGATCGTTGAAGGTGCTCATATTATTCCATGGGAAGAAAGCTATAACGATGACATAAGGAATGGCATTTCAATGTGCAGAAATCATCATTGGATGTTTGACCATTGGTTAATAACTATCAGAGATGATTTTACTATAAAGATATCAGCATGGCTTTTTCATAATTCAAATATTGTGGAGGGGTTGAACCAGCTAAGAGACACGGAGATTTTGCTGCCAATTGAGAAATCATCATTCCCCGCAGTAGAAGCACTTCAAATACATAATCAGAATTTTGAGTTTCATAACGAAGGTTGAGAATGAATGAATAAAAACCCACACTCACACCTCACTGCCAAAGAGCGAGATAAAGTATCTTATCCTACAAGATGGTTGTATAACCGAAAATTGATTGACGGAGATGTGCTGGACTATGGATGTGGGTACGGAGCAGATATTGATTTTTTGTATTCAAAAAATTTTGCCTGTACAGGATACGATCCTCATTACGCACCTGATTACCCAGAAAAAAAGTTCGATACCATTCTTTGCAACTACGTTTTGAATGTTTTACTGCCTGAAGAACAGGCGGGAGTTTTGATGGGAGTGAGTGAACTTTTGAAGCCCGGTGGCAGGGCGTACTTTTCGGTCCGGCGCGACCTGAAGTATTATGGGTACAGAATGCATCGCATCCACAAAGTTAATACCTACCAATGTAATGTGGTTTTACCTTACAAAACCGTACTCAGAAATGATTTTTGTGAGATTTATGAGTACCGCCATTTTAACCAGGTTGATAACGGAAAGAAAGGTATTTTTG